>NZ_CP175657.1:1758125-2081250 GCF_051602715.1 Pilosibacter sp. YYHA0881
CGCCTGCCTCCCCGGCCACAGCCTTGGCTAAGAGGGTCTTACCACTTCCCGGAGGGCCCACTAAGATCACGCCCTTGGGGATCCTGGCTCCCACATCTGTATATTTTTTCGGATTTTTCAGGAAATCCACAATTTCCTCTAAATCTTCTTTTTCTTCCTCAAGACCGGCGACCTTGGAAAAATCCACCGAATTGGTGCGGCTCATTTTTGCCCGGCTTTTTCCAAAGTTCATCATCTTGCTGTTTCCGCCGCCTCCTCCGATCCGGGCGTTCATGTACATCATCAGGAACATGATCACCACAGCGGAAAGACCGATGGGAAGGATAATGGTCATCAGATAATTGTCTTTGGGAACATCATCCACCAGATAGTCGATCCCCTTTTCCCGGAAAAGCTGCTGGACCTCCATCACATCAGACACGGCGATCTTTCCGCGTTCTCCATTTGTCAGGATCGTCATTACGACGCCGGTGGGCGTCTGGGCGTTCTGGCGGATCAGGGCCGTCTCGATCGCGCCGTTTTCCACAGACGTCATGAACTCCTGGTATGTCATCTCATCGCTGAACAGGTTTCCCTGCTGGCTCAGTGTGGACGCAAAAAAGATCAGCGCCATCACAAGCAGGATCAGTCCCATTCCACGAAACTGCTGGTTCTGTTTCAACTGGCTGCCTCCTTACTGAAATTCTACAACGCCGATATACGGAAGATTCCGGTATTTCTGGTCATAATCCAGGCCAAAGCCCACCACAAACTCGTCGGGGATCTCAAAGCAGGTATAATCCACCTTCACCTGCTTCTTCACACGGCGCTCCGGCTTATCCAGCAGCGTACACAGATGAATGGACTCCGGGTTCCTCTGCTTTAAGATCTCGATCAGATAGGCCAGGGTCCGGCCAGAATCGATGATGTCCTCCACGATCAGCACATTCTTTCCCGCAATGGATTCGTCCAGATCCTTTACGATCCGCACCACGCCGGAGGACTCGGTGCCGCTGCCATAGCTGGAAACAGACATGAAATCCATGGATACAGGCACCGTCAGCCGCTTGGCCAGCTCGCATGTAAAGAACACGCCGCCCTTTAAGATGCAGATCAGATGCACCTCTTTTCCTGCATAGTCCCGGTTGATCATTGCCGCCACTTCCGCGATCCTTTTATCAACCTCTTCTTCCTTCAATAAAATACGAACATTTTCAGCCATTTTCTTCTCCTTTGCAAACTTGAACTTCCAATATAGTACGGGTATTCTCCGTGATCTTATAAAATTCACTGATGCGGTATCCCATGGCCCAGAGCACATGGCTTCCCTCTGTCAGAAGCGGGATGGATGCCCGTTTCTCCTCCGGAATCTTTTCATCTATGAAAAAACGCTTTAAAAGCTTTCTTTTCCCCCCGGCGATCATGAGATAATCACCGCTTTCCCTGGTCCTGACGGATAACGCACCTTTGATTCTATCATAATCAAACCATTTCGTATACTGGTTTTTGGGAATTTCCATTCCTTTTTTATAAGGAAGCAGCCGGGTCTTAATGGGAAATGCCTCCAAAGCCCTTTCTCCGGCCGCCCGGGACAAAAGCCGTTTTTCTGGAGCCACCTCCAGGCGGTCATAGCCCCGCACGGCCCTGAGCCCGTATGGAAGGACCGCCTCCGTTCCTCCCCCCGGCCCCGTCAGGGCCCGCACCGCCTCCACATGCCTTGCGGAAATATCCCTGGGACTGCCCGCTGCCCGGGATACCATGGCCCGCACCAGATAGCCCTGGACCACCGGCGGCTGGCGGTCGAAGATCTCTGTGGGGATGGACACTGCCAATGCCTCTGGAACATCTCCCGCGTCCTCCGGCAGCCGATCCAGGTCCCCAGCGTCCGCCAGAAGCTTTTCTGCCAGCTCCGCAAAATACGCGTCTGCCTGGGCTGCCAGCTCCGCAGCCGCCAGGATATGCTCCGGAGCCCTGGCGTTGATGTTTTCCTTCACCCAGGGCAGAAGCTGGTTGCGGATCCTGTTTCTTGTATACACATTTTCCCCATTGGTGGAGTCCTCGCACCAGGGGATCCCTCTTTCCTCCAGGTATCCGGCGATCTCTGCACGGGACAGGCAGAGGAGAGGCCGGATCACCCCCCCCCGGACCGGCCGGATCCCGGAAAGCCCTTTAAGGCCGCTCCCCCGGAACATGTTAAAAAGCACCGTTTCCGCACTGTCGTCCCGGTGGTGGGCCGTGGCCGTCTTCTGACAGGAAAACTGCTCTGCCGTCTCCTTCATATGCTCATACCGCAGGATCCGGCCCGCCTCCTCCCCGGAGATCCCCCGGGCCGCCGCATACTCTGCCACATTTTCATGAGCCACTGCCAGAGGGATGCCAAGACGGCCGCAGATCTCCTTCACATAGGCCTCATCCCGGTCTGCCTCCGCTCCCCGCAGGCCATGGTTTAAATGAAAGGCCGCCAGGCGGATCCCCAGCTCCTCTTTCAGTTCGTCCAGCAGGAAAAGAAGGCAGACGGAATCGGCGCCTCCCGACACCCCGGCCAGGAGCCCGTCCCCCGGCTCTGTCATCTCCCAGGACCGCATATATTCCCTTACTCTCTGTTTTACAGCCTCTCCTGTCACTCTCTCATCTCCTGTTTTCCAGCGCTGCACCGGCAGGCCGCCGCCAGCGTCCGGACCTGCCGTTTCCGGCTCCTATCTCCCGTAGATACCGCCCACCAGCACAGTCATATCGTCCCTGGGCTCCCCGTCAAAGGACAGGGCAAAGGCCATGATCATCTCCGCTGTCTCCTGGGGCCCGGCCGCCGGCAGACCGGCAAGGAAATCCGAAAACGCCGCTTCCTTTTCCGCCCCCGGCATGGCGTCCAGGACGCCGTCGCTGACCATGACGATCCGGTCCCCGTCCCAGAGCTTCTTTGAGATCATCACCGGCTCCACCGGATTCATGACCCCGGCGGGCACATGCTCCGACTCCAGCACCTCCACACCGTCCCGGCCCATGATAAAGGAGGCCACGGCTCCCAGCTTCATGGCCTCCGCCACTCCGGAATAAAGATCCACCAGGCAGAGGTCCAGAGTCGCCGGACGGTCGTTCTGCCCGGTCAGCAGAAGCACCGTGTTCACCAGCTTTAAGGCCGACCTGGCTGAAAAGCCCGTGCCCAGAAGCTGCTCCGTCAGCTCCATGACCTTCTCGCTGTCCTCGCTGGCCGCCTGGCCGCTGCCCATGCCGTCGGACAGGCTTAATATGGCCTGGCCCGGAAGGCCGCTCTTAAAGGTGTAGCTGTCGCCGGAGACCTCCTCGCCGTCCCTGGGGACCCTGGAGGACCCGAACAGGATCCGGTACCTGCCGTCCTCAATGAACCGGAAAGAGGCCGGATTCCTGGTGATGATGGCCTTCCCGTCCCGGGCGGCGCTGAAGCTGCCCTTCATGACCCTGGCAATGGCCTCTGAGGCGTCCCTGGCCGTCATACAGCGGCCGTTGGTCATCCGGGCGGTCATGAACACCTCCCGCCGTCCCTGACCGTACTGGAGCACCAGGAGGCTTTCCACGTCGATCCGCCGTTTCCGTAAGACCGTCCTCAGCTCTCCCTCCCAGGTCATGGTCACATCCAGGGCCTGCTCCATCTGGCCGGAAAATTCCTCCAGGATCCCCGCCAGCTCCTCAAACTGGGTCATGACTGCGGCCCGGCTCTCCAGAAAGCGGTTTTTCCAGGTCAGGTTCATGGTGGCCCGCCCCAGGTTCCGGTTCAGCTGCCCCAGATAATCCGATTTTCTCCGGCATACCTCCAGAAACCGCCGGGGCATGTCCTCATATTCCACACAGCCCTTTTTTTCAAAGGTCCGCAGAAGATAATACAGATAATAATTCTCATCATCCCCGCCCCGCCTGCATTCCCTCTGGATCCCGCAGGACTCGCACGCTCCGCATACCATGGCCGACGCCGCCTCCAGGGCCGCGATGCCGTCCTCTCTGGAAAGCCCCGGCTCCTCCCGGCACCGCCCGAAGGTCTTTGCCAGCCCGCCCAGGGACTGGGCCATATCCTTCAGCCGCCTGGCCGCGTAAACGTTGGCCTCCGCCATGTCCTTATGTACCGCCCGCCTTTTTAACACAAAAAATCCCTCCTAACCTGCGTACCATATTATAAACAGATCAGGGGGAAATATTTGTCAGTTTTCCGGGCAGTCCATAAAAAATTCCATGACACGATCTACCTGGATTCCTCTGCCTTAAACAAAATCTCGTCCTTTTTGACCAGGCCCAGCTTTTCCTTGGCGACCTTTTCCACATACTGCTTGGTCTGGACGTACACACGGTACTCCTCGAGCTGGGCGGTCCTGGCGTCTTCCTTCGCCTCCAGCTTTTCCAGGTTCTGCTCCCTGGCCTGGTATTCCAGGTCCTTTTCCCGAAGGGAGGACGCGCCGATATTGACCACCACGGCAAGGCTTAACACCACTGTGGTGATCCCGATCAGGGCCATACGGTTCTCCAGTCCATATTTCGGTTTTCTTTTATTTCTTCTGTTTCGGCTCCGCTTCATAATTCCTCACTTCTCTCCGGGCTCTGATATGTATTATTTTCATTTTAATCCATCTTCCGGCCTTTTTCAAGAGGACAAATACATTCCTGCTGACAATTCTGTCGTAGGCCGTCATAGATAAAAGCACACAGCCAATGACGTACCCCCGGACCACGCCGCTGTTCTCCCAAAACAATAAGGAAAAGGTCATGACTGCACAGTAGATCCAGTAAAAAATGTCCTCCAGACCTGTCCATAATGAGCCGTGGGGCACCAGCAGCCGGAAAAGCCGGAGAAGATCATAGCTGACCATGAGAACAGCCCCCAGTAAAAAGCTCATGAGCGCCAGGGCCGCCTCGTCCTGTATGTAAAGGCTCAAAAGGATCTCCCTCCCCGCGTCCTACTTAAACAGTCTGGAAAGAAGCGACTGGCCGGTCTTTTTGAAGCTTTCGCTGGAGGAATATACAAGACTGTCTGCCTGTCCCTCGATGTCGATCTCCCCCTTTTCCAGAGTCAGCCTGCTTACATGGAGGTCTTTTCCTTTGATGGTCAGAAGCCCCATGTCTGTATCCAGCACGATTGTATTTTCATCAAAGGAGATCACGTCCAGGATCCCCGTAAGATTCCCTTTTTCCCGGTTGTACAGCATGATCTGGTGGGAAAGTCCCATTTTTTCATCCATAAAAAAACCTCCTGACATACTTTTTATAAGTATATTAGGAGGTCTTCTCTTTTATTCATAACCGCGCCATATCTTTGCGGCTACGTTTCCTGTTGACGGCTGAACGCCCGCAGAAGGCGGCACACGCCAGGCGCCGTCTTCCCGAAGCTGCGTTCCATATTGCCCGCGCGGCTGCACAGCTCCCCAAAAGCCGCGCCCCTGCGGCAGATCAAAGATACCGGTAAAGCTCCTTCACGTCGTCCTTGCGGACCGTTTCCTGGACGTCCAGGACCTCTACCTTCACAGATTTCGTTCCAAACTGGATCTCAATGATATCTCCCTGCTTCACAGCTGCAGACGCCTTGGCCGGCTTGTCATTGATCATGACCCGTCCGGCGTCGCAGGCCTCGTTGGCCACGGTCCTCCGCTTGATGAGGCGGGATACCTTAAGAAATTTATCGAGTCTCATGGATTAAGCGTTTACCTGATCCTTTAATGCCTTGCCGGCTTTGAACTTGGGAGTTCTGGAAGCTGCGATGGTCATAGCCTCGCCAGTTTTCGGATTTCTTCCTTCTCTCTCCGGTCTCTCAGATACCTCAAAGGTACCAAAGCCAACTAACTGGATCTTCTCACCCTTCACTAATTCTTCTGCTACAACGTCTGTAAAGGCCTTCATTGCCTTTTCTGCATCCTTTTTGGAAAGCTCTGCCTTTTCTGCCACTGCTGCGATTAATTCTGTCTTGTTCATTGAAATTTCCTCCTAAAAATTAGCTCACGATCACCAGAGCGTCTCCGGCGAAGTCCTTGAATTTATAACAGCGGCCCGGCATAGCCGGACCACCGTTTTTTGTACTCTTACATTTATATATGTTTCTGCTTTCTTTGTCAAGGTTTTTCCGCAAAAGAACGAGGTAAAATCACGGTTTTCCGGGGTCTGGAGCCTCCAGGAAAACTGCCTGTCCCGGCGAAAAAAAGGGCGGCGGTTTTTACGCCGCCGCCCTGGGAAAACACAGTCTTAGCTGAGCTCGATCTTTTCTGCCTCTTCCGGCTTAAAATCGTTCTCCAGATCATAGATATTGTGGCCTGTGGAATCGCCCAGAACGCGGCCCTCTAAGGAGTAGCAGCGGATAAAGCGGGTGTCGCTGACGCTGGACCAGTGCTCTACGTCCCAGGTCAGATACCCCATATCGTCGCTCTTCTTCTCTTTCAGGTACAGATCCACCTGTCTGCCGTCCTTCATGATCTTAATGAGATCCTTATAATCAGCGATCTCCACTTCCTCTTTTTTTACAGAATCATAAATCTTCATTGGAATCTCCTCCCCATATTCGTTCATACGATCCCGGCTTTACCGGGACCTGTATGTTTATTATAGCCTTCATGGGGCGAAAACACAAGAAGAGATTGGAAAAATGCGGGAATGCCCGGCCAGGCTGGGCTTTTACCGGTTCTTCCGGGCCGCCCGGGCCTCTTTTTCTCTCCTTTTGATCTCCTCCCAGGTCAGGTCCTTCTCCATCTCCCCGCCGAAAAGCCTGGGGTGACGGTGCACCATCTTTTCACAGATCCCATTGACCACGTCGTCAATGGTAAAATTTCCCTGCTCCTTTTCGATCTCACAGTGGATCATGATCTGGTACAGCACGTCTCCCAGCTCCTCGCACAAATTTTCCGTATCCTGGTTGTCGATGGCTTCCAAGACCTCTCCGCACTCCTCCACCAGATACTTTTTCATGGACTCATGGGTCTGGACGCTGTCCCAGGGACAGCCGTTCTCCTTATCCCGGAGCTTCTCCAGGATCTGCTTTAAATCATCAAATGTATACATGATATCCTCCGGCTCCATTGAAATGCCGCCGGGAGCAAAGACCTTCTGTCCCGGCATCCTGATATCAGTATAACAGAAACCATATGGTTTGTCATGGGTGATTTCCCAGCCCTGGGGACCAGGCCGTCAGCTTTCCATCTGCCTTCCCAGGAATCCGGCGGCAGTGGCTGCCAGACGCAGCTCGCCCTCAGAAAACTTTGCCCGGGGCTCCCGGCTCATGATGACCACCGCTCCGATGGCATCGCCCTCACAAATGATCGGCGTCACCACCTGGGCAGTGACGCCTTCCATATCCTCTGCGGAGACCTCCACATAATTCCGGTCGTCCTTCCCGGCCTGGACGGTGACCCGCTCCTGGATCACATGCTCCAGCTGTCTGCTGATGGGCTTCTGCAGCAGCTCCTTCTTCGCGCCTCCGGCGGCTGCGATCACCTGGTCCCGGTCTGTGATGCAGACCATGAGCCCCGTGGCCTGGGCCATGGCGTCCGCGTACTGTCCGGCAAAAGCATTGAGCTCCATCATCGGCGAGTACTTTTTGAGAATGATCTCCCCTTCCCGGTCTGTGAAGATCTCCAGAGGCGTGCCCTCCCGGAGCCGGAGCGTGCGGCGGATCTCCTTGGGGATCACCACCCTGCCCAGGTCGTCGATTCTCCTTACGATTCCAGTAGCTTTCATAACGTAAATTCCTCCATTTGCTTTAACTATCCGTTTCTGGAAAATAGTATCTGTAAATGGAGGAATTTTATGCGCTCTATGAAATTTTCCCCGTTCCCGCCCTCGCAGGCCCAGTCAATGTCCGGTAATAACCATACTCAATTACGATGCACATGTACGCGATCGGGGCATAACGATCCAGATAGGGAGTCGAACCCCAGACATGCGCCCTTACATGTGCCATGTACGGCTTGCGCAGCCGCCGCGCGACATTCGCCCTGTTCCTGCTACCAGACCCAGCCTTATTCGATCAGCTCTGTGCTCCAGTTATTCTCCTGGAGCTTATTGTCCAGCAGTCTCAGCTCTTTGGCCATTTTGTCGATCTCATCCTGCCAGTCCGTTACAGAGATGGCCGCCTTGATCTTTATCTCCGTATTTCTTGCCCTGTAAGACGTCTGGCTTCCTGTATAGACAATGTCCTTATATACGCCGATCTTCAGGATCAGCGCATCCTTTCTTGCGATCAGCTCCGTTAAGGTCCGGCCATCCACCTTTGTCTGGGAATTGGTCAGGTTGATCCTGGAGATCAGATACGCCAGCCGCTCCACCGACGCATCCAGCTCCCGCTTCAGCCGTTCCGGCTCCTCTGCGGTTCTTTCGCCTTCCTGTACCAGCACATTGCTGTTCAGCCTCTTCCTCAGCTGCTCAATATTCCTGTTTAAATCCGCCCGCTCCTGCAGCGCCTCTGCCAGCTTCATTGTGTATCCCTCCCGGTTGGTTTGGTGTGGTATCACTGTGGTGGTGCAATGATGGGGGTGTGATACCGTGGTGGTTTGGTTGAATTGTTTGGTTGAAGGATTTGTTTCCTAAATATCGTATTGATATAGTTTAGTATAGCACATGGGAAGTGGGAAATCTATCGTAGGGAAGAGGAAATGTGATGATTGCGAAAGAAGCTTGCGAAGGCCGAAGCCAGAATTGGGGAATCGGCGATTTTATCTCATACACCCTTGCACTGCTGTTCCAGATATGCTACACTGGCACAAAGCATATATTTCTTACTTTCCCGGCCAATCCGGTCGTCTGGAGATTCTTATTCATTTCAGAAGATCTATGCTTTTCCCTTATTAAAATTTGAAAAGCAGGAGATCTCCGGTTCTCCTGCGGAAGGAGGACATATGAAGCCTATGAACGATCATGCCCAGGCTCCGGCACAGTTCCCCATGGCCCGGCGAGACTACAAGGACACTCTGTTCCGGCTGCTGTTCCAGGACAGGGACCGGCTCCTAAGCCTTTACAACGCAGTAAAAGGGACGTCTTACGCTTCTTCGGAGGAGCTGACCGTAGTGACTCTGGAAAACGCTGTGTACATGAACATGAAAAACGATGTGGCCTTCCTGGTAGATTTCCAGCTGAATCTCTACGAGCACCAGTCCACCTGGAATCCCAACATGCCGCTCCGTAACCTGTTCTATGCAGCAAAGGAGTACCAGACCCTTACCCGGGACCAATCCCTTTATGCGCCCCAGCTGGTAAAGATCCTAAAGATCGCGCCCGGGAAGAATAAGGAGCTTATGGATACCTGCCAGACGTTGAAAGAGTATATGCTCTTTGTGGAACGGGTGCGGCTCCATGCAAAAACCATGGCGGTGCAGGCGGCGGTCCACCGGGCCGTCACAGAATGCATCCGGGAAGGGATCCTTTCGGATTTCCTCTCTAAGAACCAATCGGAGGTGATCGCAGTGAGTATATTTGAGTATGATGAAGAACGTGAACTGGCGCTGATGCGGAAGGCCATCGCCTCTGAGGCGCGGAAAGAAGGAATCGCAGAAGGGCGCAATGCAGGACACAAGGAGGGACGCGAGGATGAGATAAAAAGCCTCATCCGCACCAAACTTCAAAAGGGAAAGTCCATATCGCAGATCGCGGATGAGCTGGAGCGGGATGAGGAGACGATTGAGAGGGTGATTCGGGGGATGGGAGGTGAATGAAGGAGGCTTTCTCTTTTGTCCGCACCCCCGATTTTCATACCCTGGAAAATTGGAATTATTATTTTGTTTTTTACAATATATACACAATGTATACGGTATTCATAAAAAATACTGCTTCCGACAAGATTCACTTTCTATATTTTCTTAAAACTGTATTTATAAACTCTACACAAACACTTTTGTAAAACATATAATTAATTATAAAGGCAACAATAAATGCAATTATCGAAATAAACACAGCGGCTGCAAAGCAGTGAACATATGTGTCTATTGTAAACATAGATAATCCATAGGATGCCAAGATAAAAATGGCTACAAAACCGATTGTATTTACTAAACTTCTTTTAATGAAGCATCCTACTTTTCTATAGAATACTTGCCTAGATAAGTAGAATACATAGTAAACCAATCTAAAAAATACTGCAACAGCTGTTCCTATCGCAATACCTATCAATCCAAACTGTTTAACCAGTATAATAGAGAGAATTACATTAATGGCTGCCTCTCCATATGCGGCTATCCTGGTTTCTTTGAACTTGCCAGCTGCTATCACCATTGCATGATAAGGTGTTCTTAAGCAATAGAGCAACGATGAAATACTCAGTATAAACGAAAATATAGGCGCAATATAATCTGCGTCATTTATGTTAAAAGTATATACTCTTACAAATGGTACAATCATGGCAACTAAAGTACCATACATGGTCAGAGAGGTAAATGATATAAGCATTTCATAATAATCAAACATTTTATGTAATAAATTTAATTCTCTTCTCGCTAACATGTCTCCAAACAAGGCTTCCATGCCTGCAACAAAAGAAATCGTTAAACTTTGAACAGCACTTATAACCATGTTATAAACGGAATATACAGCAACCAGTGTCAGATTACTAAAAATTGTAATAATCGCCACATCTGTATTGGAATGAAGAAAATAAGCAATGTGTTGGCCTAATCCATCCCACTTTTGTTTCAAAGCCTCACTATCGCCCCCCCTTGCTTTTGTCAGTGTAAAATGATGTCTAACATAAAGCGACAACAATATAGGTCGTACAAAATAAACCAGACTGCTTGCTAGCTTCACCGCAATCAGACTACAATTTAGCGAGACCAATATAATTGTCATAATAGTATTGAATATCATTGTGCTCACATTAATAAGATTAGATATATACTGTCTTTGTGAAGCCTCAATCAATACTGCATTTGAAATTCCAATGAAATATTGGCCAAACAATGAAATACTTATAGAAAAAACCAACAATATCGTGGTGGTTTCATCAAAGCAATTTATGTCTGCTATTTTATTAAAATTAAATGCCAAAAAAATAACATAGGCAAGAAAAATAAAGCCGATTACGTTAAAGAATCTTTTTATTTCATGAAATATCGCACTTATTTGTACTATGTTGTTTTCTGCCAATGGTTTATATAAAGCAGCTCTTGCAACGCCCCCTATTCCACCCTCTAATAATGCAATATATGAAAGAAATTGAGTAATGGAAGCTGTTGCCCCATATGGTTCGGATCCATAATGCCTTATCAAAAGTCTAGGCAAAAGAAAACCACACACAATGGTTGCTATTTGACAAGCAAAAGGGATAATTATATTCAACTTTGCTCGTCTAAATCTAAGCTCACCCATTTTGTTTTGCTCCTTTTATGTGAAGATCTCATACAAAAAAATAATTAAATATCCTCATATACAAATAATAAGTATTGAACGCAATAAAAAAAGCACTGACAACATATAACCCAATCACAGAAAAACTTCCCAATAATTTATATCTATTGTTCTTTATAGATATGAGCAACAGCCTATTCTTTATCATTGTATGTGCAATATAAACCATATAGGGAATCGAAATAAAAAATAAAAGATTCGTTAATCTCGAAAACAGGACATCAATCCCTATTCCACCAAGAGCAATAGCCTCCAAGCATACTGTCAGTTCATAATAGCTTTTAAAAATAGCCTTTTCGCATTTCACTACATATGTGGCTACAATAAGTACTAAAATTGCGATAATAACACCGCCAAATACCAACCGCAGATTGTACTCCGTCCTTATTGAATAACCCTTTATTTTATTTAGCAGTGTAACTATAAAAGAAAAGCCAGAAAAGCGGCTCAAAATCATTTGTATTAATCTTAATCCTGGTTGTAGAAGCAAACAAGCTACCGCAACTAATTTGAATGAAATCATTCTCCGAAACAGCAATATTATTCTCAAAAAAAGGATAATAAACACAGAAGAATGTACCATAGAAAGTAAAACAAGTAACGTAATGCTTAGCCATTTATTTTTATGCTCTACTAAGTCTTCATATAATACTAATGCAGCAATCGCAAATGCAATAGCATTACGTACACCAGAAATTTCTCCATAATTAAACACAAAAATAATGTATAAAATAACTATGGCAAATTTTTGTGTTGATAGTGGGTACTTTTTAGCCGCTCTATATGCAAGAAAAAAGAGCGAAATATAAACTATCACCCCAGATACATACGGAAGTAGTTCTTTTATTCCATTTCCTACATTTGCTATTACCCATAGGTACAAAAAAGAAACATACTCTGTGCCGCTTATGTATGAGCTCCAAGTACTTTCTGTATTGAATAAATCATGTAACTGCATACCTTGCATATGTTCTATCATGACATAATATCTACTTAGGTCATAAGAATCATTCGGAACGCTAAAACCAAAATACAGCAACGGCAACATAAACGAAAGAATTAATATATATAATCTTCTGATTTTAACTGGTACAAAAAAACCCAATATGCTGCAAATAACAAGATATCCTGCAACAATCAATTTATTTTATCCTCCCCACTTAAACTTCAATAATTCAACACATTATGAATAGTCGGTGAACTAGTATTTTTTATAATATTCGTAGCCTTGTTTTTTATTCTAGATAAATAATAGGATAGTTTTCCAACAGTAATTAATGCTGAATATCTTTCATCATTAAATAATCGGCCTGCAAAATCTCTATAACTAACTTCTGTTAATATTGCCTTTGTGAATGTATCATTCCTTAATATTTGAAATAAATGTATCTTTTCATCCTTTGTTTTGGCCGACACTGCAATGTTGTTTACAATCTCTTTTATATCTATATATGATTTACAATAAAAGTCATGCATATCCTCCTGTTTCATTGATGACTCATCCTTAAGCGCTGAATAAACAAAGGACTTAATATAGCAAAAATCCCTTACTTGTGAATCGATTTTAATACTATGTGTAATTGAACTAGAAACAATCATATAATTATATAGTATATCTTTTATAAAACTAACAGCTGTGCAGTTCCTATAAAGATCTATACTTCTCAGCAAATCTTCTCCGTACATAGGATGATAGTCGTATTCTGTTTCATTTCTAAACAACTTTAATCTCATTGCTTTTCGACAAAGCGAATTATATGACTGATCATAATATACAATTTTGTAAAGTTCCCTTTTGTCTGCCAATATCCCCATATCTTTTTTATTATGAGAAAAAGTTTTTACTATTCTTCCATCTTCCTTTACCCAATCGAATCCGAAAATCAGCATATCAGTTCCGTCATTTTTCATATATTTTACTACTGTCGATAACGCATTTTCTTTTAAAGTATCATCTGCGTCCAAAAACATTAAATATGAATTGTCATCATCTTCCTCTATTCTTTTAACATATTCAATTGCTTTTTGCCTGGCAGACCATAATCCCCCATTTTTCTTGTGGAGGACGACAACTCTATTATCATTTTTAGCAAAATCATCACATATAGCGCCCGTATTATCCACTGATCCGTCATCTACAACTACTACTTTATATAATTGATAATCCTGTTTCAATACCGATTTAATACACTTTTTTATATATTTTTCTGCATTATATGCTGGTATACATACATATACTGTTTCCCTCATGTTTATACCTTCCTCTGCGTAACTAATCCATGTTTTCCAATAGCTCCCAACCATTTGCTGGTTTATATCGACCTTGCATATTTTTTCTAATGTCACCAAGTTCTTTTCCATTGATACAAGTATCATTTGAAGAAATAGTTATCTCTGCCCCCCCCCCCACAAATTTTTTATAGTTGGTATCCTTTTATAATCAAATCCCATCAAGCTAGCGCATACTGCATCAAATTTTAAAGGATCATCACTCACAATCAAACAGCCTGATTTTACCTGTTTAGGTGACAAAGGTCCTTCTCCAGATCCTCCATAGACCATATCTCCAATACAAAGCATTCTTCGCTGCACTAATGTTTTCATAATTCCATTTTTATCCGAGCGGCTTATAATCTGATTTAAATCCTTCACTGTTCTCCAAATAGTATCGTTACCTGACCAATTTCCAACTTCCACCCTGTTTTTTTCTTTGATATGCTGTGCCCTTGATATAATCACTACAATGGCTTTTACAAAACGAGCAAAATTATATTTCTTATCTTCAACATATCGATTCATTAAATCGATTAGACTATCCTTTATTTTATCAGAAAAATATACTTGCTTATGCTGATCGCCTATGTCACTACTTGTTCCTTTTCGATAATGTGGTAGATAATCTTTATCCGTATTAACTCCAACTATATTTTTCATTGCCCCGGTCATACCAGCCAACCGATGTGTTTTTATTTTAGGTAAATTTATAATCACATCAGCCTCTAAGGCAATTGAAGAAATCGCGTATTCATGTTTTCCACCTGTATGGTGACTCTCCATGATACGATTATCATAATCTGTTATTCTCAGTCCCTTGTTTTGAATGTCAGATAAAGAAGCAAACGCACTATCTCTTCCCAAATTAACAACGACACTTTTATATGGCATTTTTTTCTCTTCTCTGATCACAATCTTCCCCTGATATCTTGCTTGATAATGACGCAAGTCAACCAGAGAAACCCTTTCATTATTTCTTTCATAAAACTCCATCATTTCCTTGTAACCAGAAGTCGAACAAAAAATATCCCAATCTGATGACTGCACAGGTGCATCTGCAATAATAACCTGCCCTGAACCTCCGAGTGCCTTTAAAATATAATCAGTCACAGCGCGAACAATCGCTACGTTTGTATACAGGGATTTTTCTCCATTTTCTTTTATCGTATTTTGATGAATAACCATGTTGGGCTTTACCAAGACAACATCGTTGGGATATACATATTTTCCCAACGGATTCCATTTATTTGACCCATAATGTTCTTTATCAAGTCCCATCATATGAAAAGTTTTTCTTATACTATCATATATATCATTTTGACCCGTTGATATTTCATAGTACGAATATTCTGGATAAAGTGTACTGGGAGACCCTGCGCATATTGTATCAGGATATTCTATACCCATATCCCTATATACAAACACATCACTCATTCCCATGTCTCCTTATAAAATAATCTAATGCAGTGCTAATTTCTTTTTCCAGCTCTGACTCCTCGAATACCTTGTCCCATCTCGCATTATCAAATCTATAATATGCATTCGAAAATTGTATCGTATACGGTCCAAAAGAAACACATTGAAATTCGATCATATGGCATTTCTTTCCATCATATGCTATATCTACCGAAAGCATTGGAACATCTAATTCCAGAAACAAAGTTCTTGCCATATCTAATACATTTTTAATTTCTTCATCGAACTTTGTGGGAAATACAAGTTTTCCGCTTCCACTCGCCCGAAAGTCGTTATCTCTTATCAAACGCTTTAAAACATAATATTTTTCTCCATATACTAATACTTTATAATCATACTGTAAATTGGGGATAAAAGACTGAAGAACCACTTTTTCCCTGGGATAGGTTCTGTCCATATGTGGTTTTCCTATAATTTTTAAAACCTGATTTTTAATTTTGGAAAGGGAGGCAGTTTTCCAAATCGGAACAGTAGCATTATGATAAAAAATACGCCCCATTTTTTTTGCTTTAGCGAATAACTCGCCTCGATTTCTAGCAAGGGAAACTCCAGAAGCCCCAGAACCAGAAGCTGTCTTTAGCACAATGGGATATCCTATTATTTTCTCAATGTTATTAACATTATTTCTCAAATCTCTAATATCATATATGCTTCTAGATTTAATTGTCTTTAAAGATTCAGAGGATAATCCTTCTCTCAGCAATTCCATAAGAACCTTATTATGATGCGCTTGAAAATATTTATAGTCCGGCAATAGAATCAAGCCTTTAGAGGATAAAGCCATCAGAGTGTCTCCAATATACCCTTTATAAAACAGCCCTTGATCTTCACTTGATGGATAATATATATAGTCGCCTGAACTCATTTTCTCATTATCAATAGTATGTACGGAAACTATGCATACCTGATAACCCATTTTTTCAAGATAACCTTTTATTTTGTTGGCATCTACTGATTTATTAATACCACTATTTTTCAATGATGTAGTTGTATAACCATTATGATCTTGTAATATAATAATCTTTTTCATACACATTTTTATATATTCGCCACATTCTATCGCTATTCACAAATTATATAATCTACAAATATATTGAATGCGGATCATTCAAATAATCGCTCCCATTTCTTTATAACATTAGACTTATAGTATCTTTCAATCTCCAAATTCCATTTTTCAGACATCCTTTGGGCTATTTTTTTATTATCAATAAGCAACTTTATTTTTTCTGCCATCATTTCTGTATTGTTCATTGGAATTAAAAAACCATTTTCCCCGTCTACTATTAATTCTGATGGTCCAGTTTTACAATTATAAGCTATAACTGGCAATTTGCTTCCCCGTGCTTCTAAAATAACATTTGGCATCCCCTCAAACTTGGATGTCATTACATACATGCAATATTTTCCATATTCGTCATATATATTTTTTGTTATACCTCTATGAATTAGGAAATTATCCAGTTTACGTCTTTTGATTTCATCAAGTAGCTTTTGTCCATATTCATTTTCAAAATTACCCCAAATATGCCACTCCCAGCCTTTCGCATACGGTTTTATAATCTCAGCGATATCAATCAATCCCTCATAGTTTTTCTCAGGAGTCGCCCTTCCTACTGTAATTATTTTTCTATTTTCATGCGAGTATGAGCAGTCCTTTATAGCCATTTCATCTATCCAATTAGGGATAACTTTAACCTTATTACTGCTAACATGGTATCTTTCAAGACACCCTTTTTTTCCTGCTTCTGTCATAACTTGATAAATGTCGCAAGCGTGGATACCAAGCCAACCATACAATCTAAGATTTATCTTCGAGTACATATCTTCGTTATATACACTGGATCTGTCACACATTATAAGCTTTGCTTTTGTCATAAACGTCCCCAATACACCAATCGGAGCTGTTGCAACGTCTATAGAAAGAAGATATTCACACTTTTCTTTTTTTATATGCTTTCTAACAAAGTTGGTAGTTGTTGCTATAGTTTTTGAAATGCTTGCCTCACTGTTTATAATACGACTAGTGTTTATGCGACTATCTAAAGCATATCCAAAATCATCATATTTATTGAATATGCTTATCATAGATACTGTATGTGACTTCACAAGTTCATTCATTAATTTTGCAGAAGCACGTTCAGCACCCCCCATTTTTGTAAAATCATATATCAAAAAACAGATCTTGGCCATTTAATATCACTCCAAACTTACAAATTTTCTTTGTACCATTCAATAGCAACCTTGATCCCCCGCTCGAAACTCCAGTCAGGATCATATCCCAGCATCTCTTTTGCCTTACTGATGTCCGCATTGCTATGCTTGATATCGCCAACGCGGTCTGGTCCATGTTTCGGCTCTATATTCACTCCAAGTGCCTCTGTTAAACCATAGTAAATATCAACTAGGTATTCCCTACCTCCATAGGCGATGTTATACGCCTGTCCTGCGGCTTCAGAACTGGCAAGACAGGCTTTAAGGTTCGCTTCAATAACATTCTCTATATATGTAAAATCCCGACTCTGTTTACCATCACCATTAATCGTTGGCTGTTCACCATTCATGAGCTGTTTGATGAACTTGGGGATAACCGCGGCATAAGCACCATTTGGATCCTGACGTCGACCAAATACATTAAAATATCTCATGCCATAGGTGTCCAAGCCGTAGTGTTTTGTGTATTGCCTCGCCCATTCCTCATCAGCTCGCTTGGTGACGGCATAAGGAGATATAAGGTTTCCCTCTATTCCTTCCTTTTTCGGGAGGTTTGGCTCATCGCCATAGACGCTGCTGCTAGAAGCATAGACAAATTTTTTTACACCGTTTTGCCTTGCTGCTTCCATCATATTCAGAGTGCCCGTGATGTTATTAGCACAATAAAAGAGAGGCATCTCAATCGATCTCGGTACGCTGCCCCAGGCTGCTTGGTGAAGCACATAATCCACATTTACGCAAGCTTTTATACAAGTACCCAAATCCTTTATATCGCCTTTTATAAAAGTATAGTTTGTATTATCAAGGAATAAATCTACATTCTCCTGCTTGCCCGTAGAGAGATCGTCCAGGCAACGTACTTTATAACCTTTATTTAATATCGCCTCACACAGATTCGAGCCAATAAAACCTGCCCCTCCTGTTACAAGAAAAGTACTTCCTTCTGGAAACTTCACTTTTTCGTATCCCATAATTACAACCTCCAGTAGCTATATCCAGCAGATTCAAATTCTTTGCGATCCAGCATACCTTTCAGATCAAGCAATACCTTCTTGCCTTCTCCAAAAAAATGGTCAATTTGACTTATAGATAAACTTGCAAATTCTGTATGCGCCACTGCCAATACCACAGCATCCATATCTATAATCGAATCCATAGTCACAAAATCAACATTATAAAGTCTTTTTGCTTCCACTGCATCAGCAGTAGGATCAGTTATCATCGGATAAATTCCATACTCATTAAGCTCCTTTACAATGTCGATAATTTTCGTATTCCTAGTATCCGGGCAATTTTCTTTAAATGTAAATCCAAGTATTGCGACTTTAGCGTATTTCACAGATTTATCTGCTGCAATTAAATTCTTCACCACATTCTCAGCCACATACTTGCCCATATCATCATTAATTCGACGTCCTGACAAAATAATCTGACTGTGATATCCTAATTCTTCCGCTTTATAGGTTAAGTAATACGGATCGACACCAATACAGTGACCTCCTACAAGTCCTGGATAAAACTTGAGGAAGTTCCACTTTGTTCCTGCAGCCTCCAAAACAGACTTCGTATCTATCCCCATCTTATTAAAAATGATTGATAATTCGTTCATAAAGGCAATATTAATATCCCTCTGACTATTCTCAATTACCTTCGCAGCCTCGGCGACCTTAATGCTCTCTGCCCTATATACTCCGGCATCTACAACAATCTGATAAACCTTAGCGACCGTATCAAGCGTATCTTTATCCATGCCTGAAACGATTTTTTTGATTGTTGAGAGTCTATGTATCTTATCACCAGGATTAATGCGCTCCGGGGAGTATCCTATCTTAAAATCCACTCCACACTTTAGACCAGATTCATGCTCCAAAATAGGCGCACAGATTTCCTCTGTTACTCCTGGATAAACTGTTGATTCAAAGACAACAATAGATCCCTTAATCAGATTTCGGCCCAGAATCTTACTTGCCCCCTCTATCGGAGTAAGATCCGGGGTATGATCAGAATTAACTGGAGTTGGTACAGCTACGATGTGAAATTTAGCCCTCTTTAAATCCTCCTCATTCGCTGTAAACTCTATAGTCGTATTCTTTATTACATCATCTCCAACCTCATTGGTTGGATCTATTCCAGATTTATACGTTTCTATTTTGGCTTCATTTAAATCAAAGCCAATAACCTTCACTCCCCGCTTTGCAAACTCCACAGCTATGGGCATTCCTACATAGCCAAGCCCTACTAAAGAAAGGGATTCTTCTTGATTTTTTATTTTTTCGTAAAGTACCATAATATGCATCCTCTCAATATTACTTTTCCCGTGCTAAAATTCGTTCTAACTCTCGCGCAGCTGTTTTGATATTAAATTGACTTTTCTGTTTTTCTTCAGATCTACATACTCTGTGATAGTTTTTATATTTTTTTATAGTCGAAATCCACTGGTTAACTTCAAACCCATCTATATAATCCACACTTTCAATAAACTGTGCCTCTCTTGTTATATTTCCCGACACAACACATGGTAGATCCGCCATCTGTGCCTCAACCATAGTTACCGGTAAGCCCTCAAATCTTGAAGTCATAACAAGTACATCAAACATACTCAATAAAGCTGGAACATCATTTCTTGTTCCCAGAAATAATACTTTGTCTGAGATATTCAACGCTTTTACCTGTTCTCTCACTTCATTTTCTAATTCTCCTGTACCGACGATTACAAGAACGGCATCATGATCTGCTTTGGATATCTGCGCAAATACTTTAACTAAAAACTCATGATTCTTTTGATATGAAAATCTACCAACATTTCCGATAACATACTTTCCTTCCAATCTCATCTTTTCACGATAATCTTTTCGATCTTTCTCACTATACAAATATGGCTCTACTTTAACCCCATTGTATATGGTCTGATATTTACTGCTATCAACATTCTTTTTTCCGAACATCCAATTTCCAGCCAATTTTGAACAGGCAAGATATGTTTCTGAATTATTGCATACATAATGCATACAGAATTTATGCAAAGAAGTTTTTATAATTCGAGAAACTATATTATTATCATCCACCTGAGTGCAATGAGAATGAACAAAAATATGTTTTATCCCACCTTTTTTAGCTGCATAGATATAAGCAGCTGCTATATAGGCAGTATCCGTGTTTATATGAATGACTTCATAACTATTTTCTCTAACTATCTCCTCAACCCATCTAACAATTCCAAACATGCTTCTATGTTCTCTGTCAAGCGTATAAATCTTACTGCCTTTTTTTTTAATTGCATCAACATATTGTTGATCTGGCAAACCACTTTGCATTAAATAATCATAGACTATTTTTTCAGAATTAAATTCTTGCCCCCATTTATATACAATTGTGGCCACACCGGCTCTACCTATTTTTGCCGCCCCGGTCACCAACACACGTTTCATTTTCTATCCTTCCTTATCTATTTATTGAAACAAATTACAGTAATACCTTATTTATTCGCACTTCTATAAAATTCTTTTATCTCTTCCACAATCCGTTCCATCTCGTTAACTCCATACCTCTGATCGCAAACAAGAGACATTTCTTTTCTGTAAATCTCCTTAGCCTTATCAGAAATACCTACATGGTATTCTGATATCGGCCAATGAACCGGACAGTATATATCTTTATTTATCAAGTGCTTTCTTAGTGCCTCTCGCCTATCATCCTCTATAATTACAGGAACAAACAAAGGACACTTATTAGCATCTTGAAAATCTGTAAATACACTAACTCCTTTGAGACCTTTCAATCCATCTATCAGGATCTTGGCGTTCTCCCTTTTGTGGGATCTCACTTCATCTATCTGATCCAGGAACTGGAATAGGCTATGTATATCTTCGTAATCAACACCATAGTCTCGATAATCTTTAGCAAGCACTTCTTCTGCTTTCCTGAATATACTTAAGAACGCCTGTTTTTCCATAGGATCACCATCCACAAAGCGCTGTTTCAAGTCATACGCCCTATTCCTCATTTCTGTATAATTCTTATTCTGACCTCTGGTTGTTTCCTCCAGCATTCCATATCTCTTCCCCGCTACAGCTATTCCAGCCACAGCAAACCACTTACGATAACTTGTAAACCAATAATCTGCCCGGGTTGAATAATTAACTGTAAAACAACTATGCGTCAAATCCTCTACTGTTGTCGCCCATCCGGATAAACTCTTCCCTGATCCCTCATACTTAATGTCTGTATCACCGAAATATTTCATGATGTAGAGCATCTCATGTTTTATCGGTTCTGGAACATCCGCTTTTAGAATTCCGTCTTTTACATACACATCGTAAAACCGAAGCTTTATTCCATTAATAAGGATAGGTTCTATCATTGTGTGGCAGCAGTAGGACGGCATAAGCACTGATGTGATTCCGTAAGATTTAATAGCATCCCTAATTATCACATCAAGAGCTGTCCGACCGGATAAATAAAATGACTCACTATCCCGTACATGCTGTTTTAAAGGTTTCCAGAACTCACTCCCGATTTCTCTCATATCTTCTTTACTCCCTACTGCCATTTCTTATCACATTTTACTTAACGCTTTTACAACATTAACTGTCTATGTCTTCACAAATTACGCAGCTTAGCAATGAAAAGCCAACTGATACACTCTAATCATCCGCCCAGTCTATCAGACATCCAATATTTGACACATCAAACGTTGGTATACCCAGCTTCTCTTTTACCTTCTTACGTTCCGCGTAGGCATTATCTACAAATATAGAAGGAACACTATTATCCATATAATCGCACTTATCTTTTTCTACTGGAACCTCTATGATTCTATCAAATACGTCCTCTGAAAATTTTATTTTTTTCATCGTTTCATGAATGTCATAGGCATGTTTCGTAATAAGCATGATTTGGATACCTTTATTTAGGCACTGGTATACAAACCGCATTGCTTCAGTATTGTATTTCTCTCTGCCAAATACCAGTGTATCATCGAAATCCAAGTAGACTCTTTTATATTCATATTCTATTTTATACCTGTCGATATAGCTCTTATCCAGCGATATCTTGCATTTGTTAGGGCAAATATCTATCTCCATGTCAGAAAAATCGCATAAAGCTAAAAGCGGGAGATTTACATCAAGATTCCGACTTAGTCCAAAAGTACCAGCAAATCTTGTGGAAATCTCCATCAATTTAAGCTTTCCATCCACATCTTCTTTGCATTGTATGAACCAAAATCCCCTAAATTTAACTCTTTCAGATATTGACTCAACGATATGCCTCATTTCATTCGTCAGATCCACATTTGAAGTCCGGGCTGTAATTCCGTTCATAAGTCTTTCTCTGTACCTTGGCTGCACAAATCGTATTTTTCCGTGACGGTCGGTAAAGCAATCTATCGTCAATTCTCTGCCTGGAAGGTATTCACAGAGGACATAACTAATGGAACTTTCCTTTAATTTCTCCAACTCATCTCTGTTATTTATCTTATAAGCATTCCTGCCCCCCTGCCCCTCGTCGTCTTTCGCAAATAGAGGGAAAACTGCATCCTCATAAGTGTAAGTTTTTGGAATAAAATCCAAGCCAGCTAGCACCTTATAAGTCAGAGATTTATACCGGCATATCCTTGTAGTTTCCAAACAAGAGCATACTACAATGGCATGAATCTTATTTTGATTTTCCATAAGTGATAATGCACCAGAATCATGACTCGGTATTATAAACTTAATATTATTCTGATCAATGCATTCGTTTAGTTTTTCTATAAAGTTCTCTTCATATGTGAAAGGTAGGTCTATGATAGCATCGTTGCTAATATACCTTGCATGATTATCATAGCTTCCCGCCATAATCGGATAGAAACGCAGGTTGTGTTTTAATGAAAAATAAGTTTCAACAGCCGAATATCCGCCTCCACCGAAAATCATTACATTTGTTCTCATGCTTTTTTTCCTCGTCCATCTCTCTCGACATCCAATGGTCTATAAATCACACCGTCTTTTTCAATAAAGCTCCCAGTATCTATATTGTCATGTTTAAAAACAACAGCAATGGTTCTCAGAATCAGCTTAATATCTCCCATAAATGTAATATTGGATATGTACTGAAGATCCATTTTGAACTTATCTTCCCAGGATACATAATTCCTTCCACTTACCTGGGCCAATCCTGAAAGTCCAGGGCGAACATCATGCCTGTGATGTTCTTCCTCTGTATAATATGGTATATATCGAACTGGCAATGCCCTGGGACCGATTATGCTCATATCCCCCCTCAAAATATTCAGTAAAGAGGGAAGTTCATCTAAACTGGTAGACCGTAAAGTCCTCCCAAAACTCGTCATCCTCATCTCATCAGGAAGGAGGTTCCCATTCTCATCTGTTTCATCAGTCATAGATCTGAATTTAAGGATCTTAAATTCTTTTTCATGGAGTCCTGTTCTTTTTTGTTCGAATAAAACAGGCGATCCAAGTTTAATTCTGACCAATAGGGCGATTATCAATAAAATTGGTGATAGCACAACAATAGCAACAAATGAACAGATAAAATCCATCATTCTCTTTATGTGCCTTTCGTATATTCTTTTGTGATGCACTTTTTACATCCCCTCTCCTTACTGCTTCTTCTATTTCTCCTGGAAACATTTTCTGTTGTGAATAAATCTAGGAAAAATGCTCTCACATTTGCTTTGAATATCTATGCCTTATCTACACTCCTACCTGTCTCAAACATCACCCAAGCTCTACTGACTTCATCCTCTGATATATTCTGGTTATACCGTACATAAGGGTGTAAATCCCCCCCTCCGTATTCGTTTTTTTCGCAATGCCTGTTCACATAATCATCAAAACTACATATTCGTTTAGCTGAAACACCTACGTAAACTCCGTTAGGCTTCAGGTCTTTGGATACCAACGCGCCAGCTCCAACAATCACATTGAGAAAGCATTTATTACTCTTCTGGTGTGCCCCCACATCTATATGCTGGGAAGAAACCAGCATCTATCAACTTCCTTTCCAGTTCACTATTCCCTTTGCTTCTTATATGTAAAAGTTTCTGGTAAGCTTCCTCGTCAAAAATCTTTCTACCTATGTAAAAATCCTTTATTCCATGAGGAGCCAGATTCATCTTGTACTGAAATATTCCATCATCAGCACCATAGCCTCCTCCAAGGATGAAATTTTTTAATCCTCTGATTTTCGCCCATTTGATGATCTCAAATTTAAGAAAATCATTAGCTCTTGTGTAAAAATACTCAGAATCGGTTCCTCCAAGGTACGAGTAGCAATTCTCTGCTCCATAAATCACAAGTTCAGTAGAAATAATCTTGTCTTCAAACCTTACATGAAACATAACCGCATTATCCATTGACATCAGCTCCTCAAAAAACGACTTCTTGAAATAGAACTGTTGTTCGGCATCACTTCTCTCCATGGTGCCGTAATAAATGCGAAGGAAGTCATCTAGATGTTTTCCCTCCTCGTCCACTACAATCTCCAAACCATATGTATTTGCCCGTTTGACATTCTTCCTAACCTTCTGCTTAAAATCCATCCATATGGTATCTATTGGATCTTCCAGATTGCGTACCACATTGTGTGTACGAGATTCCGTCTCGCCACTATAGTAATTATGATAGTTGGAGAACAGTTCGAATCTTATGAACTCACAAATATAAGAATTGTTTACACAATAGGCTTCATAAGAAGCATTGAGCGCATCGTAATCTACGATAGAGCCTATGAATCCCCCATAACCATATGGTGTAATCAAATCATAGTAGGTGTTATTAGGCACTACTTGAGTAAGCCTATGATCCTTTCCTACATCCCTCTTAAAAACCACATTAATAGCACGTTCATCACCATTCTCGTAATATAAAAGAATTGGCTCGCCGTTGCTCTCATCCTCATGCATGAAAGCAGTTACATATTCATTTAAATAAAAAACATCGTAGCCCTTAATAGATCTCACTATCTGATTCCAACGCTCTCTGTCACTTACCAGAATCTCTGTTATATGTTGCATTATTTATCAACCCTATTCTTTTCCTTACAGTATTAGCCAGATGAAGGAAATGTCTGTATAGATACTCGCACATCACTTGGAGAGACAATTTGATTTCTCATGCATATGTAGCACACATATCCTTTTCCCAAGCCTGTCCCCATCTAACATCTAATGTGTATTCATCCTACACATTCTTATCAATCTAAACACCTGTAAATAATATCAATCACTTTATCCTGCTCCTCCGCCGTCATCTTATTATCACTCGGCAGGCACAGTCCCCTCTGGAAGAGGTCCATCCCCACATCCAGTGGCTTTCCGTCTTTCCCGACAGCCCCTCCAGCGATATAAGCATTGGTCTTTGCCCGTCCGTTCCCTTCCCGGGTCACAAACCCGTTCATCCGGAAGATCGGCTGCATATGCATGGGCTTCCAGATGGGACGCCCCTCGGCGTTATACCTTGCCAGCGTCTCCAGGATCTCCATGGGGCAACTCTTTCCCGGTTCCGGGATGTACAGAGATTCCTGCTCCCCACGCACCTGTCTGCACATGGCCTCCAGATCGATGACCAGGCAGGACAGCCAGTAGTTGGGTTCAGAGTTTTCCGCGTCGAACGGATTCATCTGTACCGGAAGGTCCTTAAAGCCCTCCCTGTACCGCTCATAAATGGCCTTCTTCTGTGCGATGTGCTCCTTTAAGTACGGGAACTGCCCCCGCACCACCCCGGCGATCACGTTGCTCATCCGGTAGTTGTAGCCCACTTCCTCATGCTGGTACCAGGCCGCGTTCTCCCGGGACTGGGTAGACCATTTCCGTGCCCGGTCCGCCGCGTCCTTATCATCGGTCAGAAGCATTCCCCCGGCAGAGCCGGTGATGATCTTGTTCCCGTTGAAGGAAATGGCGTTATAGGTACCGAAGGTCCCGGTCTGCTGTCCCTTATAGGAAGCCCCCAGGGATTCCGCCGCATCCTCGATGATCACGGCCCCATGGCGTTCACAGACATCCCGCAGCTCATCGATTTTTCCCGGCGTCCCGTATAAATGGGCCATAACAACGACCCGGACCTCCGGATATAGTTCAAAAGCCTTTTCCAGAGCCACTGGATCCATGTTCCAGGTATCGTATTCGGTGTCAATGAACACCGGGACTCCGCCCTCATACACCACCGGGTTTACAGTAGCGGAAAAGGTCATGTCCGAGCAGAACACCTTCTCCCCGGGCTTTACCCCGGCCAGCTTCACGGCCAGGTGGAGGGCAGAGGTGCCGGTGGCCAGGGCCACGGCATACTTACACCCCACGGTCTCACAGGCCAGACGCTCCACCTCGTTGATATTCTCTCCGACGGTGGACATCCAGTTCTTTTCATAGGCATCCTTCATATACTCCAGCTCCGGCCCGTGCATGGTGGGCGAGCTGAGCCAGATCTTCTTTTCAAATGGAACGAACCGTTCTTCTGCATGGAACATGGCTTTCATCTCCCTTTTCTCCGGATCCGGCACATGTCCGAGACCCGGTCCATAAAAATACTGCCAGCACCTGGATGCTGACAGTCCTAAATCGTCCTATCTGTATTTCCTACGCCTCCGCCGGATGATACGTCCCCACGATCCGCATCACATCCTCCCGGATCCCGTCCCCGTCCTCATTGGCGGTCACATACAGTTCTTCCAGCTGCTCCTCAAACCGTTCCATATCAAACTCGATGGGCTTTCCGATATGAATTAACTTATTGGGCGTATCCTGCATCCCTTCCTCGTTCATGAGAAGCTCCTCATATAACTTCTCCCCGGGCCGCAGGCCTGTGAACACGATGGGGATATCCACATCCGGCGTGTACCCGGACAGCCGGATCAGGTTCTTTGCCAGGTCCAGGATCTTCATGGGCTCCCCCATGTCCAGGACGAAGATCTCCCCGCCCTTTGCATAGGCCCCGGCCTGTAAGACCAGGGACACCGCCTCCGGAATCGTCATAAAGTACCGGATGATATCCGGGTGGGTCACCGTCACCGGACCGCCCTGCTCGATCTGCTTTTTAAAGAGCGGGATCACGGACCCGTTGCTTCCCAGTACGTTCCCGAACCGTACGGCTACAAAGTCCGTTTTTGACCTGGCGTTCATCATCTGCACCACCATCTCGCACATCCGCTTGGACGCCCCCATGATGTTGGTGGGGTTCACGGCCTTGTCTGTGGAGATCAGTACGAAACGACTGGTTCCATATTTATCCGCCGCCTTTGCCGTCTTATATGTACCGAACACGTTGTTCTTGATGGCCTCGTTGGGACTGTCCTCCATGAGGGGCACATGCTTGTGGGCCGCCGCATGGTACACGATGTCGGGACGGTATTTCTCAAACACCGTCTCGATCCGGTGGGTGTTCCGGACGGAGCCGATGAGCACCACCAGGTCCAGGTCCGGATACTTCTCCTTAAGCTCCAGCTGGATGTCGTAGGCGTTGTTTTCGTAGATATCAAAGATGATCAGCTGCTTCGGGGTATGGCTTGCCACCTGGCGGCACAGCTCGCTTCCGATGGAGCCGCCTCCCCCGGTCACTAAGACCACCTTTCCGCTGACATAGCCCATGATCTCGTCTAAGTTCACCCGGATGGGATCCCTGCCTAAAAGGTCCTCGATCTCCACGTTCCGGAGCTTTGCGATACTCACCTCGCCGTTGATCAGCTGGTAGATGCCCGGCAGGATCTTCACCTGGCAGCCCGTCTCCCGGCAGATCTCGATGATAGCCTTACGTTCCTTGGCTGAGGCCGACGGGATGGCGATGTAGATCTCGTCGATCTTATATTCCTCCGCAAGCCGTGGGATGTCGTTCCGGTTCCCGGCCACGGGAACGCCGTTTAGGAACTTCCCGGCCTTGTTCTTGTCATCGTCCACAAAGCAGACCACGCAGCCGTTGACCAGGGAGCTGGTGGTCATCTCCTTTAGGATCACAGAGCCGGAGGTCCCGGCTCCCACGATCATGATCCGCTTTGCCGCCTTTTTGCTGTGGTTCCCGAATAAGGAGATCACCACCCGATAGGAGAGACGGATCCCCAGCTCCTCGGCACAGAGGGCCGCAAAGGACACTAAAAAGAAGCTCCTGGGTACGGAAAGCTGTAAGAGCATCATCCCGGCGATCTGCACCAGGGAGGCCAGGCCACAGGCCGCCACCACATGGAGGGCTTCCCGTACTCCGGCCACGCTCCACATGGTGGAATACATCCGGGCCAGGAAGAAGATCACCAGGGAGGCCAGGATATAATAGGGAAGGAACTCCAGGGCCGCCCGGGCGTATTCCGGCGGGATCTTGGAAATATTTAAATCAAACCGGACAAAAAGGCCTAAAAAAGAGGCCAGGCAGAGCGCAAAAACGTCTGCGGCCATTAAAATGCCCATGCGGACGCGCTTGTCCCTGGGCAGGTATTTTTCCAGAAATTCGTACATCAGATCTTCCTCGGATTCGTTGTTTTCATGAGCCGGAGCCAGGGGGCTGTCCCTCCGGAACTGATCTCCAGAGCCCGTCTTACTTCCCATAATCGTCCTTATGGGAAGTTTTTGCGTATATCATTGACCGGCACCTCCATGGACATATCCTGTCCAAAGAGATGTACTCCGATCTCTACCGTATCTTTTTTGACTTTCCAGATCACTCCCGACATATTTTCAAAGGATCCGGAAATCACGCTGACATGGTCGCCTGCGGCATAACCGTGGTCTTTCTCCGGCTGTGCGGCATGGTAAAACTCCGGCATCTCCAACGGGGTCTCAACCTTTCCATAACGGATCTCCTGTTGGATATCTTCCTTTAAGATAACCCCCAGGGCCACGGTCTTATAGCTCCCCATCATCTTCAGCCGGATGATCACATAACGCTTCTTATATTGGGCCTTTACGATGGAATCTGCATATTCTTTCAAAGGTCCGCATACGCGGAAAATCCGCCCCTTTCCATCCAGCTCCACATAGGAAAGCCGGACAATATGCTGGTTTTTCAGCATATTCGCGAAAAACGCTTCTTCTTCCTCTTCAATGGAAAGAAAGTCAAAATTTCCATCGGCGATCATCTTGGACATGGCAGGAACCTTCTTCAGACACAGGTACAGCTCCTTCGGCGTATCCGAAACAATGAACACATATCCCGGAAACAGCCGCTCCACATGGACGACGCTTTCCTGCTGCTTTCTCCATACCCTTTCGTAATATGCCACAAAACAATCTGTGTACAGTTCTTTGGGAACGATCTCTTCAATATAATGGACCAGCTCCTCTTCTCTTCCAGTCATTGTCTGCAATACATACCACATGATGATTCTCCTTTTAGGGTAGGCTCCGCCACTCCGCGATCCGCCCTTCGGCGTCCCAGATTCATTCAGGCACGTTATGTGCGACCAGTATAACCCCTTCCAAAAGCCCGCAGCCTTCAAACTCTCAAGCTTTTGTCCGGTTTTAGCTCATATCATTATAGCATCGCAGTACAGCTTTTTCAACCCTTCTTTTCGATACCAGGCCCTAGTATATCACATCTTTCTCTGGCTGTGCGTTCCAATTTCTGCAAAGCATCTGCGATTATGACATAAATACCAGAATTTGTCTGTCTGCCCGAAAGCTGTGCTGCACCGTCTTACAGAATCCGGATCTTCCGCATTTTACGCCATTCCTATGCCTCCTGCTTCCTCTCCGCTTCCTTCACCACCGCCGCCACGATCTTCTCCACATCTGCAATAAAATCCTCAACAGTCTCCCGGGAAATGGGCTCCTTTTGCGCATCCGCATGGCGGCGGTCTGACTGATGGGCGATCATATTGCGGCGCTGAAACAGGCTGTTTAACCGGCGCTTCATCTTATCTCTGGGCTTTTCCGAAGAGCCCTGCTCCCAGAAAGCGTCTTTGGCGATCTGCATAACATCCATCCCCAGAAGACTGATCTGGTCCTTTACCGTATCCCAGGATGCCATAGTGACAGTTCCGTATGTATCATTGATAAAATCCAGGAACCATGCGTCACTGTCCCTGTCCCTCATGGCCGCCTCAACCACTCCCATATGTACCATGATGTTTTCATATTTCACAGTACTGTTCCAACTTCCCGCGTGTATTTCACACAGGCCATATTTCGTCAGCTCATGCATAAAGAAGTCCAGGGCGCTTTCCAGGAAAACGATCTGGGAACGCCAGATATTTTCTCCCTCTTCTGTCCTCCCGCCCTGGACCAGCTCCTCCGCCACGGCAAACTGCCCCCGGACTGCGCTTATGTTTTCCTGAAAATGCTCCGTGATCTTATCCAGAGGAAACCGGACCACCGGTATCTTCGCCTTATCTCTTGTACCCTCCTCGCGAGGTCTCAGTTCCAGATTCCGTCCTGCCATCAAAGCTTCCCCCTGCTATTTTTCGATCTGTTTTTCAAACTCTTCCCAGAAGTTCTTATTTCTCATGGGAATCGCCCCATATTTTCCAAGGATATACCCGTTTTTCAGGTTTTCTGTTTTTCTCACATTCCGTATCTCCATCAGAGAGTACAGGTTTGTGGCCCTCTCTTCGTTCAGCTCTGTGAACCAGATCTGATCCCTCCGGAACAGGTTCGAGTCCAGGAGACTGGTATCATGGGTAGAGAAGATCAGCTGGGCCGAAAATCTGTCTGACGTTCTCTGGAACAATTCTGCGATCTGGTAGATCAAGGCTTCATGAAGGCAGGTTTCCAGCTCGTCACAGATCAAAACCCGGCCCTTGCTTAAGATATCGATCAATGGACATAAAATTTCAAACAGCTTTTTCACGCCATCCGACTCCTCTGTCATCAGATCCGTTTCAAACTGATCGTAGACCACCTGGGCTTCGATCCGTTTTGTCTGGTTCTCCGGGATCCTTACATCCCTGATCTGGTTCCCCAAAAGCCGCATCAGGATCAGAAAAATTTTCTTGATGTCTGGATCTCGCCTCATCAGATTCAGCGAATAATCCATCCAGTTATTCTTCTTTGAATCATAGATCACCAGATCTCTGGTAAAAAACAAAAAGGCAGCCTCCACTTCTTTTACGTTGGAAAAGTTTGCCCCGCAGGCCAGAAACAGGCGGTTTTCCTTTAGGACGTTGAGGCTTTGCTGAAAGGAGCTCTTATACCGGTCTCCCGGCGTAACGGCCTGACCGCTGCGCTCAAAGATCTTCACCTGGCGGCCCTTTGGGAAGTAGTACAGATATTCCTCCGCGATCTCCTGGTCCTGAACAGTAAATCCATATGCATAGCGGATCCCTTCTTTTAAAAACTGAATCGCATAGCTGCTGGCGTCTCCCTCTTCGCTGGTCTTATGTTCCGATTGCGGTACCTTTTCCCCTGGCTGAAAGCGCATGCTCTTATCCACCATAAGTGCACAGAAATTCAGCGCGTCAATAAAATTGCTCTTTCCGGAGCCATTAGGGCCGTAGATCACCGCCGTCCTAAGGATCCGCATCCCATTATGGAGCTTTAAAGATTTCTCATGAGTATCATCGCTTCCGGCGAGCATGGAAAATGTAATTTCATTTTTAATGGATTTATGATTGGAGCACCTGAATTCCAATAACATACCGATTACCCCTGTCGTTTTATTTACCACCATAATACCCCTCATATCCATGTTCTGTCAATGTGATCTGCACAAAATCCGCAGATTGAACAAATAAAACCTATAATCAGTATGTCTATCTCTCTGCTTTTTATTCTTCCGGACTCGTCAGCCAGCTCCATTCCGCAAAAAACCGGGCCGCCGCAGAACGCAGGCCTAAAAGCCTCCTGTCCCGCAGCGCCCCGGCTGCTCCTATCTCTTCTCGTACATCTCCGCCGTATAATGGATCACTCTGGTCCCGCTGTTCTCAAACTGGAACGGTACGTATAAAAGGTCCTCCATGGCCTTTGCCACAGCCTCTCTCTTATCCTCCTCCACGTAAAACAGCAGGAAGCCGCCGCCTCCGGCGCCCAGGAGCTTTCCGCCAAGAGCCCCGGCCTCGATCCCCTTGGCATAAAGGCCGTCGATGGAGTCTGTGGAGATCCCGCTGGAGATCCCGCGCTTTAACTTCCAGGTATAGTCCAGAAGCCGGCCAAATTCATTAAGATCCGTCTTTGTGGTCAGCACCTTCTCTGCCTCGTCCACCAGGGACAGCATTTCCAGAAGCTGCCGTTCCTTATCGGCCATGTCCTTCTGGGTGGTCTTCTGGATATCTGAGGAGAACCGGGAAAAGCCGGTGAAAAACAGCATCAGATTCCGGTTCAACTGGGCCTTCCGGTCCGGGGAGATGATCACTGGATTCACCTCATAGCCGTCGGCGTTAAAGTTGATCCGGTTCAGGCCGCCGAAGGACGCGGCGATCTGGTCCTGGACGCCGCCGCTTTCCTTGCAGAGCACCCGCTCCAGATAGATGGCGTCGTCGGCCAGCTTCCGCTTATCGGCGTATTTGCCCTTTAAGGCGTAAAACGCGTTCAGCATGCCCACAGCAAAGGAGCTGCTGGTGCCCAGGCCGGACCGGGCTGGCAGGTCTGCCTCATAGGTCAGGCGGATCTCCTGCATGTCCAGATATTTCATGGCCTCCCGGATGGCCGGATGCTCGATGGCCTCCACGTCGGTCACCCGCTCGATCCTCGAGTAGGACAGCTCTGTGGAATAATCGAAGAACCGCGGCAGATGGCGCACGTTCACATAGCAGTATTTATCAAAGGTGGTGGAGATCACGGCTCCGCCATGCTCCTTATAAAATCCCGGGAAATCGGTCCCGCCGCCAAAAAAGGACATGCGGAACGGCGTTTGTGTAATGATCATGAGATCCCTCCTAATCCATCTCCAGGATCTTCTCCACGGCCTCCAAAAGGTCCTTGCAGACAAGATCCGGCGTTACATCGTATTTTTTATCCTTTCCTGCCTCTCCGGTCAGCACCAGGGCGGTGCGCATTCCGGCGTTGATCCCTGTCTGGATATCCATGGTGGTGTCTCCCACCATCCAGGAGGCGGAAAGGTCAATGTTATATTTTTCTGCCGCCTGCCCGATCAGGCCGGTCTTTGGCTTCCGGCACTCACAGGGGATCTTGTAAGCCGGATTCTCCTCCGGGTATCCCTTGTCCGGGTGATGGGGGCAGAACAGGATATCGTCCAGGAACACGCCCTCCTTCCCCAGAAGGGAGGACAGCTTCCGGTGGATATTTTCCACATCCTCGATCCCGCAGAGGCCCCGGGCCACCACCGGCTGGTTGGTGATGACGATCCCCAGGCGGCCCGACTGGTTGATCCGTTTCACCGCCTGGACCGCGCAGGGCTCCAGCTCAAAGTCCTCCTCCTTATATACCAGGCCCCGGTACTGGTTAATGGTACCGTCCCGGTCCAGGAAGATGCATTTCTGCTTTCTGCTGAGGGATTTCTCCGCAATAAAGCCCCGTTCAATATCCTTTAAGGTCTGCTGGATCCGGTCCACAGTCCCCACATCCTTCACATACTCCGGGGAGCGGTAGCCGTACACCGACTCTCCGTCCTGGATCATTCCCTGGATCACATCGTTTTCCAGGTTCCGCTTCACCGGCTCCGGAACCCGGTCACAAATTTTTCTGTTAAACACGAAAATTCCAGCATTCACACAATTTTCATACCAGTAGTCCCTGGTATTGTGCTTGGAGTCGAATTTCCGCACCCGGTCGTCCTCATCTAACACCAGGAGATCCGAGTCATAGGGATGGCCGTTGGGATGGACGAACAGCGTGGCCGCTGCCTTTTTCTTCTCATGAAAGGCCAGCATCCGGCCGAAATCAATGTCAAAAAACAGGTCCCCGGACATCATGAAGAAGGTCTCCTCCACCATATCCTTTAAATAATAGAAGGAACCGGCGGTGCCCAGGGGCGTTTCCTCCACAAAATACCGGATCCGTACCCCAAAACGCTCCCCATCTCCAAAAAATTCCTGGATCTTTTCGCCCAGATGGCCGATGACCATGAGGATATCGGTGATCCCGTGGTCCTTAAGCCTCTCCACCTGCCATAATAACAGCGGTTTTCCCGCCACCTCCACCATGGGCTTCGGTATCTCGTCTTTCGTAAGGGCCGCCAGGCGCGTCCCCTTTCCTCCGGCCATGATCACTGCCTGCATATGCACACTCTCCGTTCTATATGGATTCATTTTCCTTTTTCTTTAACTGTCTGCTGACGCCCATGGCCAGAAGCTGCACCGTCACAGGCATAGCCACCGGAAGGTTTAAGTTCACCGTGGCCTGGACCGCATAAGCCGCCAGGGCAAACAGGCAGGCCGCCACCTCCGGCCGGTCCTTGAGGTTCCTTGCCATCCAGACAATGGAGGTGCCCAGCCATGCCATATAGGACAGCATGCCGAACAGGCCGATGGTGATCAGATAGTGGAGGTATTCGTTATGGGCGTTGTCAAAGATCACATTGCCCAGCTCTCCCAGATAATAATTTTCCATGAGCACCCGGAAGGTCTCCGGACCGTAGCCGAAGATCTTGTCCTTGGTGGTGAAAAACTCCCTGAAAACCTCCATGGACCGGATCCAGGCATAGCCGCGATTGGTCCCCCAGGCGTCATTGAACACCACATATTTACTGATGGCCGCGTACTTTTCCGCATTCCCCGCCGCATTGGCGTCGTAAAGCACATAGATGACTCCAGCCGCAATGAAGGCCAGAAAGCCCAGCCAGACAAAGCAAGGCCATCTGCCGATCCGGTCTTTTTCTCCCTTTCTCCGGATGGTCAGCGCCGTCAGCACCGCCGCTGCGATCCACAGGGCCAGGACGATCTCCTTAAAATGCTCGTACTGGACGAACATGGTAAACAGGCTGTCGATGCCCAGGACCTTGTCCGCGTATTTCACATTGGCCCATTCCACGATCCAGGCCGCCGTGAAGAACCCTGCCGCTGCCATAAGGTATCTCCGTATCCCGCTCCAGGTCCGGAACAGGTACAGGGGCAGGAAGCCCAGAAGCGCTCCCAGGGTCAGATAGGCGTTGTCGCTGGTTCCCATGATGATGGCCACGCTGGACACCATCATGGCGGTAAAATACCAGATTCTCTTCCTCCAGTCCTTATCCAGGGTGAATAAGGTCATGGACACCGCAAGCACCGCGCCCACATAAACGGTGTACGTATTAATGTTTCCGAAGGTGGAGACGAAGGTGGCGTGCTGGTCCGCCGAAAGCTCTGCCTTAAAGTGGAGCAGATCCATCCGGAAATAGTCGGTGATGCCGAAGCCGCAGACCAGCATTCCCGTCACCAGGAACAGATCCAGATACCACTGACGGAACCGGAAAAACCGGGTCACCAGGAAGTAGACCACCGTATAGAGGGTGATCAGAAATACGCCGTTATACCGGCCGAAGGTCCCCCAGAAGGCATCCCAGCGCCAGTCCACGCAGAGGATCCAGGAAATGACATTGGCTCCCCAGAACGCCAGCATGGCCCAGTCCACAAAATTCAGCCCTCCAAGGATCCGCTTAAAAAATCCGCTTCCTCCCTTTTCACTGCCGTCCCCTCTGAAAAATCCCGCGATCCGGCCGCTGAAGATCCCGTAAAAGAGCATCAGCGCCATGGCCGCAATGGAGGCGACACAGTAAAAATGGTACTTGGTCTCCAGAATGTTGTAATAATAGTTATCGTATGCCAGGGGAAAGATACCCAGCACCGCCACGGCAAACACGCCCATGATCCCGGCCATGCTCCTGGCGTCCTTTTCCCGCAGTTCGGGGCTGTCCGCCCCTTTCTGCCTCTTTCCAGATACTTTATTTGACATATCTCTTACTCTGCTGCGGCCTGCGCCGCATTTTCCTTTCCTGTTTTCCTTGTTTTTAGAGAAAAAACCAGGTATAGTATACCATTCTCCGCCATTTTCCGCAACGGTATGCAGAGGGAAATCTCCCAGGCTTCCGGCGCGGGGCAAGGAAAAGACCGGCCGCCCCGGCAGATCGTCTCCGCCGGACCGTCCGGTCCTGCGCCTTATGGCGTAAAATTTATACTTCAAAGATCATATCGCCGTAGCTGGGGAAGGGCCAGTATTCCTTGTCCACGATCATCTCCAGGCGGTCCGCAGGCTCTCTGAGCCGGTTCATGGCCGGTACCATCTCATCGTAGCAGAAGTGGGCCCGCTCCTTCATATTAGACATGGTCCCTGCCTTCTCCAGATCCTTCCGGATCTCCTCCATGGCGTTTTTCATGGCAGCCAGCAGGCTGGAGACCTCCAGCACCAGCTCCGTCTGCACACTCATGTCAGCCTCCGGGCAGGCGGTCCTTACTTCATTGAGGGACCTGGCCAGATCTCCCGAATACCGGATCACCGCCGGAATGATCTGCTTTCCAGCCATGTCTGACATGGTCCGGGCTTCCACCAGAACGCTCTTGGCATAAGTCTCGTACTCGATCTCTGCCCGGGCGTACAGCTCGGATCTTGTGTACACGCCGAAGTCTCCGAACAGCTTCACGGCCTTTTCTGTCACCAGGGACGGGATGGAGTCCACCATGCACTTTAAGTTGGGAAGACCTCTCCGTTCTGCCTCCTGTACCCACTCCTCGGTGTAGCCGTTGCCGTTGAAGATGATCCGTCTGTGCTCGGAAAGCAGCTTTTTGATCAGGTCATGGACCGCTGTGGGGAAGTCATCGGAGGCCTCCAGGATATCCGCCGCTTCCTTAAAGGCCTCTGCCACAATGGTATTCAACACCACATTGGCGGAGGAAATGGAGTCGGATGAGCCCACCATACGGAATTCAAATTTATTGTTGGTAAATGCGAAGGGCGAGGTCCGGTTCCGGTCTGTGGCATCCTTATCAAAATCCGGAAGTGTGGTCACGCCGGTCCTTAAGGTACCGCCCATCTTGGAGTGGGTGGCGGAGCCGGTGCTGCAGAGCTGGTCGATCACGTCCTCGATCTGCTCGCCCACAAAGATAGAGATAATGGCCGGCGGCGCCTCCTGGGCTCCCAGACGGTAATCGTTTCCGGGAACGGCTGCCGACTGACGGAGCAGGTCTGCATGGACGTCCACAGCCTTCATGATGCAGGCCAGCACCAAAAGGAACTGGATGTTCTCATGGGGCGTCACTCCCGGCTCCAGCATATTGATGCCGGTGTCGGAGGTCAGGGACCAGTTGTTGTGCTTTCCGGAGCCGTTGACGCCCTGGAACGGCTTTTCATGGAGCAGGCAGGCAAGGCCGCGGCGGCTGGCTACCTTTTTCATGGTCTCCATGACGATCTGGTTGTGGTCCACCGCCAGGTTGGCCTTAGTGTAGATGGCCGCCAGCTCATGCTGGGCCGGGGCCACCTCGTTATGCTGGGTCTTGGCCGCCACCCCCAGCTTCCAGAGCTCCTCGTTAAGCTCCTTCATAAAGGCGCCCACCCGCTCCCGGATCACGCCGTAGTAATGGTCGTCCATCTCCTGGCCCTTGGGCGGCATGGCTCCGAACAGGGTGCGGCCCGTATAGATCAGGTCTTTTCTCTGTAAATATTTTTCCCGGTCCACCAGGAAATATTCCTGCTCCGGTCCCACCGACGGGATCACCCGCTTCACGGCAGTGTTGCCGAACAGATGGAAAATGCGGACCGCCTGCTTATCGATGGCCTCCATGGAGCGTAAGAGCGGCGTTTTCTTATCCAGGGCCTCTCCCCCGTAGGAGCAGAAGGCTGTGGGGATGCAAAGGGTCACGCCCAGGGCGTCCTTTTTTAAGAACGCCGGGGAGGTACAGTCCCAGGTAGTATAGCCCCTGGCCTCAAAGGTGGCGCGGAGGCCGCCGGAGGGGAAGGAGGAGCCGTCGGCCTCTCCCTTGATCAGCTCTTTCCCCGAAAGATCCATCAGGACTCTTCCGGCTGCGTCGGGACTGGTGATAAAGGAATCGTGTTTTTCCGCCGTAACGCCGGTCAGGGGCTGGAACCAGTGGGTATAATGGGTCGCTCCATTGTCCACCGCCCAGTCCTTCATGGCATGGGCTACCACGTCTGCGATGGACGGGTCCAGCTCGCTTCCGTCCTCAATGGTCTGCTTCAGCTTCTTATAGACGCTTTTGGGCAGACGCTCTCTCATTACCGCGTCGTCAAATACATTTTCTCCAAAAATTTCTGCCACATGGATGGCCTCGCTCATAGATTTTTCCTCCTCATGTATACTGGCCCAGCCAGATTTGCAAAAACGTTCTCCCGGAAAGGGGAGAACGTTTGATTGCCGCACGCGTCTTTTATTCTGCCTTGCCAATGGAACCGAACAGCTCCATTTTGGTCTTCACAGTCTCTTTGATGGCCGCTGCGCCGGGAGCCAGAAGCTTTCTCGGGTCAAAGCCCTTTCCTTCCAGATCCTTTCCTGCTTCGATGTACTTTCTCGTAGCATCGGCAAATGCCAGCTGGCACTCGGTATTTACATTGATCTTTGCAACGCCCAGGGAAATGGCCTTCTTGATCATATCCTCCGGGATCCCTGTACCGCCGTGAAGCACCAGAGGCATATCGCCCACCTTCTCCTTCACTGCCGCAAGGGTCTCGAAGCTTAAGCCCTGCCAGTTGGCCGGGTATTTTCCATGGATATTTCCGATTCCCGCAGCCAGCATATCAACACCCAGGTCTGCGATCATCTTACATTCGTTGGGATCTGCGCACTCGCCCATACCAACTACACCGTCTTCCTCACCGCCGATGGCGCCGACCTCAGCCTCCAGGGACATGCCCTTTTCACGGCAGATGCGGATCAGCTCCTTGGTCTTCTCCACGTTCTCCTCGATGGGATAGTGGGAGCCGTCGAACATAATGGAAGAAAATCCGGCTTCGATGCACTTTAAGCAGCCCTCATAGCTGCCATGGTCCAGGTGAAGGGCAACGGGAACTGTGATGTTTAATTCCTCCAGCATACCATTGACCATTCCCACAACAGTCTTATATCCGCCCATATACTTTCCAGCGCCCTCGGAAACCCCAAGGATCACCGGAGATCTTAATTCTTCCGCTGTCTGAAGGATCGCCTTTGTCCACTCCAGGTTGTTGATGTTGAAATGGCCTACTGCATATTTTCCGTCTCTTGCCTTTGCAAGCATTTCTTTCGCTGTTACTAACATAATCTTGGACCTCCATTTGCGTCATATTGTTTCAGGCCGCATCATAAGCCGGCGCTGTATACTCAAGGTGATTATACCTTATTTCTCCAGGTTTGAAAAGATTGATTTCACAGTTTCCTTTATTAATATTAAATCTGCTCCATTTATGCTATAATCCAGGGACGGAGGTATTTTCCTATGATCTATGAAAATGTAATGCAGGCCGTTTTCCTTTCCCGTCCCAACCGGTTCCTGGCCCGGGTCCTTCTGAACGGAAACGAGGCGGTCTGCCATGTAAAAAATACAGGAAGACTGGGAGAGCTCCTGATCCCAGGCGTCCCGGCGGCGGTGCAGTTCCATCCAGACGCCATGGCCCAGGGAAGGAAAACAGAATACTCGCTGATCGCCGTAAAAAAAGAGACCGCCCAGGGGCCGCAGTGGGTCAATATTGACTCCCAGGCCCCCAACCAGACGGCGTGGGAATGGCTCACCGCCGGAGAGGGGCTTCCCTTCTGTCCCAGGCCGGACCATGTAAAGCGGGAGGTCCGCTATGGGGACTCCCGGTTCGATCTGGCCTTTTCCTGCGGCGGCTCTCCCTGGTTCATGGAGGTAAAGGGCGTGACCCTGGATATGGACGGTACGGCCATGTTCCCGGACGCGCCCACGGAGCGGGGGATCCGTCACCTGGAGGGCCTTGCGCAGGCCGTAAAGGATGGATACGGAGCGGCCGCTCTTTTTGTGATCCAGATGAAGGGCGTTCATGCTTTTTCTCCCCACCGGGAACGCCACCCGGAATTTGCCGATGCACTAAAAAAGGCGAAGGAAAACGGCGTCCATATCTGGGCCTATGACTGCGCCGTCACAGACCGCTCCATGAAGCTTGACGCGCCGGTTCCCGTGATCCTCTGATCCCCGGTCCCCTGCACTGGTTCCGGTGTTCCCCGGCTCCCCCGCCCTGTACAGGCACAAAGCCGCCCGCTTTTTCATATCTCACTCATAAGCAACGTGCGAGTGAGTGATTTCATGGTACTACCATTGAGCAGTATAAATACAGGCGGATCCGCAAAGATCCTGGCGCTGGCCAATCCGCCGTTAATGGCCGGGCGGCTTTCTGACCTGGGCTTTGAGCCGGAGGAGGCCGTCACCTGCGTGCTCCGGAAACGGAAAGGGAACATTGCCGCCTATCTGGTCCGCGGGGCCGTCATCGCCCTCCGGGAGGAGGACAGCCGCATGATCCTGGTGGAGGCCCTCTCATGACGCGGCGCGTGGCCCTAATGGGCAACCCAAACGTGGGAAAAAGCACCATTTTCAACGGTCTGACCCGGCTCCGCCAGCACACCGGCAACTGGGCCGGAGTCACCGTCTCCTGCGCCGTGGGACAGTTTTCCTATGGCGGCCAGGATTTTTCCGCCGTGGACCTTCCCGGCATCTACTCCTTTGATACCCGTTCCGCTGAGGAGGAGCTGACAAAGGATTTTATTTTAAACGAGGACTACGACTTTCTGCTTGTGGTCTGCGACGCCACCTGCCTGGAGCGGGGGCTGTATCTGCTGTCCCAGGCCGCAGGGCTGCTGGAGCACAGAGAGGAGGCTGGTCCCATGCCCCAGGCGGTCCTCTGCGTCAATCTCTGCGATGAGGCTGAAAAAAAGGGGATCCGGATCGATTTTAAGGCCCTGGAGCGTTCCCTGGGGATCCCTGTGACTCCCTGCTGCGGCCGGACGGCCAAAGGCCTGTTAACCTTAAAGAAGCTGCTGGCCTCCCTGGCCGCCTCATGCCCCTGTGCCTGCGCCTCCTGCTCCCTGGGCTCTCCGTACCGGAGGCTCCCCTCCGCCTTCTCCCCCAAAGACCTGGCGGCCCAGGCGGTCACCTATACAAAGGAACATTACAGAAAAAGGGAAGAGCGTCTGGACCGGATCCTCACCGGCCCCTTCACCGGTACGGCGGTCATGGTACTGCTGCTTCTGGGGATCTTCTGGCTCACCATCACCGGGGCCAATTACCCGTCCTCCATGCTGTGGGACCTGTTTTTCTCCCTGGAGCCGCGGCTGGCTGAGACCGCCCTTTCCATAGGCCTCCCCCAGTGGTTCATCGACATGGCTGTTTTCGGCGTATACCGAGTGGTGGCCTGGATCGTGTCCGTCATGCTGCCTCCCATGGCCATCTTTTTTCCTCTGTTCACTCTGCTGGAGGATCTGGGGTATCTGCCCCGGGCGGCCTTTAATATGGACGGCGCCTTCCACAAATGCAGCGCCTGCGGAAAGCAGTGCCTGACCATGGCCATGGGCCTGGGCTGCAACGCCGCCGGGGTGGTGGGATGCAGGATCATCGACTCCCCCAGGGAACGGCTCATCGCCATCCTCACCAACAGCCTCATGCCCTGCAACGGCCGGTTCCCCCTGCTGCTGACCATGATCGCCCTTCTGGGAGCCGGAGGCGGCGTCTGGGCAGGGCTTCCGATGGAAAACCCGGTGCTCTCCTCCCTGCTGACCGCCCTGGTGCTGACGCTTTTTATCCTGGCAGCCATCCTGGCCACCCTTGGGGCCTCATTCCTGTTATCCAGGACTCTTTTAAAGGGCGTTCCCTCGTCCTTTACCCTGGAGCTTCCGCCCTACCGCCGCCCCCAGCCGGGAAAGGTCATCGTCCGCTCCATCTTTGACCGGACCCTGTTCGTCCTGGGCCGGGCCGTGGCTGTGGCCGCCCCGGCCGGTCTGGTGATCTGGCTTCTGGCCAATCTGACCGTGGGCGGAGAAAGCCTCCTTATGCACATTGCAGGCTTTCTGGATCCTCTTGGGACCCTTATGGGACTGGACGGCATCATCCTCATGGCCTTTATCCTGGGCTTTCCCGCCAATGAGATCGTCCTGCCCATTATCCTCATGGCCTATTTACAGAGCGGCGTCCTGGCCCCCATGGACGATAAAACGGCCATTTTAAGCCTGCTGTCCGCCAACGGGTGGACCGTTAAGACCACCGTCTGCATGGCTGTTTTCTCCCTGTTCCACTGGCCCTGCTCCACCACCTGCCTCACCATAAAGAAGGAGACGGGAAGCTTAAAGTGGACCGCCGTATCCATCCTTCTGCCCACCGGGATCGGCGTCCTCCTCTGTATACTGGTGAATCTGGTGTTCTGATGATCTTCCCCGTTCTCCTGTGTAATGATGCCAGGGTCAAAAGGCCAAAAAGCCTTTTGACCCAAACATCATAGAATGATATAATCAGTATCAAAAAGGAAAAGGGGGAAACCATCCTATGATCCATATCTGCATCTGCGACGACAGCGACGCCATGCGGGACGAGCTCTGTGGTCTGATCCAGGAGCTCTGCCAAAAGCACAGCATCGCCGCCTCCGTATCCTGCTGCTCCTCCGGCGAGGAGCTGCTCTTCGATCCAGACGATAAAAACCGGACCACTGACATCTTTTTTCTGGACATCCTGATGAAAAAGCTCAACGGCATTGAAACTGCCGCCAAACTCCGCGCCATAAATCCCACCGCCCAGATCATCTTTCTCACGGTCAGCAAGGAGCATGTTTTCGAGGCCCTGGACGTGATGCCCCTCCACTACCTGTTAAAGCAGGACATGCGGACGGAGAAGATCGAAAAGGTCTTTTTAAAGGCCGTTTCCCTGGCTGAAAAGGGGCGGAAGGAAAAATTTACATATAAATTTGGAAAGACCATTGGCTCTGTCCTCCTAACGGACATTATTTTTTTCGAGGTAAAGAACCGGATCATCGAGATCCATGTGAAGGCCGGGCCGCCCATTGAATTTTATGGAAATATCTCTGACCTGGAGCAGCAGCTCCCGCCGGAATCCTTTCACCGGGTCCACCGCTCCTATATCGTAAACTTTGAAAATGTGGATTATCTCAGTGGAAAAGAATTTGTCTGCATCGACCGGACTGTGATCCCCATCGGCCAGAAGTACGCCGATTCCCGGGAGCATTACCAGAATTACCTGCTCAACGGCCTTTCCATGGTCTGAGCAGAGAGGAGGAGCTGTGGCAAACCGCATCTACCATGCCTTCTGGCTGCTGTTTTTGTATATCTCCTGGCTGTTCCTGCTTTCCATCCAAAAGGAACGGCCCACGGATTCCTACCATACGTTTCTGGAGCTCACAAGCTCTGGAAGCATCGTCCATTTTGACCATCGGGAGGCCCGGAAGGGCGTCCTGTCGTTTTCCTGCGCCCTTCCCGGCGATCGGGTGGAACGGCCCTTCCTGGCAGTCAGCGGCCAGAAGCCGTCCCGAGTCCTGGCGGACGGCCGGGAGATCCCGGTCCCGCAGGACTGTGAGGTTCTTGAGATCAGTCCCGATACCTGGTTTCTGATCCCCCTGGACCCGTCCGGCGCGCTCTCCCTGTCCCGCCTGGAGGTCCAGTTTGAGCCTGCTTTTTTAGAGGGCGCCCCGGCTCCTGCTGCCGAATATGAGATCCACAAGACCCCACGGATCTGCTTTGGCTCCCGGAACGCCCTGTTCAATAACCTGGCCATGTCCGGCCCCCTCCATCTCATCACCTCCGGAGTCTTATTTTTTGTTGCCCTGGTGATCCTTCTGGCGGGCTCCGTATTCCGTTATGTATACAAAATACAGACTTGCGTTTCCGCCATCGGCTTCTGCTTTTTAGGCTTTGCCGTCTGGATCCTCTGTGAATCCTCCCTGGCCAGCTCCGTGCTCAGCGGCTACGCCATCGACACCGTCAAATGTGTTGCCATCTTCATCATCCCGGTGCTTTTATACCGGTACATCTCCCTGGAATTTCCCAAAACCTATCCGGGGATCTTTACCTTTCTCTGTCTGTTCCACTTTGCGGTCCTGATCCTCTCTGTGGCGGTGATCATGGCCGGCTACGTCCCCTTTTACCGGCTGGAGCAGTCCCTCTGGTTCCTGTTCATCTGCACCCTTATGGTCTGCATCTGCTATCTCAGCGCTGAGGTATCGGAAAACAGGAAGATGCACACGGTCTACATCGGGATCGTCATCAGCTTTTTTACCTTTTTCATCTATCTGCTGTTTTACAATTTCCAGCCCGTAGTCGCCATCCGCAGCCTGGTCACCGGAGCTGTTCTGCTGATCCTTTATAACCTGGTCCTGCTGGTGCCGGAGACCGCCCGGATCTACCGTCAGAGCCTGGAGCGGAAAAATCTGGAGCAGCAGCTCAATGAGCAGGTCCGCCACTATAAGGCCATCGAGGGGCGGGAAAGCCAGTACCGGAAGCTGCGTCATGATATGAAGAACCACTGGCAGATGGTCCAGACCCTCCTGGCCTCCGGGAAAACGGCCGAGGCCCTGGACTACACCTCCAGGATCCGGGACCAGCTGGAGCTCCATACCCGCTCCCGTCAGCTTGTCAGCACCGGCAATCCATTTCTGGACGCGGTCCTTACCTCCAAGCTGGACCAGGCAGCCGCCAGCGGGATCCAGGTGGACACCGAGATCATGGTGGTAAAAAACATGAAGATCGACATGGTGGACTGCGGCATCATTTTCGGCAATATCCTGGAAAATGCCATCGAAGCCTGTTTAAACCAGAGCGGGGACTCTGAAAAAAGGATCCTGGTAAAGCTCCTGTATAAAAAGGGGATGCTGGTCTGCGGCATCTGTAATTCCATGGATCCGGATGCCTCCATCCGCTCCGGCTTTGCCACCACCAAGCCGGATTCTGAGGGCCATGGCCTGGGGCTCCCCAACGTCCGGGAGGCTGTGGCGGGTTACGGCGGGACCTTAAACCTCAAGGCACAGGACGGCCGCTTTGAGGTTTCCTTTGTCCTGTTCGGCGTGGCCCCGTCCTCTTGTGCAGTCTGACGGATTTTTACTACATTTTTCCTGCCTTTTGCATCATTTATGCCCACTTCTGGCTTTTAAAATGCTAAACTTTTTCTGTAATCCATAAAATTTTCATAAACATGAAAAGGAGGGGGAAAGGATGTACAACCCAGAGGATCCCGTGGGAAAGGTCACGGAGACCATGGCAAAGCTGTTTGCGGTCATGGCCGATGAGGTGCTCCAGGAAATGGGACAGGAAAAGGGAGAAGCCGTCGTAAAGCGCGCGGTACGCCGCTTCGCCAACATGAGGGCCCAGAAGATCATCGAAAACATCAAAAAGGACGGAAAGGAAGTCACCTTCCACACGGTGGAGGAATATTCCGATTATCCGGCCAATGAGGCGTGGGACTGCGACTCTTTCGTGGAGGGGAATACACTGAGAGAGATCAACCGCGTCTGTCCGTTTTCCACGGCTTTTCGTGAGATCGGACTTGAAAACGCCGGAAAGCTCTACTGCGAGGAGATCGACATTGCCCTCAACGAGGCCTTTTTCGGAAAGATCGACTTTAAGCGCCCTGCGCTCTTCACCGACGGTCCCTGCGCTCCATGCGAAATGATCGTGACCTGTCTGGAAGACCAGACCAAATAATCAGGAGGATGTAAACATGAACGGAACGGAAGTGAATCCACGTTACTCAGAAAACGCCCTGAAAGAAAAGGCGTTTTTGCAGGAATTAAATAAAAAGCCGCCCCTTCAGAAATTCTTTGGCTACTGCAAGCTTTCTGGACCGGGCTTTATGAACGCTGCCTTTACCCTGGGCGCCGGCTCCTTTGCCAGCTCCGTGACCCTGGGCGCCGCCTACGGCTACGATATGCTCTGGATCCCGCTGTACTCCTTCGCCCTGGGCCTTTTTATGCTGGCCCTGGCCACCCGGTTCGTGACCGCATCGGAGATCTCTGTCATCAAGGCCCAGGATAAATTCCATGGAAAATTTTTCGGAAGCTTTGCCACCGGACTCGTGGCCTGCTTCGTCGCATCGATCGTTTATAACTTCGGCCAGTACGCCCTGGGCGCAGACGCTGTTACCGCCCTGTTCTCGGTGGTGAACATCAATGTTCCCAAGAACATCAGCTGGATCTTACTGGTTGCCATCTCCGTACCTCTTTCCTTAATGTACGGCTCCGGCGATAACCCCAAGGGCGTTAAGATCGTAGAAAACGCCATGAAGATCCTCATTGGCATCATGCTGGTGGTATTCGGCGCTGTTCTCTGTGTCACCGGCGTGGACTTTAAGGCCATGATCAAAGGACTTCTGATCCCGACACTGCCCAGCGGAATCGACGGCATCGTCATGCTCATCGCCTCCCTGACCGCCACCATCGGCGTCATGGACTGGGTACTGTTCAACAACGGTATGGAATCCCGCGGATATTCTGAAAACCATGAGACTCTGGGCCGCTTTGACGCCGTGTTCGGCGGACTGATCCCGGTGACTCTGGTGCTTTCCTTCGTTTCCATCGCCTTTGCCGAGGCTTTTGCCGGACAGGAAGGGATCCCCACCGACTCCACAGCGCTCTGCAATGCCCTGGTTTCCGTAATTCCGTCCATCTGGATCCAGCTGGGCTTCTACATCGGTATCATCGCCCTTGTGTGCTCTTCCATGATCGGCCTGAGTGTTACCTGCGCCACCTCCTTCTATCAGTCTACAAATGTAAAGAAGGACACCAAGGCCTGGTACCATCCGTTCATCGTCCTGGCTCCCCAGATCGGCTTCTTAGGCGCATTCTTTGGAAAGCCTGTGATGGTGGTCGTATTCATCGCCGCCATGCAGTCCTTATTTAACTGGATCTCCGGCAACTCCTGGTATCTCCTGGGCAATGATCCCAGATACCTGGGCAAAAAGGTCATCCAGTCCAGATTCTTCAACGCCGGCATCCTTGCCTGCATTTCGGTCCTGAACATTGTATTTATCACCTTTATCATGAGTAAGATGGGAGTGTGGCCAGCATAATGAACATTCAGAAATTTTTAGATTCCAAACACGGAAAGCTTCTGGGACGCGTATATTTCCTGATCCTTCTGTTCATCGGAAACGCGCTGATCCCCATTGGAGCAGTCATGAAATTTTTACATAATGGATCCGGCGTCCTCATGATCCTGGGGATCATCATCACTGTGGCCGCCATTGTGATCCTCTCCACGCCTTATGATCTGAGCAATTATAAGGAAGAGAAATAATCCGCATACAAATTCCTTCTATTTGTGCAAGAAGGGAGCCCGCACACCGGCTGGTGCGGGCTCCCTATTTTTTTATCTTCTGTTGGATCCTCTTCCGCTGTTTATCTCCTACGCCGCAGCCCGCTTCTTTTTATCTGCAAGCTGCCAGACCACAGAGGCTCCTACAATGGCGATCCCCGCCAGGTCTGTGACCGTGCCTGGAATGATCAGGCAGAGACCGCCGACCACGGCCAGGATCCTCTGGATGGGATTCATATTGGTCACCATATAGCCCTCCAGGCCTCCGGCCACGCCGGTCAGGCCCACCAGGGAGGTGACGATGATGATCACCACCTGGACCACGTCTGCGTCAATGAACAGCATCGCCGGGTTAAAGGCGAAGATATACGGCACGATGAAGGCCGCGATTGCAAGACGGGAAGCGTTTAAAGCCGTCTTCATGGGATTGGATTTGGCAATGGCAGAGCCTGCATAGGCTGCCAGGGCCACCGGAGGCGTAATATCCGCCACAATGCCGAAATAGAATACGAACATATTGGCCGCGATCTTGTTGATCCCCATGCCGTTTACCAGGATGGGGGCGCAGGTGGTGGCCATGATGATGTAGTTGGCAGTGGTGGGAACGCCCATACCCAGGACGATACACGTCAGCATCGTAAGGAACAGGGCGATGATCACACGGTCACCGGCCACACTGACGATGGCAGAGATCAGGATCTGTCCCAGACCGGTCATGGTAACCACACCGGCGATGATCCCGGCGATGCCGCAGGCCACGGCCACGGAAAGAGTATTCTTTCCGCCCGTTTCCAGAGCGTTCACAAACCGCGTGGGATTCATACGGGTACTTTTATTGGGGATGCTCACCAGGATCGCCAACAGCGTGGCGATCACGGCTGAACGGGACATGGTGTAGCCCATCATGACCATGGCCACCAGCGTCACCAGCGGGATCAGCAGGTATCCCTGACGGATGAACAGAGGAACGAATTTGGGCAGATCCTCTTTGGCGATGCCCTTTAAGCCCAGCCGTTTGGCTTCCAGGTGTACCGTAATAAAGATACCAGTGAAATATAAAAGCGCCGGGAAGATGGCCCGCATGGCGATCTCACTGTACTGGACGCCTACCATCTCCGCCATCAGGAAGGCGGCCGCGCCCATGATCGGCGGCATGATCTGTCCTCCAGTGGAGGCCGCTGCCTCAACAGCTCCGGCAAATTCGCCCTTGTAGCCCGTCTTTTTCATCAGCGGGATCGTCACGGAGCCGGTGGTAACTGTATTCCCCACAGAACTTCCGGATACCATTCCGCAGAGGGCCGAGGAGATGACGGCCACCTTGGCCGGACCTCCGGTGGAAGCGCCCGCCAGGGAGTTGGCCAACTGGATAAAGAACTCCGAGATCCCCGTGGCCTCCAGGAATGCGCCGAACAGGATAAACAGCGCGATATACGTGGAGCAGACGCCGATGGGAGTTCCGATGACGCCGCTGGTGGTATAAAACAGATTATAAACGATGGATTTTAATACCTGGGGGAAGGCTCTTCCGGCTCCCAGGCCGCTGTAGAAGGCATAGCCGATAAACACTGTCGCCACGCAGAGGATCGGAATGCCCACCACTCTCCGGCAGGTCTCCGCCAGCACCAGGATACCGATGATGCCCACAATGACCTCCAGCTGGCTGATCCGGGTGGCATGGCCGATGATGGTCTTAAAGTTGATGACAAAATAGAAATAGGCACCGGCTCCCAGGACCATCAGCACGATATCATAAATGGGAATATGATTTTTCTTCGTGCTGCCCTTTTTTGCCGGATACACCAGGAATGAGAGGATTATGACGATCCCCACAAACAGGGAGCGGCGCACCCGTTCATCCCAGTTGGCAAACAGGTTCATATACACCATTAGCAGGGCAAACGCCGCCAGCAGATAGCGGACGACCTTCTTGGGAACACCCTCCCAGATACGGGTATTGGATTCCCTGTCATATTTTTTCATGATGGCTTCCACGTCTTCCGCCGTTCCTGTGGAAGTATCCACGGCTGGAGCCGTGTTCACGTTCATTTTCTCTTTTTCTGACATCCCTTCCCCCTCCTTTCTACATTCTGGGCTCACAGGAGAACTCCACCTTGCTGTTTTTTCCGCAGAGCTCCCTTAAGCTGACCGCTTCTCCATGGATCGTAAGGACATGGTCGGAAACCGTCCCCACGATGTAAGAAAGCCATGGCATTTCCCGGTCAAAGCCAGAAACGATCATTTCTCCGTTTTCCCCATATTCCAGCTTCTGCCCCTCTTCGATCTCTGTCTGGACTCCGGCTCCGAAATTATTGTAGATGGTCCGCACCACATAGATCCTGTGGTCCCGGATCTCATATACGTCCGTCAGCGGGTACTGGTTGACGGAATGGATGAACGTGACGGAAAATTCGTCCCCCTCTGAAACAGGGAACCGCGCATACTCCTCCTTTGTATCCCCATCCCGTAAGACCAGCGTATCTTTTCCGGAAGCCCCCGCAAAAAAAAGGGCAGTGAGCGCAATGGCTGCAATAAACACAACCGTTATTGCAGCCATTGTAAATGTTCTTTTTTTCTTATCTTCCAGCAAAACTACTTGATCGCGCCGACTTCTTTAAAGTATTTCTCAGCGCCCGGATGGAACGGAACGGAGATACCGCTGACGGCGTATTCAAGGCTCAGTTCCTCGCCCTTGGCGTGAGCTGCTGCGATCTCGCTCTGGTTGTCGAACAGGGCCTTGGTAAGATTATAAACAGTTTCCTCAGAAAGCTTCGGGGAGCAGATCAGAGTCGCCTTGATGGCCACGGTCTGAACATCCTCATCCACGCCCTTATAGGAGCCGCCCGGGATCGGGTAAGTGGTATAGAACGGATGCGCCTCTGCGAGAGCCGCCGCGTGCTCGTCGTCGATCTCCAGAAGGTTGATGCTGTTGGTGGTCGCCAGCTCCACGATGGCTGTGGTGGGAGCGCCTGCGGTACAGAAGAACGCGTCGATCTTTCCATCCTTTAAGGCGTCGGAGGAATCGCCGAAGCCCAGATTGTTGACTTCGATATCGTCGAAGCTGATCCCGTAAGCCTCAAGGATCTGGCGGGCATTGAACTCAACGCCGGACCCTGCGTCACCCACAGAAACTCTCTTGCCCTTCAGATCCGCGATGGACTTGATATCGCCGGTGGAGACCACCTGGCAGACCTCTGCGTAAAGACCAGCGACTGTGGCAAATTCTGTTGCCGCGCCCTCTTCCGCGAACAGGTCAGTTCCGTTATAGGCGTAATCCATAACATCGTTCTGGACGATGGCCAGATCTGCCTCGCCGTCGTTGACCAGGTAGATGTTGGCCTTGGACGCACCGGTGGACTGGACGTTAATGTTTACGCCGATGTCTTTTGCGTTTAAAACATTGGCGATGACTCCGCCGAAGGCGTAATACGTACCGGTAGTTCCTCCGGTTCCCATGGTCATTTTCACTGCGTCGCCGCTGGGAGCCGCCGCCTGGGTGGTCTCGCCGGCTGCCTCTGTATTGCCGCCCGCGGCTGCCGTTGTTTCACCGCCGCCTCCTCCGGAGCAGGCAGTCAGTACCATCGCAAGGGTCAGTGTCAATGCTGTCACTGCTGAAAATTTCTTCTTCATATTGTAACCTCCTTTTTTCTTTTTTCCCCATTCCTAGCCCCTTGGGGATGTTGGCTCTATTATACAATAATCGAAGAAATATTTCAATGTCTAAACAATATATAAATTCGTTCTAAAATTTTTATATTTTAGCTTTGTCGCGTTGAAATGTCGAAATTATCTTTCCTTTCTGCTTTCTCCGTCCCTCATGGTCTCCAGGATCGTATCTGCAAAGGCCTGGATCCTGTCTCCGATGCCGTCCCGCTTCATGGCAGAGCCAGGACTGTTGCCCGTTTCCATGATGCAGAAGTTTCCCGGGAGATAAAAAGTCTTGTTCATGTTCAGGGCCGTGATGAGCTGGCCGGCAATGAGGTCGCTGCCGGAGTAGCCGGAAACGATGATGGCAAACAGGGCCTTATCATAAAATCTCGTGGTACGGAATAATGCGGTCAGGCGGTTTATGAAGGCCGTCAGATTGGCCGAAAGGGCATCATTATAGTTGGGGCATAAAAGCAGGATCCCATCGGCCCACTGGATCCCTGGATACACCGATTCCACAATAGGCCCGCCGTAAAAGCATTTTCCCCGCTCGCCAAAATGCAGGCACATCTGATAGGGACAGCCGGAGCAGTCCTCCAGGGTCCCGTTTCTTAAGCTGACCTCCCGGATCTCCACATGGTCTTCGATCTTCTCCTTTACCGCGTTCCAGACCTCCAGGGTATTGGAGGTCTTGTGGCTGGAGGCATGGAGCACCAGCAGATGGGGCTCTTTCCTAGGGTTCCATTGAAACTCCATAAGCTGCTCCGCCAGGATCCCGGCGATTTTTTTGTACGCCCCCAGGCGGTCCGTACCCATATTGGCGGCCTGGATGATATAGTTGTCCAGGGACGCCGTGCCCTCCACCAGAGGACGGCCCACCAGGGCCGCTCCCGCCTGGTTGGCCGCCACCGCCAGCTCCCTGGCGGCCGCCTTGGTGTAGAGCTCACTGTCTGCGTCGATGAGGAAGCCGGCCAGAGCCCCTTCAAGCACAGGTTTTCCACAGCGGAGCCATGCCAGGATCTCATAATATCCACGGTTTACCCCGTTTTTCCCCAGGGGCACTGCAAAGAGTATCCGGCAGCCCTGGAACCGCTCCGTACCATTTTCGTGGTCCCCGTTCTCCCACAGCTCCTCCATGGAATCCACCACCTGGGCAGAGATCCCCTCCAGAGCCGCCCGGAGGACCTGGTCCAGACGGCCCTCCTCCGCTCTTTTCTGTGGATAGATCACAAAAAGCTTCTTTTCCTTTTTCCCATTTTCCAATCCATCCGCCTCCTATACGATCTTTTTCAGATTTTCCGCCGCTGTCCGGATCCGGTCATGAAGGGCGTCCGGCAGGGGAAGGATCTCGGTTTCCAGCCCGTTCTCTGTAAACCGGTTCTTCACTCCCATGTAGATCCCTCCCAGGAACACCGAACCGCAGTGCCACTCTCCCCGGAGAGCCAGAAGGATGGACAGGGCTCCGGAGGAAAACGCCGGGGCCACAAAGGGCTTATAGCCGATCTCCCGCATTTTAAGATTGGCCGTCACCGTCAGCTCCGTCAGCTCTCTGGAAAGAGCATCATCATAATGCTCGATGGAATCGGCTACCACCAGATCCTGGCCATGTGGACCGAAGGAGCGGCCCTCTGTGAGGAATCTGGAAAACCGAGGATCTCTCTTGGCGTAATAGGCAGCCCTGGCGTTCATGACGCCCAGGCCGAAGCCCTGGATCTGCTCCGGTAAAAGTCCCATATAGTCCAGCTCCCCGGCTTCATTTTTATTGCTCTCCAAAAATGCGGTCTTTGCCAGAGGATCCACCGGATCAGAAACGGCGCAGAACAGCCCCTTAAACCGGCTTTCCCTGGCCATTTTCGCATAATTGGCCATGATCTTCGCATTATTTTCAAACTGGTACATGCGCACGTCCTTCACACCGGAGCCCACCGGCGGGATCCCCTTGGAGGCCACGAACACGAAAACATCACAGTCAAAAAGATTCTCTGGCTTCACCACCTCCACCTCCGGCAGGGCGTCATACTCCCAGGGATAGGCGATCTGGTTTTCCTCAAACTCCCACCGGGCCGTCACCTGGTCGGAGATATCGCAGATCCCGATCCGGGAGATCACGTCGCCGCCCAAGAGATGGAGGCCCGTAAGGAGCATGCTCCCCACATCCCCGATGGCCAGGATATGGACCCGCTTTTTCTCCGGTCCTGCCGGGAATGCCTCCCCGGACAGCAGCTCCAGGAAGCGGGGATGGGAGGCATTGACGGCACGGACCTTTCCGGCTGTGATCCGCTCCCGGATCCATTTCGGAAGCGCAGCCGCGCATTTTCCCTCCGTACAGCCGCCCTGTTTCCCGTAAAGCGCTTTGTTTTCTTCCAGCTTCCGGCTGTTGAGCCAGTCTACGCTCTCCTCCTTTTCCCATAAAAGTCCCTCATGATTCACCAGGAAGGAGGCGCGGCAGCTCCCCGGTTCTCTGAAAAACAGCCAGGAAAGCTCCTCTGCGGTCCTGGGCTCCGGGATCTCCTTCCAGTCCGCCTCCGGCGGGCACTGAAAATCCATGTGATCTGTAAAACACGTTTTTCCATTTATTTCATAATATTTCAACATTCGCGTTTTCCTCCTGAATCTATACCATAAATTTTTTCATTCTTCCCAGCATTTCCAGGTCGTTCTCCAGATATACCGACGCCGCCAGGTTTTCATCATATTCCATACAGCTTCCCTTATCGGGACACAGGGGCAGGATCACTGCCTCCGAAAGCCTGGAAAGGGTCAGGTTCCTGGCAAACTGGCTCCGGTACTCCGTCTCCAGTACCTGGAGCAGATCCCGGGAGTTTTCGATGCAGCACACGGAGAACTCATAGAGAGCTTCCCGGCTGCAGCCGGAAAGCCTGGGGGCCGCGTAGGGAAGGATCATGTTCACCGACGGCTGGAGCCCCGCCACCTTCATATCCCGCCGGCGCACGGTATCGCCGCCGATAAAGGGATACAGGGTGGATTCCACGAACCACTGGCGCAGATTGGGCATGGAATAAATGCTCTCCACCGGCAGGTGGAAGGTCTCCATCAGATCCCGGCCATAGCCGGAGATCACTCCCACCACCACCTTTTTCACAGGGATCCCGGCCTTTTTGAGGCTTGGGGCCAGGGCCTGCAGCCGGTCGGCTTTATGGACCAGATCATCCACCAGGATCACCGGCCGGTCAAAGGACCTGATGGTCTTGATCTGGCTCTCCAGAGGCGAATAGTACGGGAATGCCTCGATGGCATAGGAATCCAGCTCCGGCTCGTAGACCTTATCGGTGTGGAGAGTCTTGGTTACCGTATTGGGCACTACCTTGCCCCTTAAGATCTTACCAAAGGGCACGCACATGTTTTCTCCCAGACGCCTGGGTGTCAGCGGCTCTCCCGGCACACCGTTTAAGGCTGTGATCCGGTCCACCATCCGGTGGTGCATGACGCCGGAGGATAAGGACAGCACCAGATTCCCCGGATACAGCTTCGTCATGGCCGTCTGGAGCTTTTTATGGTTTCTCTCAATGGCCGACAAAACGGCCGGGCTGCTGCCAAAGGGCTCTTTCAGGGTGGTCTCCAGATTGTGGAGGAGCATCAGAGGCTCATGCATATCCACCATGTAAATGACCCGCTTCTCCCCCTCTTCCAACAGCTCCGGACGCACAAAGCCCTGGCGCTCCAGAGCAAAAGCAGCCTCCTTGGAGACAGTCCCCCGTTCTGCGGCAAAAATGGCAAAGCTGCAGTTTTTCTCCAGGACCTGGGTAATGACCTCCGCCAGCAAAAGCTGGGCCGGATCCCGGATGGCCTCGCCGTCATGGATCTCCCTCTCCCTGGCGTGGATCCCGGTGATGTAAAGCACCTCCCGGCTGGTCCTCCGCCTTACGGCGTTGGCCAGCTCCATGCTCTTTAAAACACCGAACAGCTCCTCAGACCGCAGCTCCCGGAAGCTTACAAAGCCCACGGGACGGTCGCCCTCCGCTGCATTTTTAAGGATCAGCAGCTGGTCTTTTTCGTATCCGATCCTGGATAATACCGCCTCCGCCTCCGGATTCCGGTAAAGGACCGTATTGCCCAGATGGTCCAGCACCTCCCAGCCAGGCTGACCCTGGTTTTCAAAGGAAATGGCCTTGGCCCGCACAATGGGCTTATATTCCGGCTCCCGCAGATACAGCCCCTTATGGTAGATATACTCCTGGACCACTGGATCGATGAGGCTGGAGATATCCCTGTGCTTGTCGATATTTTCCCGGATCCTGGTGGAGCTGATGTCCTCCAGGCTCTTGGGAAGCTCCAGCTCCTCCACCTTTCCAGTGATGCACTCGTAGATCTCTCCCGGCCTGGCGTCCCCGGCCCGGCGGAAGATCAGATGATTGAAGCCATGGATAGAGTTTTCCTCCGGCTCCTTTTTATAGGAGCTGGCGTTATGGACCACGTCGGAGCCCGCCACGATATAGACCTCCTGCTCCGCAAAGATCTCCCGCAGCCGCTTCAGATCCGCCGGATTGGCGATATTGATGGGGATATCGTCAGGGAACAGATGGACGTAAAATTCATCGGCCATGGACATATTGACGATCTGCCTGCGCACCAGATGGGGCTGGGTCTTTTTAGACCAGGAAAATTCGTCAATGGCCAGGAACACCGTATAGCCCAGCTCCCGGATCCGCCTGGCGATCTCCTTGTGGGACAGAGTGAACGGGTCAAAGGTGCCCGGGAAGAACGCTACCTTGCTGCGGCCCTTTAAGACCACGTCCCCGGTGTAAAGCTGGTACCGGGACATGAACCGGCTGATATGGGCCAGGGCAGCTGCCCGGTAATAAAGGCTCAGCTCCCCGCCCTTGTTCTCATTTAATAAAAACAGAAGCTTTTTGGAGCAAAGGGAAAACAGGTCGTTTTTATCCCGCTCGGACATCTTCTCTGAGCCGAATACATGCTGGCCGATGACCAGCATGGCCTCCTGGCGCACCTGCTCCCGGTAGTTGGCCAGACAGCTTAGGATCAGCCCAAGGAGTCTCGTCCGCCGGTCCAGGGATACCTGCTCCGGCTCCCGGAACCTGGCGGGATAGCGGGAATAACACTCTAAAAGCACGCCCAGGGTGTCCAGGGCCACGGATACGATCTGCTCATTTCCGTTGGCTAACAGCAGATGGAGCCGCTCGATCAGGTCATCCAGCTGCTCCGGCGGAAGCCACAGGGCAAATTCGCCCAGATACTCGGGGATATACTTGGAGAACTCATACTCTCCCACCTCCAGCCCCTTTAAAAGCTCCACGGCGATCTCATTGGCCTGGTCTGTGGACAGCAGATGGCCCAGCCGCAGCAATGCCTTTCCCGCATCATGGCGCACGCCCACATGCTCGCTGACCTTGATGAGGTTGGACAGATGGGCGCAGATATGGAGGATGTGCTCCCGTCTTCCATGGTCCACCTGGTCGGCCAGCAGCTTGATATTTATGGCCTTTAAGATCCAGGGTGTCACAGACTTCAGATTCTCCAGGAAAATGTCGCTGACCACGTCGCTGCCGTACAGGATCCCCCGCTGGGACTCTGTATCCAGCCGGAGGTTCGTAAGGATCCGGTACTGTAAAAACACCATGGTGATGCTGCCGGTATCCATTTCCGTCACTGCCTTTCTCACCCGCTCATAGCAGGCGTTTTCCCTGGTGACCACGCTGGTGAGCACCTTTAAGGCCCGGACTGCGGCCACCCGCACCCGGTCGTCCTCATGGTCCATGTTATCCACGGCAAACTCCGCCAGGCAGTCCAGGCGGCCGCTTCTGGCACAGAGCTCGGCCGGCATGGAAAATACTGCGTCCAGAAGGGCGAATCTGGCATCCTCATCCAGCTCATGGCTTCCATCGAACCACCGGTAAAAAATGGTCAGCATTTCCTCCCGCACCCGGTCATCGCTGTGCTCGATCCCTGAAAGCAGCACGTATTTTAAGGAATTCTGGATCCGCCGCTTCTGCTGGAGAGTCAGACGATAATCGGGACAGATGAGCTTTTCCATATAGGCCTCCCAGAGGGTACGGGCCTGCCGGTCGTCCAGGTCGGCCATGTCGGCGGGGATCTCCTTCCTGTATCCTGCGTTGAAATTGGCGAACATCTTTCCAATCAGGGCCGCCGCCTGCCTGCGGATGTCCCCCTCCCGGTTTAAAAGCAGCTCATACAGGAAGCTGATGGTCTGTTCCTTCTGCTTATGATCCAGATGAATGGAATATTCATTGAAAATATTCAGATACGCCCGCACGTTCTTCCAGTCCTTCTCGCTGCGGGCCGCCTCCAGGATGTTTCCGAACTGCCGCTCTGACCCCAGACGGTGCATCACGTCGATGTTATGCTCAATGGCAAAATATAAAAAGGATGTGACGATCTGGCTGCTGTTCTGGATGGCGATATCCGGACGTTTTTCCGGCTTCGGCGGATTTCCGGACAGCTCCGTATCGGCCCCCAGAGAGCGCATATACCGCTCAAATTCATATAGCCTGGAATAAACGGCCCGGTAACGGTTCCTCTTGGCCTCGTCCACATTGTCCAGCTTGGACAGGATCACATCATAGGAATCCTTCAGGCTGTATATCTTCGTGATCTCTTTCCCTCTTTCATCCCGCATCTGCTTAACGCGGAAATCCGCATAGATCAGGACCAGGGACTCCACAGTGATATTGTCCAGCTCCAGATCCCAGGTGGAGTGATTGGCCGCGATATGGCCGATGCCCTCCATCTTATAGGCCATGAACCACTGGTTGGTATAGTAATAGTGAAGGTAAGGGACCCGTTCATTGGGCTTGCAGCCAAATTTCCCCAGATCATGGCCGGCAGCGGCTCCCGAGGATAAAGCCAGGTCGATGGGGACCCCCGCCTTTTTCAGCCCTCTGGCCACGGTCATGGCCACATGATGGACTCCCGCAATATGGCTCAGCGTCTCAAAGGGCGTAGCCTCCCGGTTTAAGCGCATCATCTCATAAATATACTGATCCCGGAATTCCCGCACAAACCGGCCGTATTCTCCAGCCCGGTCACAGCTCTGGTACTCCTCTTCCCCCAGCAGGGCAAAATCATTGAAGGGATCGAAGGGGACCGCCTTTCTCTCCTCATCAAAGAAGAACTGGAGCACGTTCAGGTAAACATACGCGCCCCTGGCATAGGACGCCGCCTTTTCGGAAAACTCCGGATCCGGATACAGGATATGAGTGGAAAATTTATAGGTAAAGGAGATCCAGCCCTCCTCCGGCTCCCCGGACAGGGCCCAAAGCTCTGGGTGGCACAGCTCCAGGATCTGTTTACAGGAAAGCCGCTCCCGGATGGGGAACAGGCTCTCAAGGGCCTCCTCCCACTTATCTCTTACAAATATCTCCTGCATGGTACGGCGGCTGATCCCGGCCTTTCTCAAAAAATCCCGGTCTGACAGCCGCGCGGCCAGCTCGGTGACCAGATGGCGGATATGTTTCGTTCCCATGGCCTCACCTCTTTTTCTTCATACTTTCTTATAGTATAATGACAGAAACGATTGTTTTCAAGAAAAAACCTCTTGACATTTCCTTATATTTGTATATAATAATAGTAACAATTATTATTATTAATGATTGTCATCCCGATGCGGGAGGAATATTTAAGGAAGGAGAGACAGGTATGAAGACGCTTAAGTACAGCCGTCAGAGAGAATCCATAAAAAACTGTCTGATGAACCGTACTGACCATCCCACTGCCGACGCCCTTTACCTTTCCATCCGCGAGGAATTTCCAAATATCAGCCTGGGAACGGTTTACAGGAACTTAAAGCTCTTGTCAGAGCTGGGCGAAATAGCGAGATTTTCCTGCGGGGACGGTTCTGAACACTTTGATTATGTGACAGAACCTCACTACCATTTTGTGTGTAAGACCTGCGGGGCTATCATCGATCTTCCCCAGAGCCTGGTGCACAAAACGGAGGAGCTTATGACAGGGCCGGCGCCCGGACGGGTAGACTCCCACACCATTTTCTTTTACGGAGAATGCAGTGAATGTCAACAAAAAATAAAAATTATCTGTTGACAAAAGGTATCAAATATGCTATATTAATATCAGTAACAATTACTATTATCGAAATTAAAAAAATCAAATCATAAAGGAGAAAACACTATGAAGAAATGGGTTTGCACAGTTTGCGGTTATGTTCATGAAGGCGAGACAGCTCCGGAGAAATGTCCGGTATGTAATGCACCGGCTTCCAAGTTCCAGGAGCAGGCAGGCGCTATGAGCTGGGCAGCAGAGCACGTTGTAGGCGTAGCTCAGGGTTCCAGCGAAGATATCATGGCTGACTTAAGAGCAAACTACGAGGGCGAGTGCAAAGAGGTTGGTATGTACCTGGCTATGGCAAGAGTTGCTCACAGAGAGGGATATCCGGAGATCGGCCTTTACTGGGAGAAGGCAGCTTACGAAGAGGCTGAGCACGCAGCTAAGTTTGCAGAGCTTCTGGGTGAGGTTCTTACAGACAGCACCAAGAAGAACCTGGAGATGAGAGTTGAGGCTGAGAACGGCGCAACAGCTGGTAAGTTCGACCTGGCTAAGAGAGCAAAAGCAGCTAACCTGGATGCGATCCATGACACAGTTCATGAGATGGCAAGAGACGAGGCTCGTCACGGCAAGGCTTTCCAGGGTCTCTTAGAGAGATACTTCGGCTAATTATTACAAATAATTAAGGGGGTGTCGCAAAATCATCAAATTAGATGATTGAGCGATACCCTCGCTCTATACATAGAAAAATCCGGAAGAAATCCTTTTCATTTGGAACTTCTTCCGGATTTTTGGCATACTTTAAATATTTCTTCCTGTATTTGTTCCACCCCTAGTTTTCAGAGCCAAAATAGAGCCAGTTGGAATCACTATCTGCGCGCCTTCAGCTTCTTCAATATCGCTATAACATCTGGTTGCGTTGGAGTAAATTTAATGCCGGTTTCAACATCCCCATAACTTTTCTCGCTTTTCGCTCAATCTCTCTGGCGGTATGCTCACTGGTCAGCATCAAATGATTTCCGGCAATCGTATATTCCCGTTCTATGTATTCTTCTGTTATCGGGAACATATCCTGTATCAGAAATGCGCTTTCCCGGCTATCGTCCAGCTTAACGATATGGAGAATATCACAAGGTTTCCCTTCTTTTTCCTTCTTCTCCATAATTCGTCTGTATTTGTCAATACGGCTGGACAATGGTATCATCCAGTATATTCCTATACTTGTATCCTCAAAGCAGTAATAATGCGGTCTGCTTCCCACCTTATTTCCTTTAAGATACGGATCTGTCATATTTTCAAAAAATTTATCTTTGATAATATAAAATCCTGTTTTCCTCATTTATTTGTCTTCATTATGGAAAAAGTCCCTCGCCTTGCGGCGAAGGACTATACTTTCAATCCAACCATTTATATACCGCATATTGGTCAGCGGTAAACTTTCAACCCGACCATTTATATACCACATATCGGTCAGTGGTAAACTTCCTTTGTACCTACATTCTAGCAAGTGCAAAGAGGAAAGTCAATAGGGATACAGAAACAGGATCATTATTAGCACCTATACGTGTATAATATGCATTATCATACATGACAGCGCCATTATCGGATGTCAGTTTTAAAATAATCACAGACTTATTAATAATTAACCATTCTAATCTTACTTCCTAACTGCCCTCGATAACGTTCTGTAATTGGTGTATTTTGTAATTTATCCCTCGCTCTCATTATGCAGCAATCCCTTTTTTCGTCCTTTTAAATTTCTTCCAACCGGAACTCTGCCTGCAGCGCCCTTAACATCTGCGCTTCCCGGCGGTGGCAGGTAAAAATGATCATCTGGCCGTCGTAGGCCGCTGAAAGCCACTTAAGCGCAGTCCGCAGCCGGTCGTCATCATAAAGCGTAAAGCTGTCGTCAAAGATCAGAGGGAAGGGCTCCCCATCCCCCTGAAGAAGCCTGGCAGCCGCCAGCCGCAGAGCCAGATACACCTGGTCCATGGCCCCGCTGCTGATGCTCTCCAGCGGCACCAGTCTGCTCTTTGTATTCAGAAATACGTTTAAATTTTCATCAATGCTCATGCTGTCATAGATTCCTCCGGTGATCCCGGATACCAGCCTGGACGCCTCCTTATTCAGGTACAGGCCAAAGGAATCCCGGATGGAGGAGGACAGCTCCGTCATGGTCTCCTGAGCCATCTCGATGGCCAGGATCTCTTCCCGGACCCGGTCGTTTTCCGCCAGCACCCGTTTTAAGGCCGCGGCCCTGGTCCGGCAGGTGCCAAGATGCTCCAGCTTCTTTTCCAGCTCCCACTGGGTCCTCTGCTGCTTTTCGATCATCTCGCTGCAGTTATTCTGTTTCTCCTGGAGAGAGCTGATATCTTCTGTATATTTATCCAGCGCATGCTCAGACTGGTCCAGCATATCACAAAGCTTTGAAAACTCTGCCATACGGCCATAAAACGTGTCCATGGCCTCCGAGGATACGGTCCCGTCTCCCAGATGCCGGGCCAGAAGCTCCGAAAGCTGCGCCCGGGCCTCTTCCATTTTTCTGTCAAAACGCTTTCCCCGGGCCGTCAGCACCATCGCCAGGACCAGGCCCATTATGGCCCCTCCTCCCCCGGCAATGACAAACGGCAGGAAACGGGAAAGATCTGTGATCCCCAGATATCCGGCCATAAGGGCGCCGCAGATTGCCAGGAGTATCCCCGCTCCCGCCAAAAGCTTCCGGGACCGTTTTTTGCACTCGCGCTCCGCAGTGCAGAAGCTGTCATACAGGGATCTGGCCTTTTCCTCACAGGCCGCCACCGATGACCGGTCTGTAAACTGGCCGTCCGCCAGCACCTGGCGGCTTTTTTTCACCTTTTCAGCCAGAGCTGCCCTCTCCGCCTGGGTATTTTCAATGATCCCCTTTACCTGGGAACGTGTTCTCTGGTAAACAGCCAGCTGGTTTTCATACTGGGGGGAGGAGATCTCCGCATCCACCGCCCGGATCTCCGCCAGCAGCGCCGTATACTCCCTGGATGCATCCGGGACCAGATTGGCCTCCAGGCTCCGCTTCTGGTTTTTCAAAAACGCCGTTGCCTTCGTTATGTTCAGCGATATATTCCCAGTGGTGTTCATGTTGGCGATATAGTTCTTCAGCTCGCCCACCATACCGTCCTCAGTAGCGCTTTTTAACTGGCTGATGCTGATGGTGTTATTATACGTCGTTTCATTGAGGCCTCCCAGGATCCGGTCCATCAGGGCACGGGTGGGCTCCTCCTCCCGTCCCTGGGTCTCGTTGATGATCCTCAGATACCGGTCGTCCTTGCGGAATCTCCTCTCAATGCGGTAGACCACGCCCCCCTGCTCCAGACGCAGCCAGCCCTCGTAGGTCCCACTGTTCTCCCATGGCTCGTACTTAGAATACAGATCATTTCTGGCAGCGCGCCCACGGCCCCGTTCCATTCCAAAGAGCATTCCCCGGATAAAGGTATGAAGCGTGGACTTTCCCGCCTCATTGCGGCCATAGATCACATTGATCCCGTCTGAAAAGGAGATGGTCCGGTCATGGATCTTTCCGAATCCGTTGATATGCAGTTCCAGCAGCTTCATGTTCCCTAACTCCTTTCATCCTTTGTCATCAAAAGCGCATGGATCCCATAATACAGGGCCTTTTTCTCCACCGGGCTCATATTTTCCTTCATTAATGCCTGGATATAAAATCCGATCATATCACTGGGATGGTCGGCAAACAGCGCGTGAAAATCGTACTGGGGCTCCGTTTCATCCAGGATCTCGCTGATATTCCACTGGCCCGCCAGAAGCTCCGGATCAAATTCCGTGTCCGGATCCCGCATGCCCCGGATCCGGAAGCGGTAAATATTGGATGCGCCGCGCTTTTTGATCTCGTCCGCAATGAGCTGGGAAAGCTCGGCATTGGTGGTCGCCGGGGTCACACTGACTACCAATGGGATATACTGGGCCTGGGCGGCTGCCTTGAATTTCAGAGAGGTCACATGGCCGGTGGCGTCGTCGATCTCTCCTGTCAGATAGCCGTGAGGGCCGGTCTCCGTAAGGTCCAGAGGCTCCGGGGAACCTGGATACGCCATCCGGTTTTCCAGAAGCACCGCAGGCTTATGGATATGGCCCAGGGCGATATAAGAAAACGGCAGCGCCGCCAAAGCGTTTTTATCAAAGGGCAGGTGCTTCGCATCCCCTCCATGGAGCATCAGGATCCTGGTCCGTCGGGAAGCAGATACAAAAAATCCCGCAGTCCTGTCTTCTGTGATCTCCGTCGTATGGTAGCTGAAGCCGTAAACCTCCGTGTTCAGATCCTCAAAATATACGGAGGTCATGGTTTCGTCCATCAGAAACGTCACATTGGGGCACCAGGAAAAGCTCAGAAGGGCAGAGCTTTTGCGGATCCGGTCATGATTTCCGGCGATGATCACCACCCGGGTCCCCGGGATCGTGGAAAACAGGTAATTGACCTCCTTCAGATTCCTGGCCAGCGGCTGGCGGTGGAACAGATCTCCCGAGATCAGAAGAAGATCCGCACGGCTGTCCCTGGCATCCTCAATGATGGCCTGGAAGGTGAGGCGGATGGCCTGCTCCCTCTTTTTCCCCCAGGGCCGGTCGCTGTCAGGCACCATCCCCCAGTGGATGTCTGCAGTGTGAATAAATTTCATGGCTGAATCCCCCAATTACCGAATAGAGACGAAAGGAGCGCAGCAGTCATCTGCGCGCTCCCAGTCACTCGTATTTTTTACAGATCACAGTTATTTACAGTACGCGGGAACGGAACCACATCGCGGATATTGCCCATTCCTGTCAGATACATCACGCAGCGCTCGAAGCCAAGGCCAAAGCCGGAATGGCGTACAGAACCGTATTTACGCAGATCCAGATAGAAGCCATAATCCTCTTCCCTTAAGCCCAGCTCCTTCATTCTTCCCAGAAGCTTGTCGTAGCTGTCCTCTCTCTGACTTCCTCCGATGATCTCTCCGATTCCCGGAACCAGGCAGTCCATGGCTGCAACCGTCTTTCCGTCCTCGTTTAGCTTCATATAGAACGCCTTGATCTCCTTTGGATAGTCCGTAACGAACACCGGCTTCTTAAAGATCTCCTCTGTCAGATAGCGCTCATGCTCCGTCTGGAGATCGCAGCCCCAGAATACTTTATAATCGAATTTATCGTTATGCTCCTCCAGAAGCTTGATGGCCTCCGTATAGGTCACATGACCAAATTCAGAATTTAATACATGGTTTAACCGGTCTAAGAGTCCCTTATCCACAAACTGGTTGAAGAAATCCATCTCCGCCGGGGCATTCTCCAGAACGTACCGGATCACATACTTTAACATTCCTTCAGCCACGGCCATATTGTCGTTGAGATCTGCAAAGGCCATCTCCGGCTCGATCATCCAGAACTCAGCCGCATGACGGGTGGTGTTGGAGTTCTCAGCGCGGAAGGTGGGTCCAAAGGTATAAACGTTGCGGAAGGCCATGGCATAGGTCTCTGCATTTAACTGGCCGCTTACGGTCAGGTTGGTGGGCTTTCCAAAGAAATCCTGGGAGAAGTCCACGGTTCCGTCATCCTTCTTCGGCACGTTGGCCAGATCCATGGTCGTCACCTGGAACATCTCTCCGGCGCCCTCGCAGTCACTTCCGGTGATCAGCGGCGTATGGACATAAACAAAGCCCTGCTCCTGGAAATATTTATGGATCGCATAGGCGATCAGGGAACGGACACGGAAAACCGCCTGGAACGTATTGGTCCTGGGGCGCAGATGGGAAATGGTCCGTAAATACTCAAAGCTGTGACGTTTTTTCTGCAGTGGATAGTCGGCATTGGAAACGCCCTCCACCAGCACCTGATCCGCCTGGATCTCAAAGGGCTGCTTTGCCTCCGGCGTCGCCACCAGGGTTCCCTTTACGATAATAGCCGCGCCTACGTTTAATTTGGAAACCTCCGCAAAGTTTTCCATTGTATCGTGGTAAACGATCTGAAGGGTATCAAAGCACGTTCCATCATTTAATACGATGAAGCCGAATGCTTTCGAGTCACGGATGCTGCGGATCCAGCCGCCCACCTGGACCTCTTTGTCCAGATATTTTTCACGGTCGCTAAAAAGCTCCTTAACAGTAGTCAGTTCCATTTTTCTTTCTCCTCAATTCTGTTTCTATAAATAAAAACCAGTTTATGACAGTATATCGTATTTTCAGCGGAGATTCAAGGGGAAGGTGGGAGAATCCTCCGGGAATCATCCTTGTATTTTCACAGCCGTTTTAGTAGAATAGGAAGGAAACCGAAAGACAGCATATGAAATCACATGCTCAAAAGCAAAGGAGCTGGTATCCATGGAGTTATATAACAAGCCAGTACAGGCAGCAGACAGCGGATCCTCTGAGGCGTATTCTGACCAGGGGATGGGGGAATGTTCTGGCTGGCCCTCCAGCCAGGGGCTGGATGAGCTCAGCCAGCAGCTGGTACATATTAACTGCCGGTTCGCGGACCAGAGCGATGACCTCAGCGGAATCACGGATGATATTTTAAAATTGCAGCAGGTATTAAACGCTGTATGCGAATCCCTTGAGAAAAGCAGAGTTTAAATACAGGGTGCATACAGTGCCGTTGTTATTTTCAAAATAGTATATATATTATATATAACAAAATTAATTAAATAGCAGTCTGCCTCTCGTGCTATTTTTTAGGCTTATTTCTTAATTCTTTATTAATTTCTGTATTCTCCTATACTTCCGATAATTTCTCTTATAAGAAGTATAATGTTCCTCGTAATGCAATTAGGAATTTCAAAAAAGTTTCAAAAAGAAAAAAAGGAGAGTGCATTAATTATGAGAAAGCAGACTAAAATTGCTGCCGTAGTATCCGCAGCAGCTCTGTTAGCATTAGGCGCTTCCATCACATCCTTCGCAGCTGCAAAGGGCACCTGGATGATGGTAGATGGCGAGTGGTACTGCTACGACAAGAATGGCGATGTATATGAGAATACCTTCTGCTCCAGCAATGGTAAGGAATACTATGTAGGCGACGACGGAATGCTCGTTCGTTCCAGCTGGGTAGAGTATGACGGAGATTACTACTTCGTAAACTCCAGCGGTGCAAAGATCGTAAACGACTGGAGATTAACAACACCGTACGAGGATGAGGATGCAGATGAGGAGTGGTTCTACTTCCAGTCCACAGGTAAGAGAGCAGACAACAAGAAGATCCTTTACAAGGGAAGCACCTTCTTCTTCGATGCTGACGGTAAGATGCTGACTGGCTGGGTAACAGCTGACGGCGACCAGGTTGTAAACGAAGAGAACAGCATTAACACAAGCACAACAAGCACAACTTATTACTGTGACGAGACTGGTGCCCGTGTAGAGTCTGGTTGGGTATATACAACTGCTCCGTCCACACCGGATGACGATGCAGATGCAGATGAATACTGGTACTACTTAAAGTCCAGCGGTAAGGTTGCAACTGGTAAGCAGTCCAACGTTAAGGGCCAGGGCTTTGTATTTGGTAACATGGATGAAAACCGCGGTCAGATGCTGACTGGCTGGGTTGGCGGAGAGTGGGATGCCGCTGACAACTCCTATGACTACAAAGAAATTGGCGGCGAAGACAGTGATGTTAAATTATCCGATTACAGAGGAAAAGATGTAGTTTACTACTGCATGTATGACGAGGATAAAGCTGATGGTCATATCCAGAAGAACAAATGGAGAAAGACCTGGGCACCCGAAGATGCATACGAAGAGGACGAGGATGCCGATAAGTACTGGTACTGGATTGAAAAAGACGGTAAAGTATATATTCCGGATGTAGAGGATATGAAGGCTCGTGGCTTCGCTTATGACCTTGGCGATGGCGCTCTTGAAAAAGATGGTGACGAGGACTTCTATTTTGCAAAGAAGAAAGTAAACTCTAAGGACTATTTCTTTAATAATAGAGGTGAAATGCTTTCTGATTTTGTCAATGTAGTAGAAACTGACGATGCATCTGTAATCAACACTGGTATGTACTACTTTGGTGGTTCCGATGATGGTTCCATGAAGACTGGTTCCCAGACTGTTAAGGATGACAACGGCGATTCCTTCAAATTCTACTTTGGAACAAAGGACAATTCCAACACTGGAGAAGTTAAGGGTAAAGGCGTTACTGGTAACAAGAATAATAAGCTTTACTACATGGGTCATCTTGTAGCATCTGAGGACTACAAGTATCAGCCGGTTAAGATGGATGTTGATGGCGATGGTACAGAAGATGCGTTATTCATCGTAAACCAGAATGGTTCCATCCAGCATTCTGCTCTTGAGTACAAGGAAGATGGCGATATTTTAATCGATGCTAAGAAAGCAAAAGCTACATTCAGCAAGGCTAATTCTAAAGCTAATGTTTGGGATAAGTATGAAGTAGAAAATGATGCTGTACTTGAAAATTACATTTATGTTGAGTACTTAAATCCGGAAGTTGTAATGCCGGTTGGCGCTGATAAGCTCCTGACCAACAGCAACGCTTCCAGAAGCAATGCTCAGTAATTCGGATATTTAAAATCCAAAAGAAATTCTAATTGCAACACACGGACGGGAATTCTTTCCCGTCCGTTTTGCTATGCTTCAAACTGGTTTCACGTCAAGAACGCAGAGGCTCGAGTTTCACTGCCAAAGACTCTCATGGTTAGTGTATAATTATCATTGGCAAATATAGGAACTATTCCTAAGACAAAAAAGGGAAACAGAGAAAATCCCTGCTTCCCAATCACACAGTTTTTCTTTATGATGTTAACTGCTAAGAAAAACATGTAAAGGAAACTGTATGATGAAAACTATTGTAGAGGAAAAACCGATATCTTTCAAGGAGTTGGAGCAAAAAATATTTTCTTATGTATGTGAGCTGGGCAGAGAGATCACAACTGCCATGCTGGAGGCTTATGATAAGGAACTGGCAGAGGGAAGGGATAAAAAGAATTACCGGGATAAAGGGATCCGCACCACCACGATAAAAACAGTCTACGGTGAAGTCAGCTATGGCAGGCACGTCTATCAGACAAAACTTGAGGATGGAAAGAAAGCCTGTGTGTATCTGCTGGATGAAGCCATGCAGATGGAAAAGATAGGCCTGATCTCCACAAACCTGGCAGAGAAGCTGGCCATGACGGTAACAGAAGCGCCGTACCGCGTTACAGCAGAGACAATAAGCAGCACCTGCGGCCAGAGCATCAGTGCCGGCGGTGTGTGGAACGTGATGCAGCGGTTGGGTGAAAGGATCAGCGAAGAGGAAGAACATGCTGTAAAACAGATGCATGCGGACCAGTCAGAGGGAAAAAAGGAGATTCCGGTACTGTTTGAAGAAATGGATGGCGTATGGCTGTCCATGCAGGATGAACAGCATAAAAAGATGAAAAAACAGGAAATGAAGGTCTTTACCATGTATGAAGGCTGGGATGCGGAGAAAGAAAAGCAGGGCCGCAGCAGCCTGGTGGGAAAAACCATGCTTGCGGGGATGGAGAAAAGTAAGAAATTCCATGAAAAGCGGGAGGCCTGTATTTGTAAGAAATATGATGCGGATGAGATCGGCCAGCGCATCTTAAACGGAGATGGAGGCAGCTGGATCTACGAGCCATATGACCCGGAAGCAATCTTCCAGTTAGACAGATATCATGTATATCAGGAGATCACAGGGAAGATCCGTGATAAGAAAGCGCAGAGAGAAATCCGGGAACTGTTTGATACAGGCAAGCCGGAGGAAATGTTGGAATATATACAGATATATGCGACCAGCGTAGAAAGCCCGGATGAAAAGGATAAAAGCAGCCAAAAGGCCTGGGAATTATATCAATATCTGGAACGTAACAGGGAAGGTCTGCTGCCCTACGATAAAAGGGGGATAAAGATAGCAGCCCCGCCGGAAGGGATTCTTTATAAAAGGATGGGTGTGCAGGAAAATCAGAATTGTACGGTGATCACGCTGAGGATGAAGAACCGAAGGATGCGCTGGTCGGTAAACGGAGCCAATAACCTTGCCAAGATCCTTTACCAAAAAGAAAACAAGGAATTGATTGAGACGATAGAGCGATATACGGATGGCTTAGTGTTCACAATGCAGATGCAGGAGATCGTGGAAACATTAAGTGCCGCAAAAGCTCCAAAGAAGGACGGGAAAGGAAATCCGTATGTGGATGTGGTAAATGTGCATATGCCGCTGCTTGAAGCGATACAGACAGCATCCAGAAAGGCGTTTAAGAGAGTGTTCTGTTGTTAAACAAAGGAAAACCCATAGGGTCTATTTGGCATACCCAAAAACAGAAAAAATATCATAAGGAAAAAATGAAGTGGGTAAGTTGCCAACGATTACTTGACACAAACACTCTCATGGAACGTTCTTGTTTTTCTCCTCCCGATTGAGTATAATAGTATAAAGAAGGAAAGCCATGGTGCATAATCACTGGAATCCAACGGGAGGTGTTTATGGAACAGCTTAAGACGAACTGGGAAAACATTGGTCTGTCCAATGATTTCCTTTTCGGAAAGATCATGAGAAAACCTGCTCTCTGTAAGCGTATGCTGGAGATCATCCTGGGCGTTAAGATCGATCGCCTGGAGTATCTGGAATCACAGAAAAGTATCGATGAGGAGTGGGATGCCAGGAGTATCCGCCTGGATATCTATGTGCAGGACAACCGGGAGGTCGCTTATAATATCGAGATCCAGACCACGAATACTGGGGACCTGCCCAAGCGGAGCCGCTACTACCAGTCAGTGCTGGATATGCAGCAGTTAAATAAAGGGGAGCGGTACAAAAATCTGAAGCGGACCTATATTATCTTCATCTGTACCTTTGACCTTTTCAGAATGGGCCGCCATGTGTATACGTTTGAAAACCAGTGCCGGGAGGACGGCTCCCTGCGGCTGGAGGATGACACGTACAAACTGTTTCTGAATACGGAAGGAGTCATGGACGATGTCAGCACAGATCTGAAGGCCTTTCTGGACTACATGGGAGGCCGCCCATCAGATCATGCGTTTGTGAAGGTACTGAATGATGAGGTGATTTTGGCAAAACATAACAAAGAATGGAGGCGGGAATATATGACATTGCTGATGCGTGACCAGGAAAATATTGATAAAGGACGGGAGCAAGGATTGAAAGAAGGACGGGAGCAGGGACTGGAAGAAGGACGGGAGCAGGGCGAAGGCCGCTTTGCTGAACTTACACAGAGGCTCCTTCAGGATAAACGTTATATAGATCTGGAAAAAAGTGCGACTGATCCAGAATACCGCCAGAAGCTATATGAGGAATACCGCATTCTGTAACTGTCCTTTTACCTTTCAAGCATCTGTTCCTTACAGTGGACTAACTTTAATGCTGGTGCGAATTTCTCATCAGTATATGCGTTTATACGAGTATTGCTTAACATTTTTCGCGTTCCAAAATCGAAGATTAAAAAATCTCTAGGTGCTTGTGGAGGTGCTGAACGACGAGGTGGCCCTAGCGAAGCAAAACAAGGAATGGAGGCGGGAATATATGACATTGTTGATGCGTGATTAGGAAAATATTGATAAAGGACGAGAACAGGGATTGGAAGAAGGACGGAAAGAAGGATTGCAAGAGGGGCTGAAACAAGGAATTGAGCAGGGGGGAGGGCCGTATTACGGAACTTATGCAGAAACTCCTTCAAGATAAGCGTTATACGGATATGGAAAAAGTGATATCTGCCCCGAGATATCGCCAAAAACTGTATGAGGAATACCATGTTCTGTGAAGATCTCCTCGTCTTTATCAAAATATTTTTATCTGACTGTATTTGACACAGATATAAATTTCAAGCTGGTTTAGGAATTTATATCTGTGTTTTTTAATGATCATAATTAAATTTAACATAAGTGGCTCTGTAAGGGCTGCTCTACATAGTAATTTTTATGTATAGGTCAGATATAAAGTCCAGATTAAAATTGCTGTATCTGACAGGTATAAAACGATATTGTTTTAAGAATTAGTGTAGTATATGCATTATATTAAATTCTGTATTTTTAAAAGTATATGATCGCTCATGGCCTATTTTCTCTCTACTTTCTTAAGAAATTATTAATTTTGGTATTTTCTGCAAATTCCGATAATTTCTCTTATAAGAAGTATAATGTTCCTCGTAATGCAATTAGGAATTTCAAAAAAGTTTCAAAAAGAAAAAAAGGAGAGTGCATTAATTATGAGAAAGCAGACTAAAATTGCTGCCGTAGTATCCGCAGCAGCTCTGTTAGCATTAGGCGCTTCCATCACATCCTTCGCAGCTGCAAAGGGCACCTGGATGATGGTAGATGGCGAGTGGTACTGCTACGACAAGAATGGCGATGTATATGAGAATACCTTCTGCTCCAGCAATGGTAAGGAATACTATGTAGGCGACGACGGAATGCTCGTTCGTTCCAGCTGGGTAGAGTATGACGGAGATTACTACTTCGTAAACTCCAGCGGTGCAAAGATCACCAACGACTGGAGATTAACAACCCCGTACGAGGACGAGGATGCAGATGAGGAATGGTTCTACTTCCAGTCCACAGGTAAGAGAGCAGACAACAAGAAGATCCTTTACAAGGGAAGCACCTTCTTCTTCGATGCTGACGGTAAGATGCTGACTGGCTGGGTAACAGCTGAGGACACAAATGTTGCCAATGAAGAGAATGACATTCAGACAAATACTACTTTCTACTGCGATGAGACTGGTGCACGTGTAGAGTCTGCTTGGGTATATACCACAGCTCCATCCACACCGGATGATGATGCAGACGCAGACGAGCACTGGTACTACTTAAAGTCCAGCGGTAAGGTTGCTACTGGCAAACAGTCTAACGTTAAAGGCCAGGCATTCATCTTAGGTAATCAGAGTGATAACCTTGGTCAGATGCTGACCGGTTGGGTTGGCGGAGACCTCAACGCCGAGAACAAGTATGAGTATGAAGAGATTGATGGAGAGACAGATGCACGTGCATTATCTTCTGTTGATGTGGCATACTATTGCTTATATGATGAGGATAAGGCGGATGGTCATATTCAGAAAAATAAGTGGATGAAAACCTGGAAGCCAGAAGAAGCATATGAAGAAGATGAGGATGAAGATAAGTACTGGTACTGGCTTGAAAAAGACGGTAAGGCTTACATTCCGGAATCAAAAGATGTGAAGGCAAGAGGTTACAAATACGATTTAGGCGATGGAGAACTTACAACAGACAAGGAAGATGATGTTGTTACATTCGCAAAGAAGAAAATCAATTCCAAAGATTACTTCTTTAATACTGAAGGCGAAATGCTCTCTGACTTCATCGAAGTAGTATTCTCTTCTGACCCGAAGACCATTACTGAAGGTATGTATTATTTCGGTGGTTCTGATGATGGCTCTATGAAGACAGGTTCTCAGTCTGTAAAAGACGATAATGGTGATACCTTTAAGTTCTACTTTGGTACAAAAGATTCTGCTACCGAGAAGAGGGGCAGAGGTATTACCGGTAATAAGAACAACAAACTGTACTATATGGGGCATCTTGTGGCGGCAGATGATTACAAGTATCAGCCGGTTAAAGTTGATATGAATAATGATGGTAAAGCTGATGAACTCTTTGTTGTAAACCAGAATGGTTCCATTCAGCATTCTGCTGTTCAGTACAAGGAAGATGGAGAGGTTCTGATTGATCTTAGAGCTAAAGATGATGATGGCAATAAGTGGAACATTGCTTTCAAAGACAAAGATGCAGGTTTCTCCAAATACGCTATTGATACAAACAGTACTGATATGAATGGCAGAATTGGTGATGTTGAGTTTATTGATCCGGCCAATATTATCAAGGCCCTTCCATTTGAAGACGCAACACCTGTAACTCCATAACTATTTTTAATTATTATCTCAAGGAAATTCTAATTGCAACACACGGACGGGAATTGTTTCCCGTCCGTTTTGCTATTTCAACAATTCTGATGAATTCCGGATAACCTTCAAATAAATTTCCAATCTGTTTAATTTAGAATATTTTTTACTTTATGTACTATATATGCTTGCAGTATCAACAAAATGATAGTATAATGTCGAATTGTAATGTCGTATCGTGTTGATAGAAAGAGTACTATATAATAAGTGGGAACACCGGTGAAAACAGTTAGCGGTGTATTTTCTTTTGCTATTTTATTCTGCTGATGAGAGCAAATTTTATATTATGATCAGTGACCATATTACTATTAAAAAGGAAGTTTGAGCAAATGAAAAATTATAGGCAATTAATTCATGAAGATATTAGAAACTTAGGAATTGCAGATAACTTTTTAGGGGAGGAATGCTTGTACCTGGCCTTGGATATCTTAAAGGATAATCCGATGCGTTTATGCTGTATATCAAAATCCATGTATTTCGACATGGCCGACGCCATGGATACAACAACCATATGTATCGAAAGAAATTTAAGAACTTTTATCGCTAAATTATGGAAAACGGATAACCATAGATATCTGGATAAAATCGCGGGCCGTCATCTGGTTTCAAAACCGACCAATAAAGCATTTCTTGATATGATGCGGTTATATTGGTGTGAGGGTGACGAGGACGAAGAATAAAATAGAATATTGTTAAGACTATGGAGGCGCTCTGAGAGGGGCGCCTCTGTTTTTATAGGAATTCTTTACTGCGGGGGGAGGCTGTTTCTATTGTTTACTTAGAATGTACGGTCTAATAGAATAAAGGGCAACCTGGAAGAGCATCCTGGATGTGGGATAGCAAAACGGACGGGAAATAATTCCCGTCCGTGTGTTGCAATTAGAAATTTTTCTGAATTTAGGAAACTTGCTTACTACTGAGGTTTGTTACCGCTAGCAACACTGCCAGAAGCAATTGCGTCTGTGCTAATCGGCATTACATCTTTCTCATCAATATCTTCAACATTGATAATTAAGCTTCCCTTTTCAACAGAGTATTTATCCCATACCTTAGCGTCAGAGTTCTTTGTTTTAAACTCAACCTTGTTTGTTTTAGCATCAATCAGGATATCCCCGTCTTCTTTGTACTCAAGGGCAGAGTGCTGGATAGAACCGTTCTGATTTACAATAAATGTAGCTTCTTCGCCGTTTCCAGCAACATCCATAAATACCGGCTGATACTTATAGTCCTGAGCTGCTACAAGATGACCCATGTAGTACAGTTTGTTATTCTTATTACCGGTAACACCTTTACCTTTTACTTCGCCAGTGGTACCATTATCCTTGGTTCCAAAGTAGAACTTGAAGGAGTCACCGTTGTCATCCTTAACAGTCTGGGAACCAGTCTTCATGGAGCCGTCATCAGAACCACCGAAATAATACATTCCCTCGCTGATTACAGACGGATCAAGGGACTCAACAACGCTTACAAAGTCAGAAACCATTGCACCTTCTTCGTTGAAGAAGTAGTCTTTGGAATTAATTTTCTTCTTGGCGAAATTAAACTGATCACCCTGGTCCATTGTTCCATCGCCTAACTCATATTCAATACCAGTAGCTTTGACATCGTTACCGTTCGGAATGTAGACTTTTCCATCTTTCTCAATCCAGTACCAGAACTTGTCAGCATCCTCATCCTCTTCGTATGCGTCTTTTGGAGCCCATGTCTTTCTCCATTTGTTTTTCTGGATGTGACCATCTGCTTTGTCTTCATCGTACATACAATAGTATACAACTGCATCGTTACCCTCTTCAGCATCTGCACTTGTATCCTTAACATAAGTACTTAATACTTCATCACTATCCTCACCGCCGATTTCCTTGTAAAGCATATCAGCGTCCTTGTCTACTTTAGTTCCAGCAACCCAGCCAGTCAGCATCTGACCACGGTTCTCATCCATGTTACCAAATACGAATCCCTGGCCCTTAACGTTGGACTGCTTACCAGTAGCAACTTTACCGCTGGACTTTAAGTAGTACCAGTACTCATCTGCATCTGCATCATCATCCGGTGTGGACGGAGCTGTGGTGTATACCCAGCCAGATTCTACACGGGCACCAGTCTCATCGCAGTAATAAGTCGGGCTTGTTGTGCTTGTGTTAATGCTGTTCTCTTCGTTTACAACCTGGTCGCCGTCAGCTGTTACCCAGCCAGTCAGCATCTTACCGTCAGCATCGAAGAAGAAGGTGCTTCCCTTGTAAAGGATCTTCTTGTTGTCTGCTCTCTTACCTGTGGACTGGAAGTAGAACCATTCCTCATCTGCATCCTCGTCCTCGTACGGGGTTGTTAATCTCCAGTCGTTGGTGATCTTTGCACCGCTGGAGTTTACGAAGTAGTAATCTCCGTCATACTCTACCCAGCTGGAACGAACGAGCATTCCGTCGTCGCCTACATAGTATTCCTTACCATTGCTGGAGCAGAAGGTATTCTCATATACATCGCCATTCTTGTCGTAGCAGTACCACTCGCCATCTACCATCATCCAGGTGCCCTTTGCAGCTGCGAAGGATGTGATGGAAGCGCCTAATGCTAACAGAGCTGCTGCGGATACTACGGCAGCAATTTTAGTCTGCTTTCTCATAATTAATGCACTCTCCTTTTTTTCTTTTTGAAACTTTTTTGAAATTCCTAATTGCATTACGAGGAACATTATACTTCTTATAAGAGAAATTATCAATAGTTTTTTTACATTTTTCGCAAGTTTTGCAAAGGATGTAAGCTTTTGACTCCTCTGGGAAGTATTCCGTACCTCCGATACATCCACATTATAGTATAGTTTCTTAAGAATTTCCATAACTTTTATCTGTTTATTTTCTTACGGATTCTTTACGAAACTTCATTTTTATGGCTATATTGTACTTATATTGGTACAATCCTTCATTTTTACCCTCTTGCAATTTCAATTTGGTATGGTATAATGTTCATATCTTTAATTTTATTGTTTTTTTTGAACATATAATTTTCATCTGATTTCGTTCAATTTCTATGGAGGAATACGATTATGGATCGTTTTGGACTGCTGTGCAGAAATATTTATGAGAAGAAAAAGATCACTCAGAGGGAACTGGCGGCAGCCATGGACCTTTCCCTGGGGACCTGCAACCATCTGATCCGGGATGCCCTGGCCGATGGACTGATCGCCCTGGATCCCCAGACGGGAGAATATTCCTTATTAAAAAAGGGCGTGGAACTGCTCCAGAAGTACCGGGTCAACAGCGCCGTTATCCTGGCGGCAGGATTCGGCTCCCGTTTTGTGCCATTGACCTTTGAAACGCCGAAAGGGCTTCTGGAGGTGTTCGGGGAACGCATGATCGAGCGTCAGATCAACCAGCTCCACGAGGCCGGGATCATGGATATCACCATCGTGGTGGGGTATCTGAAGGAGAAATTTGAGTACCTCATTGATAAATTCGGCGTAAAGCTGCTTTACAACCCGGAATACCACAATAAGAACACACTGACCACCGTTTACCGGGCCCGGGACTGCTTCAAGGGAAAAAACACGTATCTTTTATCCTCAGATAACTGGATCCGCGAAAACATGTACCATACATACGAGTGCGGCGCATGGTATTCTTCTGTATATATGGAAGGCGCCACCTCTGAATGGTGCCTGGAGGCCAGCAAAAAGGGGCTGCTCACCGGAGTGGCCGTAGGCGGCTCTGATTCCTGGGTCATGTACGGGCCGGTTTACTTTTCCCGGGAATTTTCCGAGGAGTTTTTCCCCGTGCTGGAAAAATATTATGAGACCCCCGGAACCGAGCAGATGTACTGGGAACAGGTTCTGGCAGACCTGCTGAATGGAACGGCAGGAGAACACGTTCCGTCCATGGCAAAGTACCCGGCTCCCAAAATGTACATCAACCGTCAGCCGGAAAACCAGGTGTATGAGTTCGAGAACCTGGAGGAGCTGCGGGTATTCGATGAAAAGTACCGGAACAATTCCAACAATGCGGCCATGGAGCTGGTGGCAGAAGTCCTCCATATCCCGGAATCCGAGGTGACCGATCTGAAATGCCTAAAGACAGGCATGACCAATAAATCATTCCTTTTTAAAGCCAGGGAGCGGTCGTATATCTGCCGGATCCCGGGGCCTGGAACCGATCTTCTCATCAACCGGGCCCAGGAAAAAGCCGTTTATGACGCCATCAAGCCCCTGGGGATCTCTGAGCATGTGATCTATATGAGCGGCGACACAGGTTATAAGATCTCTGAATTTTATGAAGGCGCACGAAATGGAGATCCCAGAAGCTGGCAGGACGTGGCCCGCTGTATGGAGCTGGTCCATCGCCTCCATAATTCCGGTATCCAGGTGGACCATTCCTTCGATATGAGAGAGCGGATCGACTTTTATGAGTCCATCTGTAAGGGCTATGAAAAAAATCTTTTTGAGGATTACGATCATGTGCGCGGCCACATGAACACGCTTTTAAAGCGTCTGGACCGTCTGGACCGCAAAAAGACCCTCTGCCACATTGACAGCGTCTGCGATAACTTCCTTTTCCTGCCGGATGGCGGGATCCGGCTCATCGACTGGGAGTACGCCGGAATGTGCGACCCCATGATCGATGTCAGCATGGCTGCGATTTATTCTTATTATAATGAGGAAGAGGCTGAAAAGCTCCTTGCCATATATTGCAGCGGAAATATCTCTGCCGAGGACCGGTTCGTTTATTATTCCTATATTGCCCTGGGCGGCTTTTTATGGTGCCTGTGGGCCGTATACAAAAGCAGTATCGGCGATGAGTTTGGAGAATACACGCTGATCATGTACCGGTACGCCAAGGAGTACTATAAAAAGATCGTTACCGATCCGGCCTTTCTCCTGATCGGGTCTGATTTTTAAATTTGTCCCGGAATTCCGGAAAATGTGGCAGAACTCCGGGATTTTGGCCCACTTTTGTAATAAATTATTCAAGACTCCATTGGGATTATATGGTATAATCAACATAGAAGTTTTTCGGAACTATTTTACCATGAGGGGGATTTCTATGATACAAAGGAAGCGGCTGGCTGCAGCTCTGTTAAGCCTGACTATGGCGTTTGCAGCCGTATATCCCGCCGTCCCGTCTTTTGCGGCGGCCTGGGAACGGAATGCCAACGGCTCCTATGTGGCGGCAGACGGCTCTGCACTCACAGGGATCACAGCCAGGGGCATTGATGTTTCCCACTGGAAGCAGTCCATCAACTGGAACGCCGTGGCGGCGGACGATGTGCAGTTCGTTATGCTGGGAACCAAATATAACAACGAGGTGGATCCATATTTCAGCGTCAATGCAGTAAACGCCTTCAATGCAGGACTGAAGGTGGGCGCTTATATTTATTCCTATGCCACCACAACGGCCGCAGCGGAGGCGGAGGCGGATTTTGTACTGAATCTGATCAAGGACTATCCCATTTCTTATCCGGTGGTGCTCGATGTGGAGTCCACGGAAATGAGCGCGCTGACCCCTGCCCAGCTGGCGGATGTGATCAATGCATTCTGTAAGAAGGTGGAGGCCGCCGGATATTATCCCATGGTCTACACCAATGATTACTGGCTTTCCCAGAAGATCGATATGACCAAGGTTCCCTACGACGTATGGGTGGCCCGGTATAACGCAAAGCCAGCCTATGCAGGCGCGGCCATGTGGCAGGCCACCAACGAGGGGCAGATCGACGGTGTCAACGGAAATGTGGATATCAACTTTGTCTTTAAGGATCTGTCAGCCAAGCTGCCTGCTGACCGGTGGCGGCTGATCGACGGGAAATGGTATTATTATAAGAATTATGTAAAGCAGACCGGCTGGATCAACGACGGACAGAGCTGGTACTATATGAATTCTGACGGCACCCAGTATAAGGGATGGCTGCTTCTGGATAATTCTTATTATTATCTGCTTCCTAAAACCGGGCAGATGATGACCGGATGGCAGACCATCGACGGGAAATGGTACTATCTGAAGACAGACGGAAGGATGGCCAGCGAATGGCTCCAGGATAATGGAAAATGGTATTATCTTCTGGACGGGGCCATGGTCACCGGATGGCTCCGGATCGGCACCGACTACTATTATCTGAAGGGCGACGGATCCATGGTCACCGGATGGCGGAAAATGGACGGCGCGTTTTATTACTTTGCCAGCGATGGGCGGCTGGTACGCGGATGGCTGAACCTGGACGGAAAATATTATTATATGAAGGCAGACGGTACCATGGTCACCGGATGGCAGACCATCGACAATGTGACGTATTTCTTCAATCCCGACGGTGATATGGCCTCGGGCTGGACAGTCATCGACAATTACTGGTACTACTTTAACGGGAATGGACAGATGATGACTGGATGGCTCCAGCTGGACGGCCGGTACTATTATCTCCATACAGACGGACGCATGGTCACCGGATGGCAGAGTGACGGCACCCACAAATATTATATGGATAAGACATCCGGCAAAATGGCTGTGGGATGGAAGCAGATCGACGGAGCCTGGTATTATTTCAACCCCTCGGGCCATATGGTCACCGGATGGGTCAAGGATAATGGTAAGTATTATTACATGAATCCGTCGGATGGAAAGATGATCTCCAATGGCTCCTACGCGATCAATAATATCAACTATACCTTTGACAACTCAGGCGTATGCCTCAATGAGGCCTCTGCCATTGACGGGGGCTCGGCTGGCAGCGTATATTCACCGCCGTCCGGAAATTCTGGAAATTCTGGAATTACCGGAAACCAGGTGACCAACGGCACCTCCTCTCCGGGAGGGATGTCTGCCGGAAATACGGGTACAGGGGCTCCCGGAGGCAGCGCTCCGGATACAAATTCTGCTCCCGGCGGAAATGGGATCACCACCGTGAATCCCGGAAGTACCTCCGGCCCCGGCGGAAGTTCCGGAAACTCTGGCAGCACGGCCGGTCCGGGCGGCAGCAACGGCATGTCGGCCGGAAATTCCAGCATACCGTCCCCAGGCGGCAGCAATGTCCCCTCCGCCAATCCGGGAGCCAGCTCCGGCCCCGGCGGATCGTCGGGCAGCTCCAGCATCACGGTTCCTGGCGGAACAAGCTGTGATTCCCCGTCCTGCGGTTCCGGAAGCTCCGGCTCTTCTGATTCGGATGGATTAAAGGAATTCCAGACCGGCGGGCCGAAATAAGCGGTAAAAAAATCCGCTGGAGGATGTATCTGATCACATCTTCCGGCGGATTTTTCTATTTTTCCTTTTTTCTCTATTTCTCTATCTCTTTCCGGATCTCCTCCAGAGGCCGGCCTGTTTTTTTCGCAATGGCGGCCAGATCTTCATATTCCAGCTTGGTTCTGGTAACGCCATGGCCCTGGGAGATCTTTTTCCGCACGGGTCCATAAGCCGTTTCCACAGTTTCCTCCCGGCGCTTCAGAGTGAACCTCCGGCTGATATGCTCCCGGACGCCCAGCGTCGTGGTGTGCCGGAACAGCAGCTCCACCATCTTTTCTTCGTCCTCCCGTCTGCACATACAAGTCAGAAGGACACCGGGACGGCTCTTTTTCATCCCCACAGGGACCGTATAGACCTCCAGGGCTCCGGCTTCGAACAGCGCCTCCTCCGCAAAGCCAACGGCCTCTGCAGTCATGTCGTCCAGGTTGCAGGACAGCTCTGCGATCTCGTCTCCAGTCTCAGCGGTATCCCCCAGAAAGGCCCGGACACAGTTGGCCCGCTCGAAATCCTTTTTACCCATTCCGTATCCGATCTTTGACGTGGTCATCACCGGCATTTCCCGGAATTCTTTGACAAAATGCTTTAAGAGGGCCGCACCGGTGGGGGTGCAGAGCTCTCCCTGTACCTGGGTGCTGTATGCGGGGATCCCCTGTAAAATATGGGCCGTGGCCGGAGCCGGGACTGGAAGGATCCCATGGGCACAGTGAACATGGCCGCTTCCCACATGGACCGGAGAGGCGATGATCTGATCCGCTCCCAATTCATGGAACAGAAGGCATACACCTGCAATATCTGCCACCGCATCCATGGTACCTACCTCATGGAAATGGATCTGGTCCACCGGCATTCCGTGGGCATGGGACTCGGCCTCGGCGATCAGGGCATAAACTGCCTTCATGTCTTCCTTCACCGGGTCTGGAATATCCAGACCGTCAATGATGGAGGCGATGCCTGCCATGGTGGAGTGATGATGGTGATGATGGGAATGATCATGTCCGTCGTGGCTGTGGACGTGTTCACCATGGTGATGGTCATGGCTGTGGGCATCATGGTCCTCATGGTGGTGGTCATGGCCATCGTGGCTGTGGACATGGCTGTGAAGCCCGTCAGCGGCAGCGGATTCGCAGGCTTCATGGGAATGGGTGTGGGCGTGTCCATGATCATGAACGTCCTCGCTCTCCTCTTCCTCCCCGAAAACAGTCACATTCATATGTGTTCCCGTGATCCCGCATTTTACGGCCGGTTCCGCTTCCACCTTCACGCCAGGCAGACCCAGTCCGTTCATTTTTCCAAGAAATTCTTCCTGCTTTTCCGGACACAGCTCTAAAAGCGCCGCCATGAGCATATCTCCCGCGGCCCCCATGCCGCAGTCCAGGTAAATCGTTCTCATTTCGTTTCCTCCTCTATCCCTTCATATGATTGATCATGCTGGCCAGATATCCGGCCCCGAATCCATTGTCTATATTTACCACACTGACCCCGCTGGCACAGGAATTCAGCATGGAAAGCAGGGCTGAGACGCCGTGAAATGAGGCGCCGTAGCCAATGCTGGTGGGAACTGCAATGACCGGGCAGTCCGCCAGGCCGCCAATGACGCTGGCCAGGGCTCCCTCCATTCCAGCGATGGCGATGATCACCCGGGCGCTCATGATGGTATCCATATGCGCCACCAGGCGGTGCAGGCCTGCAACCCCCACATCGTAAAGCCGTTCTACCTGGTTTCCCAGGGCCTCGGCTGTCAGGGCTGCCTCCTCAGCCACCGGGATATCGCTGGTCCCTCCAGTGGCGACCACGATCGTGCCGACTCCGTCCTTTTCCGGAAAGTCCCCGCATATGCCGATCCCGGTACCGTCAAAATACCGGAAGCCGGCTCCATCTTCAAACTTCTGTTTCAGGAGATCTTCCGTATGACGGGCCTTTTCCGGGTCCATCCGTGTGATCAGGACCAGTTCCTGGCCGCGCTTTTTCATCGCCTCCACGATCCCGGCGATCTGCTCCGCTGTTTTTCCCGCTCCGTAGATCACCTCAGCGATCCCCTGGCGCAGCCGCCGGTGGGTATCTAGCTTGGCAAACCCCAGCTCATCAAAGCCTGCCTCTGAAAATGGCTCTTTTTTCAGCTCCAGGACCGCCTGGTCCACAGAAAGCTCCCCGGATGCCACCCGGTTCAGCATGGTCCGTATATCTTCCATATACATTCTTCTCCTTTACCCTATTCTAACCATCGGAGTTCCAGGGGTTGGGCATAAGGCTTGATTTTCTAAAGAAAATCCCAAAAAAATCCGATTTTTTTGGGCATACACTAGAAAAAGGCCATTCTATGCCCAATCCTGCGGTTGCAGGCGCAAAGATCTGCTCCAAAAGCCCAGAAACCTGCGGCACAGACTCAGAAGTCTGCTCCAAAAGCCCAGAAACCGGCAGTACGAACCTAAATTCACCAGCCGGTCCCACTATTTTGAAAAAGCCATGAAAAGAAAGCCCCGCCTGCGGCGGGTGCGTTCCCTTCATGGCAAACTCTGCTTCTATATGATTCTGTTCTGTTCCGGAGCGGCCCGGTCCCTTCAGCATCCCAAAGCTCCTGTCTGTCCAGAAGATCCGCGAAGGCAGCCATGCCGCTGGGCGCAGGGAAATCTTCTTCCCCCTACTCCACCACCGGATTTTTCAGTGTTCCGATCCCCTCGATCACACACTCGACCACATCTCCCGGTTTGAGGAATCTGGGCGGATCAAAGCCCATTCCCACGCCTGCTGGCGTTCCGGTGGCGATGATGGTACCGGCCTTCAGGGTCATGCCGCGGCTCAGCTCACTGACCACTTCTGCGATCCCGTGAATGAACTGTTCCGTGTTGGAATCCTGGCGCAGCTCTCCGTTGACACGGGACTGGATCCTGAGCTTTGGCGGAAATTCCACGCTGTCGGCGGTGACGATCCAGGGCCCCAGGGGCGTAAATCCATCCAGGCTCTTCCCGAAATACCACTGTCTGTGGGCCGTCTGCACCTCCCTGGCGCTGACGTCGTTCATAATGGTATAACCAAAAATATAATCCTCCACATCCTCCAAAGCCACGTCCTTAGCATCCTTTTTCAGGATCACCGCCAGCTCTGCCTCATAGTCCAGCTGGCTCGTAAGCTCTTTGTGGGATGGGATCCCATCGCCGGGATCCGTGGCCCGGTTGACCCGCTTGGAAAAATACACCGCCTGATCCGGCTTGGAAAATGCTTCCTTTTTAAACCTGGCGGATTCCTCCGCGTGGGCCAGATAGTTGATCCCCAGGCAGATGATATCCTGGTCCGGCACCGGGATCGGGGCCATGATCTTTATGTCCTCCAGAGGCGCGGCATTGGATACCTCATAGGGAGGAAGCCCGGAAATATGGTCCAGGAGCTCCAGTTCCGACGGTCCGATCTCCCGTATGACCTCCTTCATGGTCCGGTATTCCATTCCCGCCGCAGAAAGGGGATACACGAAGGTCCCTTCCCTGTTCAGTACTCCTGTCAGCTCTTTTTTATTTATGGCATAGGTCAAAAGCTTCATAAAGCCCTCCTCACCGGTTTCCTAGCGGATGCGTTCCGGGAAGCCCACTTTTTTCTGGACCTTTCTAAGGGTCTTATTGGAGAAATAGGACGCCTTCTCCGCATTTTCCTTGATCACCTTATCCAGATATTCTTTGTTCTTGCTAAGGTCTGCAAACCGGTCCTGGAGCGGCTTTAATACGCCGACCACAGCCTCGCCCACGGCCATTTTGAAATCACCGTAGCCCTTTCCATCGAATTCCCTCTCTACCTCTGCCGGTGTCTTTCCGGTACATGCGCAGTAGATATCGATCAGGTTCTTAACGCCCGGCTGCTCGTCTCGGTACAGGATGATACCCTCGGAATCCGTCACAGCTCTCTTGCACTTGCGGATAATGGTATCTGGATCGTCCATGAGATAAATGCTGCCATTGGGGTTTTCATCGGACTTGGACATCTTTTTCGCCGGATCCTGTAAGCTCATGATCTTTGCTCCGGCCTTTCCGATATAGGCCTCCGGAACCGTGAACACATCTCCGTAGATATTATTGAAGCGGATGGCAATGTCCCTGGTGAGCTCTAAGTGCTGCATCTGGTCGATACCCACCGGCACCACGTCCGCCTGGTACAGCAGGATATCTGCGGCCATGAGTACCGGGTACGTGAACAGGCCCGCGTTGATATTGTCGGCATGCTTGGCAGCCTTGTCCTTAAACTGGGTCATCCGGTTCAGCTCGCCCATATAGGTAAAGCAGTTTAAGATCCAGGCCAGCTCCGCATGTCCCGATACATGGGACTGGTAATAAATGCAGTTTTTCTCCGGGTCAAGTCCGGCGGCAATATAAAGAGTCAGAAGTGTTCTTGCGCGCTTTCTAAGCTCTGCCGGGTCCTGACGGACAGTAATAGAATGCATATCCACGACGCTGAAAAAGGTCTGGTAATCATCGGAAATCGTCACCCAGTTCTTTAAAGCCCCCAGATAGTTCCCGAGAGTCAGGTTACCGGTTGCCTGCATTCCGCTGAATAAAGTTTTCTTTCCGTCTAACATTGTTCCGTCTCCTTAAATTTCCTTTTCATTCTCCAGGGGCCGCCGCAAAGGAGGAGGATAAAAACCCGCCCATTCGCAGCAGCCCCCTGTATTTTCAAACAATTCTTTTATATTATAATACACTTTCCGTCCATTGTCCACTCTTCATTGCAGTGGATCAGGGCTTGTATCCTTCCCGCTTTGCCGTTATAATGGAAGCAGAACTGTTTACAGAAAGGAAAGGAACCATCTATGGACAAGATCGCAAGCTTCACTGTCAATCATCTGAAACTCCTGCCCGGCGTCTATGTATCCAGACGGGATACCGCGGGAGACGCCCGGATCACCACCTTCGACATCCGTATGACCCGCCCCAACCATGAGCCTGTCATGAATACTGCGGAGATCCACACCATTGAACACCTGGGCGCCACGTTTCTGAGGAACCACAAGGTTTACAAGGACCGTGTCCTTTATTTCGGCCCCATGGGCTGCCGCACCGGCTTTTACCTTCTGCTGGCCGGAGACTATGAATCCGCAGATATCGTTCCTCTCCTTCAGGAAATGTTTTCCTATATCCGGGACTTTGAAGGGGAGATCCCCGGCGCAGCTGCCAGGGACTGCGGCAATTACCTGGATATGAACCTTCCCATGGCCAGGTATCTGGCCCGGAAATTCTGCGACGAGGTGCTGGAGGATATCCAGGAAGACCGCCTCATCTATCCCGAATAAGCCGTATCTGGCCGGGGTGCTGCAAAGCAGGCTGAGAACTGTTCAAAGCCGTCCTTTCAGCGCCCCGGCCGTTTTTTTCTGCCTGGCAGCTCCATTGGCTCCGGGGGCGGACCTCCCCCGGAACCGCCGGGCCTTTTCAGGCTAAACCGCTGACGGATCGGCAGACGCCTTTACGGACTGGACCGCGGACGGATCGGCAGATGCCTTTGCCTCAGGTCCAGCCGCCGGCGTGGGCAGCTCCCTGCTGCTTTCCTCCTCCAGAACTCCGTTTCCTGGCTGTCCGCATAAGACCACGATGCTCCGCGGCGTCATGGCGATCTGGGACTGGTCCTTCAGCTCCGGCGCCGCAGTCTCTCCGTACACGCCCTTTTCCGGGCCCTTTGACGTATCGTAAAGCACATGCCAGGTCTGGCCCTTGGGAAGGTGGGGAAGGCCGAATACATGGGGCTCCCAGTGCATGTTATAAAGTACATACATGGTATCGTCCTGGCTTCCGTCCTCCTTCGTCCCATATTCCCCCCAGTAAAGGATCCCCAACTGGCGGCGGAAATTCTCAAACTCCGGCCGCCATACGTATTCGCCGTGGTAGGAAACATCCGGGCGTCCGCAGGATCTGTAATCCATGATCCGGGGCTCCCTCTCCATATGGAATACACCATGTTTTTTCCGGAAAGCAATGAGCCCCTTTACAAATTCAAAGATGTCCCGGTTGGTCTCCAGAAGCCTCCAGTCCAGCCAGGAGATCCGGTTATCCTGGCAGTACGCGTTATTATTTCCCTCCTGGGAATTCCCAAATTCGTCGCCCGCCAGCAGAAGCGGCGTTCCCTGGCTTAAAAACAGCAGGAGGAACCCATTGCAGAGCTGCTGCCTTCTCAGGTCCCGGATCCTTTTTTTCCTGGTGGGGCCCTCCTCGCCGCAGTTCCAGGAATAATTGTGATCCGTGCCGTCCCGGTTGTCCTCATGGTTGTCCTCGTTGTGCTTCCGGTCATAGGAGACCATGTCCATCATGGTCATGCCGTTGGTATTGGCCATATAATTGATGACGCCGTATTCTGCCGGATTCCTTCTGGAATGGAATGCCAGGCTGTTTAACATCCCCTCGTCGCCCTTCAGAAGCCGCCGCATGTCCTCCTCAAACCGGCCGTTGTATTCCGCCAGGTGCTTGTCCCGCAGCGTCACCTTCCCGTCTCCCGGCATGGGATAGCCTGTTTTGGGCCTCCTTTCCAGGGCCTCCTCCCAGCTGTCTGCAAACAGCTTGGTGCACCGTAAGAACGGATCCCCGGCAATGGCCTCCCTGGGGGCAAAGCCCGTCAGCCGGAAGCCGTCCACATGGTACTCCTGGAGCCAGTAACGGAGGACGTGGAGCACATCGCCGGGAGACTCCTTACCTGTGAAATAAAACTCCAGGATACACTCCATATTTTCCCGGTGGAGCGCCTTCACAAGCTCCTTGAATTCTCTCTCAGGCTCGGTCTCCCCGGATCCATAGGAGGTCTTCAGTGCATAAAGGAACGATGGGCCGTATCCCCAGTAGTTGATCCGCCCCGTGGCCTCCGGCTTCTGTCCCGGGAGCCCGGCCGCAGGCTCTGTGACCATGACCTCGTCAAACTCCGTCACTGGAAGAAGCTCCACTGCCGTTACGCCCAGTTCCTTTAAATACGGGATCTTTTCCCGGATCCCACCGAAGGTTCCCCGGTCTTTCACACCGGAGGTTCTATGCTTTGTGAATCCCCGCACATGGAGCCGGTAGATGATGCTGTCAGAATATGGGATCTCCGGCCTCACATCATCCTCCCAGTCAAATTCCCCGGTCAGAAGCCTGGCCCGCACCGGCTTCCCGGCCCGGGAGAGGTCTCCCCATTTTTCCCGGCCTGTGACCATCCTGGCACAGGGGTCCGGCATCCACTGGCCGTCGCACTGGAAGCCATATTCCATATTTTCAAGATCATATCCCCTTAAGGTCATGGACCAGACGTCTCCGACCCGGTCCCTTTCCTGGAAATCAATGACTTCCGCCGCCTTTTTTTCTCCTCTCCGGAATAAAAGGAGACTTACCTTTTTCCCCTCAGCCTGTACGAGGATCTCTGCCCCTTCTTCTGTCGGCGTTACTCCCAATGGATAGAGGAGCTCATGTCTGTTCTTTCGTCCCGTCATATCCCGTCCTCCGTTCTATTCTACGTCTGTAAGCCTACCCCTGCTGCTCTGCGATCTTCGCCGCCAGCTCTTCCAGATACATCCACCGGTCCATCTTTTCTTCCAGCTCTTTCTCTGCCTTTTCCTTTTCCTCCATAAGCTGGTTCAGCTTTACAAAATCCCGGGCCGATGCCTGGATCTCTTCTTCGAGCCCTGCGATCCTCTCCTCCAGAGCCGCCATATCTGCCTCGATGGTCTCGTAATCTTTCTGTTCTTTATAGGTAAATTTCAGCTTCTGCGGCCCGCGGGTCCTCTGCCCCTTTTCCTTTGGAGGGGCCGCAGGCTTCACGTCCGCCCGGCTCTCCTCTTCCGCTTCAGCCTCCGCGGCCTTACGGGCTGCATAATCCGTAAACCCGCCTTCATACTGGCGGAGAACGCCGTCTCCCTCAAAAGCAAAGATCCGCCGTACCACCCGGTCCAGGAAATACCGGTCATGGGATACGGTGATGACGATACCCTGGAAGCTGTCCAGGTAATCCTCCAGGATCATCAGCGTTTTAATGTCCAGATCGTTGGTAGGCTCGTCCAGGATCAGCACATTGGGCGCGCTCATGAGGATCTTTAACAGATACAGCCGCCGCCGCTCACCGCCGGACAGCTTCTGGATCACCGTATACTGCACCGACGGCGGGAATAAAAACCGCTCCAGCATCTGGGAGGCGCTGATGCTCCCGTCCTTTGTCTGGACGTACTCCGCCACGTTCCGTATATAGTCGATGACCTTAAGGCTGGTATCCATGTCCTCATTTTCCTGGGAAAAATATCCGATCTTCACCGTCTGTCCGATCTCCACCGTACCGGAATCCGGCTTTTCCCATCCGGCGATGATCTTCATCAGCGTGGACTTCCCGCTGCCGTTGGGGCCGATATATCCGATCCTGTCATTTTTCAGAAAAAAATACGTATAGTCCTTTATGAGCACCTTGTCCCCGTAGGCCTTGCAGATCCCCGACAGCTCCACGGTCGTCCTTCCCAGGCGGCTGGAAATGGATTCCATTTCCACAGCCTGCTCCTTTTCCGGCCCTTTGGCATCCCGGAGCGCCTCATACCTCTGGATCCGCCCCTTCTGCTTGGTAGATCTGGCCCGGGCTCCCCGCTTCATCCACTCCAGCTCCACCCGGAGGATGGACTGGCGTTTCCGCTCCGACGCCTGTTCCATATCCATACGCCCGGCCTTCAGCTCCAGGAATCCCTCGTAGTTGGCCTGGTAGCTGTACAGCTTCCCGTTATCCAGCTCCACGATGCGGTTGGTGACGCTGTCCAGAAAATACCGGTCATGGGTGATCATAAGCAGCGCGCCCTTAAACCGCTTTAAATACTCCTCCAGCCAGTCTGCCATGGCGCTGTCCAGGTGGTTGGTGGGCTCGTCCAGGATCAGCAGGTCCGTGGGCGATAAAAGGACTGACGCCAGGGCCGCACGCTTTTTCTGGCCGCCGGATAACTGTCCGATCTGCTGGTCATGTTCCGGGATCCCCAGCCGGTTCAGCATGGCCTTTGCCTGGCTTTCCAGGTCCCAGATCTGGTCATGATACCGGCTCCGGTTTTCCCTGAGGACGCTTTCCAGGACCGTTTCTCCCTCCTCAAACACCGGATTCTGGGGAAGATAGCGGATATCCAGGTTCCTCCCGCGGACAACGGTCCCCGTATCCGGCTCCTCCAGGCCTGCCACCAGCTTTAAAAGCGTGGATTTTCCGGTGCCGTTGACGCCGATCAGGCCGATCTTATCCCCTTCGTTGATGGAAAAATCCGTGTCATTGAGGATCAGCCGTTCTGTATATGATTTGGTCAGATGCTCTGCCGTTACAAGATTCATGATTCGTATACCCTTTCCTTTAGTCCCCGATCACCACTTCCACCGGACAGTGATCGCTTCCCAGAACGTCCGTGTGGATGGCCGCGCTCACCAGCCGGTCCTTCAGGCTGTCCGATACGCAGAAATAGTCGATGCGCCACCCGGCGTTCTTCTGGCGGGCAGAAAACCGGTAGGACCACCAGGAGTAAACGCCCTCCAGATCCGGGTTAAAGTATCTCCAGGTGTCGATGAAGCCCGCATCCAGGAGTCTTGTGAATTTTTCTCTTTCCTCGTCCGTAAAGCCCGCGTTCTTCCGGTTAGTCTTCGGATTCTTCAGATCGATCTCCTTATGGGCGACGTTTAAGTCCCCGCAGAAGACCACCGGCTTTTTCTCCTCCAGCTTTTTCAGATAGGAAAGGAACGCGTCCTCCCACTCCATCCGGTAATCCAGACGCTTTAAGCCGTCCTGGGAGTTGGGCGTGTAGCAGGTGACCACATAGTAATCGTCAAATTCTGCGGTGATGACGCGCCCCTCCTTATCGTGCTCCGGGATCCCCAGGCCGTAGGAAACGGAGACCGGCTCCTCCTTTGTGAACATGGCCGTGCCGGAGTATCCCTTTTTCTCTGCATAATTCCAATACTGGCGGTAGCCTGGAAGGTCCAGTTCAATCTGTCCCTCCTGGAGCTTGCTTTCCTGGATGCAGAAAATGTCCGCATCCGATTCCTTTACATATTCTAAAAATCCCTTGCCCACGCATGCCCGGAGGCCGTTGACATTCCAGGAAATCATTTTTCTCATGAAGTTTCTCCTCGTATATCTCATATGCTAAAATCAGCAGCCACCTTTGGGGCCCTCTGCTTAACTCAGTTTTTCACAGCACCAGTATATCATCTTTCATGGCAATTTAAAAGAAATTTTCCATATACAAAAGTCTGAATCAGGGCTTCTTAAATTAACAGATAATATATTTAAATTATTTTAAAATTTATTATTACATATTTATTATATTGTATTTTGCATTTTTGTTTTTAAATCTTTTTCTATCTCTATTTTTTATTTATTTTCTTAATCTTTTCTTAATTTCTGCATTCACCTATACTTCCGATAATTTCTCTTATAGGAAGTATAATGCCTTTCGTGATGCAATTAGGAATTTCAAAAAAGTTTCAAAAAGAAAAAAAGGAGAGTGCATTAATTATGAGAAAGCAGACTAAAATTGCTGCAGTCGTATCCGCAGCAGCTCTGTTAGCATTAGGCGCTTCCATCACATCCTTCGCAGCTGCAAAGGGCACCTGGATGATGGTAGATGGCGAGTGGTACTGCTACGACGCCAACGGCGATGTATATGAGAACACCTTCTGCTCCAGCAATGGTAAGGAATATTATGTAGGCGATGACGGAATGCTCGTTCGTTCCAGCTGGGTAGAATACGACGGAGATTACTATTTCGTAAACTCCAGCGGTACAAAAATCATCAATGATTGGAGATTAACAACTCCGTATGAGGACGAGGATGCAGATGAGGAGTGGTTCTACTTCCAGTCCACAGGTAAGAGAGCAGACAACAAGAAGATCCTTTACAAGGGAAGCACATTCTTCTTCGATGCTGACGGTCAGATGCTGACTGGCTGGGTAACAGCTGACGGCAACGATGTTGTAAACGAAGAAAACGGCATCAATACAAGCTATACCTTTTACTGCGATGAGACAGGTGCCCGTGTAGAATCTGCTTGGGTATACACCACAGAGCCAGCTACTGCTGACGATGACGCAGATGCAGATGAATACTGGTACTATTTAAAATCCACAGGCAAGGTTGCTACCGGAAGGCAGACCAATGTCGGAGGTCAGGCGTTTATTTTAGGAAACCAGAGCGACAATCTTGGTCAGATGCTGACTGGCTGGGTTGGCGGAATCTATGATGAAACAAATAAGTCTTATTCCTATGCGGAAATCGATGAAGAAGGAAGCCAGACCAAACTGGGGGATGTAGACGTAGCCTACTACTGTTTATATGACGAAGAAATGGCTGACGGTCATGTCCAGGAGGATAAATGGTTCAAAACCTGGAGACCGGAAGACGCTTATGATGAAGACGAGGATGACGACAAATTCTGGTATTGGCTCGACAGCGATGGTAAGGCGTATGTACCGGCTCAGGATGACGACTACAGTGATCTTGTTGGCTACGGCTATAAGTACAGCTTAGGCGATGGCGCTCTGGAAATCGGTAACGATGGAGAAGCTATCAGCATCGCTAAAAAGAAGATCAACTCCAAGGATTACTTCTTTAACAAGGACGGAGAAATGATCTCCAATTTTGTTCATATTGTGGAATCCGCTGTAGACGCAAAGGGCAATGATAAAATCACCCTTGGTATGTATTATTTTGGTGGCTCTGATGATGGTTCCATGAAGACAGGATCCCAGTCTGTTAAGGATGACAACGACGATACCTTCAAATTCTACTTCGGAACAAAAGATAACGCCACAACCGGAGAAGCCAAGGGTGTGGGTATTACCGGTAATAAGAACAACAAATTATACTTCCAGGGTCATCTTGTTGCGTCTGACGACTATAAATACCAGCCAGTAACTATGGAGATTGAAGGAACAGAGTACACCTTTATTGTAAACCAGAATGGCTCCATCCAGCATTCCAATGTTGAGTACAAGGAAGACGGCGATGTTCTGATCAACGCTAAAAACGAAAAAGACGACGATGGTACAGAATATAACGTTGGCTTCGTAACAGACGGATGGGCAAAATATGCCATTGATCCCGAGACTGAAGATAACGTTGAGTTCTATGTTGACTTCCTGGATCCGACTTCTGTTATGGCTATCAGCGGAAGCATTGCCCTGACCCCGGATCATCCGACTCTGATGAACGCGATCGCAGAGTAATTATTCACTTATTATTTAAGAAATTCTAATTGCAGCTCACGGGCGGGAGTCATCTCCCGTCCGTTTTGCTGTCCCCAAACCCAAAAAAAGCCGGGCCCCGCTATCACACGGCGGGTCCGGCTTTTCTCCTGGCAAAATTAGTTCTTTAAGAATCTGGCTTCCCAGGCGTATTCTTCCATTTTTTCGATTTCTTCCTCTGTGAACCCGAACACGGTCCGCATCAGATCCAGCTCCTTATTTACATTGGTCCTGGAGCAGGTCATGTTGTCGGAGTTGATGGTCACCCGCACGCCTGCATCAAAAAGACGGCGGATGGGGTGGTCCTCCAGACGGTCCACCACCTTTGTATGGTAGTTGCTGGTAACGCTGACCTCCAGGGTAATGCCTTCCTCCACCAGACGCTTCACAAGCTCCGGATCCTCAATGGCCGCCACACCGTGGCCGATGCGCTTTGTGCCATAGGAAAGGGCGGTACGCATGCTGTCCGGTCCCGCTGCCTCACCCGCATGGATGGTCATGGGAAGACCGTATTCTCGCACCTTTGCAAATACCGGCACAAACATTTCTGTGGGGAACAGGCCCTCAGCCCCGGCGATATCCACGGCGCAGACCACGCTGCCCAGGTATTTTTTCGCCGTCTCCACAGTCTGCATGTTGAGCTCCTGGTTCGTATCCCCTCTCATACAGCAGAGGATCAGCCCCACACGGATCCGAGGATATTCCTTCATTCCCCGCTCTGCGCCGCGGATGGCCGCCTCCACCACCTGGTCCTGGGTGAGGCCGCCGCTTACGGAAAGCTGCGGGGCAAAGCGGATCTCTGCGTAGGTCACGCCCTCTTTTGCCAGATCCTCCACCAGCTCAAAGGTCACACGCTCGATGGCGTCGGCTCTCTGAAGCACCATCAGAGGCAGCGCGAACCGCTCCAGGTACTCCTCCAGGGTCTTGCAGTCCTCGGGGACCTCCATTTTAAACTTTACGTCCTCGGGAGAGGAAGCCGGAATGGCGATCCCCTGCTCCTTCGATAACTCCCATACGGTCTCCGGACGCAGAGAGCCGTCCAGATGCAGATGGAGCTCGATCAGTTTCTTTTCGCTCATTGGGTAGTTTCTCCTTTCATTCCTATTTTCCAGCCGCTGCCCTCATCTGCTTCTTTTTCTTATTTCGTTCCACCATGGCACAGTAAACGGTGTATGCGATGATGATGATCAGATACGGCATCATCTGGATGAACTGCAACGGAATACCAGAAGACTGTAAGTAGTTGGCCAGGCTCTGGCAGAAGCCAAAGAGCAGGGAGGCCAGCATGCCGATCACGGCGTTTCCGGCGGCAATGGCCTGGGTGGCCAGGGCGATATAGCCGCGTCCTGCGGTCATTCCGGCAGAGAACAGGCCCACATAGCCCATGGAAAGGAAGGCTCCGGCCATGCCGGTCAGGATCCCGCTGAGGCTTAAGGCAGTATATTTGACCCGCTTTACATGGATGCCCACAGACTCGGCGGCATCCGGAGACTCGCCCACAGCCCGGATATGCATGCCCAGCTCTGTGTATTTAAACATGTACCAGATCACAGCCACCAGGATCAGAGCCGCATACGTCAGCACATGATGGCCGGAAAGGATGGCTCCGATGACCGGGATGTCCTGGATCACCGGGATGTCGATGCTGGGGAGCTTTAAGGACGCCAGAGACGTGGAAGCCCCCTTTTCCCCTGTCAGAAGATACAGGGCAAAGATCGTTCCTCCGGATGCAAAGGTATTTAAGGCGATACCGGAGATAACAGAATTGGAATTCAGCTTTAAAATAAAATACGCCAGTATGTTGCTGATGAGAAAACCTGCCAGCACGGCTCCGAAAAAGCCGATCCATGCGCTCTGGGTAAAGGCGCTGACCACAACGCCCACAAAGGCGGAGATCAGCATGGTGCCCTCCAGGGCAATGTTGTTGGTTCCGGACCGGGAGGCGATCATGGCCCCCAGAGTCGTAAGGAGCACCGGAGTGGCGCTTCTGAAAACGGCAAAATAAAACTCCGGAAGACTCAGTGTATTGATGATATCCTGTAAGATCATATTTATGCCTCCCCTCCCAGTGCTTTCTTCGCTTCCTGGCGCTGCTTCCAGCCAGCCATGAACCGCTCTGCCGTTACAAACAGGATCAGAACTGCCTGGATAATGGATACCAGCTCGTTCTGAACGTCAGACCGCCTGGACATGAGGTCTGCTCCCACACGGATATAGGCCAGGAAGAATGCCGCCAGGGGCACATTCTTCGGGTTATTTCCGGAAAGGATGGCGATGATCACGCCGTCCCAGGCGTAGGACGGTGAATCCTGCCAGTTGAACCTCTGGTACATGGCCATCTGCTCCACAGATCCGCCAAGACCAGCAACGGCACCGGCGATCACCTGGGTCAGGATGATGACCCGGCTCGTATTGATTCCGGAATATTTGGCAAATTCCGGATTGCTTCCGGAAATACGGATCTCATATCCGAATTTTGTCTTGTATACCAAAAGGTATAACAGGATCACCACAGCAATGGCGATCAGATATCCGGCGTGGAATTTCGTTCCGCTGATGAGGCTTCCCAGGGAGGCTGTGGGCTGGTACTTTAAGGACGCAAAGGTTCCGGCCGCCCGGTCTGCCAGGAATTTGGTGACCGTATAGATCCCCAGATAGAAGAACACATAGTTGAACATCAGGGAGGTCACCAGCTCGTTGGTGTGGAAATACACCTTTAAGAGAGCCGGGATGCTTCCAATGATGCCGCCCACCACAGCGGCCAGAAGCATGATCACTGCCGGATGAAGTCCCGCAGGAAGAGCCGTCTTAATGGCCAGGGCTGCGGTCACCACAGCGCCTGTGTAAAGGCAGGCGTCTGCGATCATGGAAAAGTTTCCGGATTTAAACACCAGTCCCAGAGCCAGACCCGTAAAGATCAGCGGTACGCTGCTGGCAAAAACGTCAAAGAAATGACGCTTGGACTGCAGCGGCCCCAGGAACAGGTTATAGATAGCCGTCACCGGCTCCTCACTGACTCCGAAGATGATGGCCACCGTCAGAACGAAGGCGATGCCAAAGGCACAAAGGAGTCTTACAGCTGTAAATTTCTTACTCACAGTACGCACCTCCGATCTGCTCTTTTGAATCTTCCTTTACTCCCAGCATGTAAAGTCCCAGGTCATTTTCCGACGTGTTCTTTACATCACTGATATGGCCCACGATCCGGCCCTCATGCATCACCAGGATCGTATCGCTTAAGGAGAGGATCTCGCTCAGGTCGGCGGATACAAGTAAAATGGCCTTTTTTCTGGCCCGCATGTCCACGATCTTCTTCCGGATGAACTCGATGGCACCCACGTCAATGCCCCGGGTGGGCTGGTTCATGATAAGAAGATCTGGATCATAGTCAAATTCCCGTCCCACGATCAGCTTCTGGACGTTTCCGCCGGAAAGCTCGGACACGGACTGCTTCGAGTTATCGTATTTTACCAGGAACTCCTTTAGGATCCGGTTTGCGAAGCCGTTTACCTTTTTGCTGTCGATGAGTCCCCTGGATTTTAACTGGCCGGTATAGTACACCTTGGAGATGGCGTTGTCCTCCAGACTCAGCTTCGGCGCGGAGCCGTACCGCATCCGATCCTCGGACACATGGGAAATGCCGGCCTCCTGGCGTTTCAATACGGAGGCCCCAGTCAGGTCCTCTCCATTTAACCGTACCTGGCCGCCCTGGAGCTTTAAGGTGCCCACAATGGCCTCCACCAGCTCTGACTGACCATTTCCGTCGATGCCTGCGATCCCCAGGATCTGCCCCTCTTTAATAGAAAAGGAAACATGGTCCAGGCGTGTCTTTCCGAACTGATCGGCATACACCAGATCCTTTACAGAGAAAACAGTCTTTCCGAAATCCGCCTCCGCTTTTTCGATATCCAGACTCACCTCACGGCCCACCATCAGCCGGGAGATCTCATGCTCATCCAGATCGGAGATCTCATAGGTGCCCATGGTCTTTCCGTCCCGCAGGATGGTCATGCGGTTGCAGAGAGCCTTTACCTCGTTCAGTTTATGAGAAATAAAAATAATGGTATGTCCGCTTTCTTTTAAGAGCAGCAGCTGCTCGAACAGCTCCTCTGTCTCCTGGGGCGTAAGGACCGCCGTGGGCTCGTCCAGGATCAGGATATGGGCTCCTCTGTAAAGGGCCTTCAGGATCTCCAGCTTCTGGCGCATGGCCAGGGAAATATCCTCTACCTTTTCCTCTGCTTCCACCTTCAGGTTATACCGCTCTGACAGCTCTCTTGTGATCTCCACCGCTTTCTTCCGGTCCACCTTAAAGGGTGATCCGGTCTCAGCTCCCAGGATCAGATTCTCTGCCACAGTCATAGACGGGACCTGCATGAAGTGCTGGTGCACCATTCCCAGGCCGGCGGCAATGGCATCGCCGGAGGAGGTGAAGTGGACTTCCTTCCCATCCACAAAGATCTGTCCCTCGGTGGGTGCCAGCATGCCGAATAACATTTTCATCAGCGTAGATTTCCCCGCGCCGTTTTCCCCCACCAGCGCATGGATCTCGCCTTTTTTTACACTAAGATTGACGTTGTGGTTGGCCACAACTCCTCCCGGGTATACCTTTGTGATATTCCGGGCTTCCAGGATATTCCCCTGCTCCATATGATTTTCCTCCGTAACGGTTCCGAGCTTTTGCGCAAAAGGCGCTGAAATGGAGATCTCCCTTTCAACGCCTTCCAAAACGCCTGTCTTCCCAAAAGATTACTGGGCGCCGTTAATGATTCCCTTTAATGTCTCTTCGTCCATGCCGTATGCGGTGTCCACAGTCACCTCGCCAGCCAGGAGCTTCTCCTTTGCACCGTCCACAGCAGTCCTTACGTCCTCCGGTACTACGGTGTTGTAGATCTCGTTGTCAGCAAGGCCCACAGCGCCTTCTGCAAGTCCAAGGGTCTCATGCTCGCCGTAAGGAAGCTCTCCGGCCTGGGCTCTCTCGATGGAGCTGAAAAGGCTGTCGCCTACGCCCTTGATGGCAGAGGAGATGATGTAGTTGGCTTCATCCTTTCCTTCATATGCCAGAGCCTGGTCAGAGTCCACGCCGATCACATACTTCTGGCTCTCAGCGCCAGCCTCGATAACACCTACGGAAGCCGGGCCTGCTGCCACGAATACGCAGTCAGCGCCAGAGGAGTACTGGGTCAGCGCCAGCTCTTTTGCAGTTGCAGAGTCCACATAGGAACCAACGTAGGAAACCAGAACCTTGATGTCCGGATTTACGAACTGGGCGCCCTCGATGTAGCCCACAGCAGAGTCGTTGATAACGGCTGCCGTATCCTTTGCGCCTACGAAGCCGATCACGGCGTCCTCATTGGCGAACTCCATATCGGAAGAGGTCACGCTGGCTGCCAGAACGCCGGCTAAAAATGCGCCCTCGTTCTGCTTGTAGCTCATGGAGTATACGTTGCTCAGATCGCCAAGAGTGTAGTCCACGTCTGTATCAAAGATGATGAACTTCTTCTCCGGGAACTCCTGGGCCACCTGCTCGGTGATCTCCTTCATGTCCCAGAGACCGGTGATGATGATGTCGGCGTCAGACTCGGCAGCGTCCAGCATGGAGCCCTCGAATTTTGTCTTGTCGCTTCCCATTTCGATCATCTCTACCTCGACCTGGTCTCCCATTTCGCTCTCGATCTTCTTCATTCCTGCCTGGGCGGAATCGTTGAATGCCTTATCGCCGAAGGAACCAGTCACAAGAAGAGTCACCTTAACCTTCTCGCCGGAAGCAGCCTCTGTCTCTTTCTTTTCTGCATCCTCTTTTGCCTCTGTCTCCTTTTCAGCTCCTGCCTCTGCGGAAGTTTCCTTTCCGGCTGCAGTGGTCTCCTCAGCGCTGTCTCCTGCGCATCCGAACAGCATGCTGGCGGTCATAGCCATTACGGCAGCGCCGCATAAAAATTTCTTTTTCATAATACGTCATTCTCCTTTGCTGTAAATGAAATTGGTTGATTTATTCAAACTATCCAGTTTTTCCAGATAGTCTGTTTTGCTCATTACGGGGCGGAAGGCCTCCTTGATCCTCCAGGCAGCCGCTCCTCCGTCAGACAGCAGCTCCTCAATGGCATCGGCAAAATACCGGGCCGGGATCTCAAAAGCCTGGACCGGATCTGCGGTCTTAAAGTCCTTGCCGTGGATGGTCCCGGAGAAGCCTGCGGTTCCGATCTCCACCGTGGGCCACATCATGGAGATATCGCCCATATCGCCGGAAGCGAATCCGTGGGTCCCCTGGGCGATCATGGAATCATCCATATAATTGCGGATATGCTTCTTCAAAAGCTCCGTCAGATTTTCGTCCTGGTGGAGCGGGAAATAACCAGGTGTATCCTGGATCTCCAGGTCGCAGCCGATGGCCATGGCCCCGGCCTTTAAGGAGCGGTTTACCTTTTCCTCGGTCTCAAAGATAGCGTCTACGGTCTTTGCCCGCACATACATCTCCATCTGGGTCCGGGACGGGATCGTATTAACGGTCTGTCCGCCCTCCTGCATTACAAAATGAACGCGGATGGCGTCCTCAGCCCGGAAGGTCTCTCTCTGGAAGTTGATAGCTGTCATGGCCAGGTTTGCGGCGTTTAAAGCGTTGACGCCGCCCTCGGGGTTGGCTCCCGCGTGGGCTGCCTTTCCTTTAAAGATGGCCCGCTTCTGGATAAAGCCGTTTAAGCTGGCTCCGATCTCTGCGTGATATTTTTCCATATCCAGCCCCATGGCGTGGCAGGACAGCATGATATCGATATCGTCAAAAACGCCCTCATAGATCATTTCCTGCTTTCCGGACGGATATTTCAGCTTTCCGTCGGCGATCAGGGATCTTCTGTAATCCATGTCGCAGAACTCTTCGCCCGGCGTAAAGAGCAGAGTGACCTTTCCGCAAAGGTCCTCCAGCATACCAGACTCCTTAATGGCTAAAAACAGGCTCAGCATCACGCCGGTCTGGGCATAGTGGCCGCAGGTGTGGGCCGCGTAATCGTCCTTATTGGCATAAGGATGGCCCAGGGTAGGAACCGCGTCAAACTCCGCGATGAGCCCGATCCCGGGGCCTGGTCTTCCAGAATCCAACGTGGCCGTAAGTCCTGTATAGGCCACATCTTTATAAGGGATCCCTGCCTGGCTTAAGGCCTCTGTCACCTTCTCCCGGCTGCGGAATTCTTTAAATCCCAGCTCCGGGTGGCAGTAGATATCTTCGCTCAGCTCTATGATCCGCGGAAGGATCTCTGTAAGCGCTTCATGTATTTTTTTCATGGTACTCCCTCCTCGTATGCTCAATCGTTAAAAGGGTAACAGCGTTATAATAATCGAAAATAGGGGCTGTGTCAAGGAAAGAAGCCATTCTGCCGCAAAATTCTGCCATAAAAAACACCCAGGACCTTTTCACAGGCCCTGGGACGTTCTTAAGATCATATTTAAAATCCATTATCTGGAAAGGATCGGTCTTACAATTCTCCGGAGCTTCGGCCCCAGGATCACTGCCAGAAGGATCTTTGCCGCATCTCCGGGAAGGTATGGGATCACGCCTATGCCAAGGGCCTCTGTAAATGTCAGAGACATCTGCTCCGCCAGCCATACGGTCCCAAACAGATAGCACACAGCTGTACCGGCTGCCATTCCGATCCCGTGGAGGACGGCGTGATCCGGGAACCGCTCCACCATGAAGCCTGCGGCCAGGGTCATGAAAACAAAGCCCAGAAGATATCCTCCTGTGGGACCTGCCAGTTTTCCCAGACCCCCAGCAAAACCAGAAAACACCGGAAGGCCCACAGCTCCCAGCAGCAGATACAGGCAAAAGCTCATCAGAGAGGCCTTCATTCCCAGAATATAGACCATGAAATAAAGCACCAGATTGGTCAGGCTGATGGGGACCGGACTGACAGGGATCGGTAAGACCATTGGGCCGAAAATGCACAGCACCGCCGTCATCAGCGCCGTGACCGTCATCTGGGTCGTTGTCATTTTTTCCTTTTTCAGTGAAGCAGATCTTTCCATAATACAGACTCTCCTCTTTCCGTTTTCCTCCGGCCTTCCCCGCCCCGGGCGTTTCATCCCCGGCTTGTTGTCAACCAGTTACATCTTTGTGTTTACATTATAACAAAATCCTTCGGATTGTCAACTTGTATTTTTATATAGTTTACATTTGTTTTCCGCTTCCATCGTCCATCTCCCTGTCAGCCTGTTGGATACAAAAAGCATCTGGCGTCTGCCGCCGCTTGCGGATCCCCTCCACGCGTGCTACACTGATATCATAAATCTTTCACACGGACTCCGGAGCCGGCCCGCAGCCGGGCTCCGGAGCGGAAACGGTAAAATATACAGGATGGTGAGCAGTATGATGGAACAGTTATCCATGTTTGATTACAAAGAGACCATGTCCCCTCTGGCCAGCCGGCTGCGTCCGGAATCCCTGGAGACCTTTGTGGGCCAGAAGCACCTGCTGGGAAAGGGGAAGCTCCTGCGCCAGCTCATCGACCAGGACCAGATCCCTTCCATGATCTTCTGGGGGCCTCCCGGCGTCGGGAAGACCACCCTGGCCAGCATCATCGCCAAACGGACCAACGCCGACTTTGTGAATTTCAGCGCCGTTACCAGTGGCATTAAAGAGATCAAGGAGGTCATGGCACGGGCGGAGCTGAGCCGCCGGTCCGGGCTGCGGACTCTGGTATTTGTGGACGAGATCCACCGCTTCAATAAGGCCCAGCAGGACGCATTTCTTCCTTATGTGGAAAAGGGCAGCATCATCCTCATCGGAGCCACCACGGAAAACCCGTCCTTTGAGATCAACGCAGCTCTTTTATCCCGGTGCCGCGTTTTCGTCCTCCAGCCTCTTTCCACCGACGACTTAACGGAGCTCCTCCACCATGCGTTAAAAAGCTCCAGAGGCCTCGGCTATCTGAATGTGGAGATCGGAGAGGAGCTGATCGCCGCCATCGCGGCATTTGCCAATGGAGACGCCCGGACGGCTTTAAACGTGCTGGAAATGGCCGTGACCAACGGGACCATCACACCAGAAAAGACCATTGTGACCCGGGATATCCTGGAACAGTGCATCAGCAAAAAATCCCTTCTATATGATAAGAATGGTGAAGAGCATTATAATCTGATCTCCGCCCTCCATAAATCCATGCGAAACAGCGATCCCGATGCAGCTGTCTACTGGCTGGCCCGGATGCTGGAGGCCGGGGAAGACCCCCTGTACATCGCCCGGCGGCTGATCCGGTTTGCCACCGAGGACATCGGACTGGCCGATAATAACGCCCTTACTCTGGCGGTCTCCGTCTACCAGGCCTGCCACTTCCTGGGAATGCCGGAATGCAATATCCACCTGACCCACGCCGTGGTCTATCTGTCCCTGGCGCCCAGGTCCAATTCTGTTTACATGGCCTACGAGCACGCCAAAAAGGATGCCCTGAACATGCTGTCCGAGCCGGTCCCCCTGGTGATCCGCAACGCGCCCACCGGACTTATGAAGGAGCTGGATTACGGGAAGGGCTACGTCTACGCCCACGACACGAAGGAAAAGCTCGCCCGCATGGAATGTCTGCCCGAATCCTTAAAGGGAACCCGGTACTACATTCCTGGCGAGGCGGGAGAAGAGAAAAAACAGGCAGAACGGCTTAAAGAGGTGCAGAGGTTCTGGGAGGAGGGAGAATTGCCCGTTGATGCAGGATAATCCCCCTCTTCCATGCATGAAAAAGGCAGACGGCTGGGCCTTCTCTGCCCTTTCAGCCGTCTGCCTTACGGATATCCGGAAATCCATGGGGATTCCGGACAGCTGGACGCGGATCCAGCCTATTCTGCCATCATATCCAGTCCTGTCATAGCCAGTACCTTCACAGCCGCCAGAAGCGCCCGTTTTCCTGCCGGGCCGCCGGAAGCCTCTGCAAAGGGAGCCGTATGGGTCCCCAGCCCCTCGCCGACACCGATATAAAACTGGGCCGCAGGCATGGCGTGGGTCACGTTGCCCACGTCCGTGGAGCCGATCCCCTGGGTCAGATCCCTGGGGATGTGGTGCTCGCCGATGAGGTCCATGTTCTTCTCCACAGCCTCCACCAGTCTCCGGTCGTTTCTCACATCCTCGATCAGGTAGCCGTCCTGGGAGATCTCCACCTCCACTCCGGCGCACATGGCCGCACCCTGGGCGCACCGGTCGATGACAGCGATCACTTCCTTTAAATACTCCGAATCCAGAGCACGGATATTGAACTTGCATACAGCCCGCTCGGGAACGATGTTCACAGCCGTACCGCCCTCCAGGACGATGCCGTGTACCCTTGTGTAGTCTTTAAAATGGAGCCTCTGGGAATCAACGGCATGGAACATCTGCATCACACCGTTTAAAGCGCTGGCTCCCACCCAGGGACAGGCTGCTGTATGGGCCGGTTTTCCCTTGAAGGTATACACCTTGTTCACAGCCGCAAAGGAAATATCATCGGCCATGGACAGATCGCTGGGATGCATGATCAGGGACATATCCACGCCCTCAAAGATCCCCTCGTCCAGCATGGTGATCTTCCCGCTGCCGTTTTCCTCCGCCGGGGTACCGAATACCTTCAGTGTTCCGCCGATGCCGTATTTTTCCATGATCTCCTTTAAAACCACTCCGGCTCCGGCTCCGCTGGTGCCGATGAGGTTATGGCCGCAGGCGTGGCCCAGCTCGGGAAGGGCATCGTACTCACATAAAAATGCAAAGGTCATTCCCGGCTTTCCGCTGTTATATTCCGCCACAAAGGCCGTATCCAGGGAACCTGCTCCCCGTTTTACAGAAAAGCCGTGGCGTTCCAGAAGGCTGCATAATTCATTCTGTGCCATCTTTTCCTGGAACGCCAGCTCCGGATGTTCAAAAATACATGCGCTCACCGCCTCAAATTCTTCTCTGTGGGCTTCTGCAAGCGCCTCGATCTCATGCTTCATTCCTGTCATATCCATGATCCATTCCCCTCCATGATCCTTTTCCTGTCTGTTTTCTGCACCGGGAGGCCGTGCTTCCCCTCCGGCGGATTCTGCGTGCCCGGACCTCTGCGGTATACACAGAAGCCGGCGCGCGCCAACGATACCATTGTACCATCTTCTCCCCATTTTCACAAGGACCTGGCAGAGTCTTTTATGGTTTTTTTGGATCTGGCGCAATTTTCTCCACAATTTTATTGTCATATCCCAAATTACTGATATAATATAGATAGACTTTTTATTCTGGAAAATATATCTGATTTAGGAGGAATCTTATGACCACATTATTTACCAACGGAAATCTCGTGGATGTGATCGGCCAGACCGTCCTCACCGGCGGCAGCATCCTGGTGGAAAACGGCATGATCAAAGAGGTAGGAACCAGTATCGCTGCTCCCGATGGCGCAAAGGTTGTCGATCTGGGCGGAAGGACCGTGCTCCCCGGGCTTTTCAACTGCCATGTACATATGTGCTCCGATGCCGGGACCGGCGCAAAGGAAACCATTTCTGACGCCGCTGTCACCATCCGGGCCCTTAAGAATTTAAAAACACTGTTAAATTCCGGCGTGACCTACATCCGTGACGCAGGCGCGCCCAAATATATTGATGTGGATCTCCACGACGCCCAGTTAAAGGGCGAGATCCTGGCTCCGGAAATGCAGACTGCATGCCGCTGTATCTGTATGACCGGAGGACACGGCCACGACTCCGGCCGTGAGGCTGACGGTCCCGACGACTGCAGAAGAGCAGCCAGAGAGCAGTTAAAGGCCGGCGCCAACTGGATCAAGGTCATGGCCACCGGAGGCGTTATGACCAAGGGCGTTGAGCCGGGCTCCCCGCAGCTCACCGAAGAGGAGCTCCGCGCAGCCATCGAAGAAGCCCACAAGGCAGGGGCCAAAACCTTCACTCATGCCCAGGGCATGGAAGGCATCAAAAACGCTCTCCGGGCCGGCGTGGACTCCATCGAGCACGGCTTCTTCATGGACGACTGGTGCTTCGACTTCATGAAGGAGCACAACGTGTTCTTCGTTCCCACCCTGGCCGCTCCCTACTGGATCAAAAAATACGGCACGGACGCCGGGATCCCCGATTACATGGTGAAGAAGGTAGAAAAGACCATCGACGCCCACCAGGATACCTTCCGCCGCGCCCATAAGGCAGGCGTTAAGATCGCCCTGGGAACCGATGCGGGAACTCCCTTCAATAAATACGATATGACTGGCTTTGAGTGTATCCTGATGGTGGAAAACGGAATGACCCCCATGGAGGCCATCCAGTGCGGCACCATCAACGCTGCCGAGCTCATGGATGTAAAGGACACCCATGGCTCCATCACCCCGGGCAAAAAGGCGAACTTCGCTGTCTTTGAAAAGAGCCCGCTGGAGGATATCCACGCTATTCTGGACTGCTCCATGACTGTCCTGGGCGGAGACGTCGTGTTTGAGAAATAATACATCGGTTGCCTGTGTTTCTTGAAAATTCCTCTTGAATATTTTCAGTGTTTATTATAGAATGTATACAATGATAAAAAAAGGAGGTAATTCATCATGGCATATGTAATTAACGATACTTGCGTTAGCTGCGGTTCCTGCGCTGGCGAATGTCCGGTAAATGCAATCTCTCAGGGAGACGGCAAATACGAGATCGATGCAGATGCATGCATCAGCTGCGGAACATGTGCAGGTGTATGTCCCACTGGCGCTATCAGCGAGGGCTAATATCTCACGTATTAGAAGAATACATAAAAGCTGCTGCGCTTTATTTGCGACAGCAGCTTTTTTGTTATGATCATTTTTATTTTACAGCTTGTTCCCATTTCTCCCAAACTTCTTCTTTTTCCCAAAGCCCCCGGAAAAAAACGGGATCCGGGATGCGGCGGCCTCCGCCTTTCCCTTGTTTTCCCGCTGGTACAGACGGATCGTCTCATCCAGCTGGCGGAACCGCTCCTCATCTCTTTCATCAGCCACCCGCATCAGGTAGTCCACCTCTTTTAAGACCTTGTCGTTGACCATGCGGCTGATATCCTGACTCAGCTTCTCATTGTTTTCCTCGATGGCCTGTCCAATCATTTGTCCCAGCATGGCCCGGAACTGCTCCGCCCGTTCCTCAGCCATCATGGTCGTCAGGGCCCGGTCATCCATGTTTTTTACTTTTTCATCCTCATGCTCCGTATGATCCTTTAAAGCAGCCACAACATCCTCCTCCAGAATATCATTGGGAACAACCACTTCCCCATCTGATTCCAGGGATCTGGCAAGCGCCGCTTTAATGGCCTTGAGCTGATATCCCTTCTCCTTCAGCTCCTTGATCTGCTTAAAAAGCCGGATATGAAGCTCCGTATAATATCTGTGTCCCATCTCATTCCTTGGTATATTCATTTCCAGCTCTTCTTCCCAATACCTGAGAACGTGGGATTCAACATCCACCTTCCTCGAGGCATCGGAGATCAGATAGTGCGTATCTGCCATGGTTGTCCTCTTCCTTTCCCTGTTACATAATACGATGTTAGGGGCTCAGGTCTTAAAATCGCCTGCAAGCAGCCTTGTGTCGAATCGATCGGCCTTTTGACCCTGATATCATAATATATGTGAGGACGTTCCAGAATATTCCAAAAATGTTGAGATACAGTCTGAATGGGCTTACTGCTCCTTGGCCATGTTCACAAACCTTGTGAGCTCCGGCCTCCAGCCCAGGTTTACGGTGCCGATAGGGCCGTTACGCTGTTTGGCAATAATGACCTCCGCCACATTGGGCGTATCTGTGTCTTTATTATAATAATCGTCCCTATACAGGAACATGACCACGTCCGCGTCCTGCTCAATGGCTCCCGACTCACGCAGGTCCGAAAGCATGGGCCTGTGGTCCGTCCTGGATTCGCAGGCACGGGAAAGCTGGGACAGGGCGATGACCGGGGCGTTGAGCTCGCGGGCCAGGGCCTTTAAGGAACGGGAGATCTCCGAGATCTCCTGCTGGCGGTTGTCGCCGTTTTTCGCGCTTCCGGTCATCAGCTGGAGGTAGTCGATCATCACCAGATCCAGGCCGTATTCCAGCTTCACCTTCCGGCATTTGGACCGCAGCTCCATAACAGAGATACCCGGGGTATCGTCGATGATCAGCTTTGAATTCCCGATGGTGCCGATGCCCTCTACCACTGCGTCCCAGTCGGCGTCTGTCAGCGTTCCCGTCCGCAGCTTCTGGGAATCCACGTTGGACTCCATAGCAAGCATTCGGTTCACCAGCTGCTCTTTGGACATCTCCAGACTGAAGATCAGACACGTTTTCTGGCGGCGCACCGCGATATAATCCGCTATATTCAGTACAAAGGCCGTCTTTCCCATGGACGGACGGGCGGCGATGAGGATCAGGTCCGACGGCTGGAGGCCCGACATCCGGTAGTCCAGATCGATAAAGCCGGTAGCCAGTCCTGTCACTGTGGATTTGGAACGGGTGGCCTGCTCGATCTTATCCAGAACATTCAGGGCCACCTGGCGGATGGGGACAAAATCGCCGCCGGTCCGGCTCTGGAGCAGATGGAAGATCTGTTTTTCCGTGTCTGCCAGGATCGTATCCAGCGGCTCCTTTCCCGCATAGCAGGAATTGGCGATCTCTTCGTTGATCTTGATCAGGCGGCGAAGGACCGCCTTCTCGTGGACAATGGCAGCATAGGACCGCACATTGGCCGACGTGGGCACCGTAGCCATGATGTCCCGGACGGCGTCCAGGCTGCATACCTCCGGCGGCACGTCCTTTTCCTTCAGCCGGTTCTGGAGGGTCACCAGATCCACCGGCTGGCCTTCGTTGAACAGCTCCACCATGGTCTCGAACATGACGCCGTACTGGCGCTGGTAAAACTCATCGGCCACGACGGTCTCTGACGCGGCGATGATCGCATCCCGGTCCATCAGCATGGCGCCGATGACCGACTGCTCCGCCTCCACGCTGTGGGGGAGCACCCGCTTTACTAACGCTTCTTCCATATCCTTACGCCTCTGTCACCTTGACTCTCAGCTTTGCAGTTACGTCCTTGTGGAGCTTAATGGGCACCTCAAAGGTTCCAAGGCTGCGGATGGGATCCGTTAAGACCATTTTCTTCTTATCAATATCCAGATGTAACTGGTCGGCCGCTGCCTTGGCGATCTCCTTTGTGGAAACGGAGCCAAAGGTCCTTCCGCCCTCTCCGGCCTTGATGGAGACTGTCACCGAAAGTTCGTCGATCTTTGCAGCCAGGGCCTTTGCCTCTGCCAGCTGCTCTGCAGCCACCTTGGCTTCGTTGGCCTTCTGGAGCTTCAGATCGTTCAGATTCTTTGTGTTGGCCTCTACGCCCAACTTCTTCGGCAGGATAAAGTTTCTTGCATATCCGTCGTTGACCTTTACGATCTGTCCTTTTTTTCCAAGTGCCTTTACATCCTCTAATAATACAACTTCCACGTTAAAATTCTCCTTTCTGTTTCATCGCCAGGATCACATCTTTGATCTTTTCCTTTGCCTCCTCCACAGTCGCTCCGGGAAGCTGGGCTCCGGCGATGGTCCTGTGTCCGCCTCCGCCCAGCTTTTCCATCATTACCTGGACGTTGATCTCATCAATGGAGCGGGCGCTGACATAGATCTTTCCGTTATAGGGGGTCAAGACCACAGAGGCCTTGATGCCGATGATATCCAAAAGCTCGTTGGCCGCCTGGGCCCCAACCACCGTGGGACTTTCCACATTCTCAGCCGGACATACGCTGATGGCAAAGGCTCCCTCAAAGACCTCCGCCTGGCGGACTGCCTCTGCCCTGGCCTTGTAGTCCTCCATTTTATCCCGGAACAGCTTCCTTACCCTGGTCACATCGGCGCCGTTCCTCCTTAAGAACGCCGCGGCCTCGAAGGTCCTGACTCCTGCCTGGTTTGTGAAATTGTTGGTATCGATGACGATACCGGCGTACATGGCGTCGGCCTCCAGGGATTTGATCCGGATGCTGTCCGTCACATACTGCAGGATCTCCGCCACCAGCTCACAGGCCGAGGAGGCATAGGGCTCCACATAGGATAAGGTAGCGTTGCTGATGATCTCGCTGGACTGGCGGTGATGGTCGATGACCACAATGGTCTTTACCAGATTTAAAAGCCGGGGCTCTTCCGTATAGCTGGGACGGTTCACATCCACCACCACAAGGGCTGTGGACGGGTCCGCCAGCTCCGCCGCATCGTCTCCCATCAGGAACAGATCCTGGGGATAATCGCTGTTATTGATAAACCGGTCCATCATGGGCCGTACCGATGAGGTGACCTCGTTGATGACGATATGAGCCTTTTTCCCAAGGGCTGCGGCGATCCGGTATACACCAATGGCAGAACCGAAGGAATCGATGTCCCCGATCTTGTGGCCCATGATCAGAAGCCGGTCCTTGGTCTCCAGAAGCTCCCGGAGGGCATGAGCCTTGACTCTGGCCTTAACACGGGTGGTCTTCTCCAGCTGCTGGGATTTTCCTCCGTAATACTGGATCTTTTCCCCGTTCTTCACCACGGCCTGATCACCGCCGCGGCCCAGGGCCATGTCGATGGCGGTCCGGGCGTACTCATAGTTGCGGATATACGTATCGCCGTTGATGCCGATCCCGATACTCAAGGTAACGGCCATCTCATTTCCGATATTAACGGTCTTTACATCCTCCAGGAGACTGAACCGCTCCGCCTCCAGGGACGGCATATATTTCTGCTCGATGGCAAAGAAATATTTGTCCTTTTCCATCTTTTTTACGATGCCGTTGACTCCGGAAATATATTTGCTGACCTTCCGGTCAATGAGGGCCACCAGAAGCGACCGGCGCACCTCCTCCACGCTCTCCAGCGCTTCATCATAGTTATCCAGATAAATAAGACCTGCCACCATTTTCTGGTCCGTGATGGCCTGCATATATTCATGGATCTCTGTCTCGTCATAAAGGTATACGGCCAACACCTGCTGCTCCGTCTTCTGGCCTGGCGCAGCGGAAAGCAGGCCGCTGTCCGACTGGATCGTCACACGCTTTATAGAGGCCCTGTAAATGGCTCCCCCATACGCGCACTGGACCTCCAGGGCATGGTCCATTTTTTCCAGGCCTTCCTCTGTGATCTCCGTGAACAGGACCGTAAGGCTCCTCCTGGCGCTCTTTTCGTCCCTGATCACCGCAGAAAACGCCCGGTTGGTCCACAAAAGACGTCCCGCTTCATCGGCGATGCCGTAAGGCAGCTCCATGGAAGCCATCAGGTTCTTCTGGCTCTGGTCAAAATCCGCGGCAAAGCCCACAAGCCCTGTCAGGATCCGCTTTTTTCCATACCAGAAGAGGACCCCCGCGCAGAATGCATACAGGACCGTAAACACGGCCATGACCATACCGGCTTTGCCGGAAACCAGGCCTACCGCCCCATTGGCGCAGAGGACCAGGGCCGAAAGTACCACGGGCCACTGCATGTATTTCTGCAGCACATTCCTGACCTTTTTATTCTCTTTCATGCTTTTCTCCTATTTCCAGGCCCCTGCGGACCATGGCAGAACAACAACGCAAAATTCCTTATATGTTCACCATTATATCATATCCCGCCTTGTTTGTAAATTTTAACCGTGCTTTTCACAGGGCTTCTTTCTCCCCCGGTTGACATTCCACAGAATCTGTGTAATATATTGAGTGGTGCCGCCGGAGACGGCCGCGGCAGACCCCCTTCCCGGCATCTGCGCCCGGAGCATATCATACAGATTTACGGAGGAATAGAAAATGGCCCTGGAAAATGATCTCGGTCGTGACGATATAAAAAAGCTTGTGTGGCGTATTGCCATCCCCAGTATGCTGGCCCAGTTCGTCAGCGTCCTTTACAGCATTGTGGACCGTATGTATATAGGAAACATCCCCGACGTGGGAAGCGTCGCTTTGGCGGGAGCCGGTGTGTGCGGCCCTGTGGTGACCATGGTGGGCAGCGTTGCCTTCTGGGTAGGCATCGGCGGATCCCCCCTGATGAGCATGAAGATGGGCCAGGGAGATATGAAGACCGCCAAAAAGATCCTGGCCAACAGCTTTCTTTTGCTGGCGGTGGCGTCTGTCCTTCTCGTGGCCCTCATTTATCCCTTCCGCGAGCCCATGCTGCGGTATTTCGGCGCCAGCGACACCACCTATCCCTACGCCAACACCTACTTCAGCATCTATCTGACGGGTACCTTCTTCGCCCTTATGGCCACGGGGATGAACCAGTTCATCATCTCCCAGGGCTTTGCAAAGACCGGCATGTATTCGGTGATCATCGGCGCCGTTTTGAATATCGTCCTGGATCCCGTGTTCATCTTCGCCTTACACATGGGTGTGGCCGGAGCGGCTGTGGCCACAGTCCTCTCCCAGATGGCCAGCTGTGCCTTTGTCCTGTCCTTCCTCTTCGGAAAAAAGGTTCCTGTGAAGATCAGCTTCGGCGGCTATGACCGGAAGCTGATCCAGAGGATCCTGCTGGTGGGCTTTACGCCCTTTATCATCATCGCCGTGGACAATGTGATGATCATTTCCATGAACTCGGTGCTCCAGACCTACGGAGGTCCCGGTGAGGGCGATATGCTGATCACCTGTGCCACCATCGTCCAGAGCTTCATGCTGGTGATCACCATGCCTCTGGGCGGCATCACCGGCGGTACCCAGACCATCCTGGCCTTCAACTACGGAGCCGGACAGCCGGACCGGGTGAAAAAGGCCCAGCGCTTCATCTTCCTTTTAAGCGCCGGATACACCACGATCCTGTTTATCCTGGCCCAGACTGCGGGACACATCTTCGTGCGCCTGTTCACCTCGGACCCGGCCCTGATCGCCGAGGCTGCAAAGACCATAAAGATCTACACCCTGGCAGTGATCCCCTTAAGCATCCAGTATGTGATCGTAGACGGCTTCACTGGCCTTGGAAAGGTCCAGCTTTCCCTGCCCCTGTCCTTTTTCCGGAAGCTGGTCTACTTCCTTCCGCTCTTTTTGCTGCCCCGGTTCTTCGGAGCCAGAGCCACCTTTTACGCGGAGCCCATTTCCGACATCATCGCCCCTGTGGTATCCATCTTCATATACGCCGTGGCCATGAAGCGGATCTTAAAAAAGCCGGTGATCCCCAACTTCTAAGGACCGCCGGATGGGCGCCTGCACTCCCGGGCCACATCCGGGAGATGCCCGCAGGCCAGGCATCCCTGGTCATACTGACGCAGCTCCCGGCTCCATATATACAAAAAAACACTGCCATTCCCCCTTTCCGGGAGTTTTGGCAGTGTTTTTTATTGCAGCTCTTTTTATTAGTCGTCGTCCTCCTGGCTCTCGGTGACTGTGAAAGTGAATCTCTTTCTCGCCATCTCGTCGCTCGCCAGATATTCGTCGTAGGTGGTGATCTTATCCACCAGCTGGCCATTGATGATCTCCATGATCCGGTTGGCCGTGGTCTCTACTACCTGGTGGTCACGGGAGGAGAAGATCATAACGCCCGGGAATTTCTTCATTCCGTTGTTGAGGGCCGTGATGGACTCCATATCCAGATGGTCCGTGGGCTCGTCAAACATCAGCACGTTGGCCCCGGAGATCATCATTTTGGACAGCATGCAGCGCACCCGCTCGCCTCCGGAGAGGACCTTTACCTTCTTGACGCCGTCCTCGCCGGCAAACAGCATTCTTCCCAGGAAGCCGCGGACATAGGTCACGTCCTTTTCCGGGGAATACTGGGTCAGCCAGTCCACGATGGTATCGTCGTTGTCAAACTCCGCACTGTTGTCCTTGGGGAAGTAGGCCTGGGTCGTAGTAAGTCCCCATTTATAGCTTCCGGAATCCGGCTCCATCTCGCCGGAAAGGATCTTGAACAGCGTGGTCTTTGCAAGCTCGTTGGGGCCTACCAGAGCCACCTTATCCTCGCGGCCCAGGGTAAAGGAAATATTGTCCAGGACCTTTACGCCGTCGATGGTCTTTGTAAGGCCCTCCACCGCAAGGACCTCGTTTCCGATCTCACGGAAGGGACGGAAGTCGATGTACGGGTATTTTCTGCTGGAGGGCTTGATCTCGTCCAGCTCGATCTTTTCCAGAGCACGCTTTCTGGAGGTCGCCTGCTTGGATTTGGAGGCGTTGGCGGAGAAACGCTGGATGAACTCCTGCAGCTCCTTGATCTTCTCCTCTTTCTTCCGGTTGGCTTCCTTCATCTGCCGGATCATCAGCTGGCTGGACTCATACCAGAAATCATAGTTTCCGGCGTAAAGCTGGATCTTTCCATAGTCAATGTCTGCGATCTGGGTGCAGACCTTATTTAAGAAATACCGGTCATGGGATACGACGATCACCGTATTCTCAAAGTTGATCAGGAACTCCTCCAGCCATGCGATGGCGTCCAGGTCCAGATGGTTGGTGGGCTCGTCCAGCAGCAGGATATCAGGATTTCCAAATAATGCCTGGGCCAGGAGCACCTTCACCTTTAAAGCGCCGGTGAGCTCGCTCATCTGCTTATAGTGGAATTCCGTATCCACGCCCAGACCGTTTAACAGGTTCTCGGCGTCGGACTCTGCCTCCCAGCCATTCATGGAGGCAAACTCTCCCTCCAGCTCGGCGGCCTTGATGCCGTCCTCGTCGGTGAAGTCCTCCTTCATATAAATAGCGTCCTTTTCCTTCATGATATCATAAAGACGCTGGTTTCCCATGATGACCGTATCCAGTACAGGAAACTGGTCGTATTTAAAGTGGTCCTGCTGTAAGAAAGAAAGGCGCTGGCCCGGTGTGATCACGATATCGCCGCTGGTTGGCTCCAGATTCCCGGACAGAATCTTCAAAAATGTGGATTTTCCGGCGCCGTTGGCACCGATCAGGCCATAACAGTTGCCTTCCGTGAATTTGATGTTTACATCTTCGAACAATGCTTTTTTACCGACGCGGAGCGTCACATTATTGGCACTAATCATTTTCTTTCAATCTCCTCAAATTTGTCCGCTGAAAAGAGGGGGCATCCCTGTCCCCTCTTTAAATGGTTACGCTCCTATTCTATTCGGAAATCCTTGATTTTGCAAGGTCTTTTGGAAATTTTATTTTTTTCTCCCTTTTTTCAGGTTTTCGTATATAATGATAGTAACTGTATCGAAATCTGTCGTTTTCTGACAGCATCTGTTATTTTTATATTTGTACAGATCAAGGAGGTCCATTATGCCCATATCCATCGGGATCATTACGGCCCGCCAGTCCATGGACAATATACGCCAGACCGAGCAGAGCATGAAACAGCACTGTAAAATCTCATATTTTCCCTATGATACCCTGGATGAACTGCGCCATCAGTATACAAAGGCAGCCGCAAAATCTGACGGTCTTTTATTCAGCGGCCCGTTCCCCCATGATTATATCTGCGAAAACATAGGACGCATCACACTTCCCTGCCGATGCATTGACCTTATGGACCGCGACTATTATCTGGTCATCGCCCGTCTGCTGGTACGCAATCCAAAGCTGGACTTTACCAGAGTATATTTTGACGCCGTGGTGGAACCATCCATCATAGGAAATGTATTCCCGCCTGGTCTTTCCCCCTACTTTATGCCAAGGACCACGCCCGAATACCGGATGATCCTCCGTTCCAGCGCCTATCAGAGATCCTTAAACCAGTACCGCAGCATGTGGGCGGAAAGAAAATACGATCTGTTCCTGACGCGTTTTACAAACCTGGCTCTTTTTTTAGAAAAAGAACAGATCCCCCATATCCTCCTGAAGCCGTCTCCGGAAACGATCCTGGATCATTTTCATGCTCTGTTATGCCAGATCAGGGAATCCCTTTTGCAGAATTCCCAGACTGCCTGCTGTATCATCGAACTGCCCAGGCCGTTCCAGAACCAGAAAAACATGGAAATTTTAGAAAAAATCCTGGCAGATCTGAAAATCATTTTTAATCAGAATATTTTGATAAGAAGACATCATTTTCATTTGGAGATCACGGCCTCTATCATGGTCGTGCGGGAGCTTACCTCCGGATATACCTCATGCCACCTTTCCGAAGAGCTGGAAAAAAGACTGCCGTTTCCATTTTTTGCAGGCTGGGGCATCAGCTTTGATGTGGTGGATGCCTATAAAAATGCAGCAACGGCCCTTTCCGCATGCAAAAAAGACCAGAATCACTATACGTTCCTGGTAACAGAAAGCCAGGAAATGGTAGGGCCGTTAAACAGCAACCGGTCCATCAGCTACAGCTTAAAGCCCCACGCCCAGACTTCAAGCCTGGCAAAAAGCCTTGGGATCTCTCCCATAAACCTTGAAAAAATCATATCACTCCAGAAAGAACGTTCCATGTATGAATTTACGTCCAGCGATCTCGTTTATTTTCTGGAGATCACACCGCGGAGCGCATCCCGCATCCTCTCAAAATTATCCAGCGCAGATCTTGCACATCCGGTCCGGACCATCAATCTGAATGGAACAGGACGCCCTCTGACTGTATATGAAATCGATTTCAGTAATATAAAAGAATTCTGGGGATCCCATTAATGGGATCCCTCATCGGATTCCGGGTCATTGGCCAGATAAAACCCCTTCTTCAGCCATCCTTTAGCCAGACAGGTGAAAAATGCTGCCAGTATCAGGACGATCCATATTTTTTCGCAGATAAATACCAGAATTTCCATTTTTTATATCCATTCCTTTCGCTTCGCTCAGGCACAAAACGTTATGAAAATGTTTTCCTGAGCTTATTTTTTCTTTATAATTTTTCTTATAGGGAACTCGGTATACTACAAATCACGGGGAGGTGAGTGGGCTGTCCGGCTTGCCGGATGACCGTATTTTTATATGTGTAGTCCGCCTTTTCAAGCACAAATAAGTGTGACCTAAGAGCACGTAATCTTATCTTTGTATAAACATTCTCGTTTATAGCTTAGGCGTTCAGTCAATGCCGTCTCTCCCTATAATCTTTAGTGAACCTTCTGGTTCTGAAAGGAGTCCCTATGGCTTTAAAAATCGTGTACAAAATCTGCTGTGGCATTGATGTCCACAAGACTTTTGTAGTTGCCTGTATCGCTTCTACTAACGACAAAGGCATTACCTCTTATGAGAGTCATCGGTTTTCGACCTACACGAGCGGTCTGAAAACTTTGTTACAATGGCTACTCGACCGGAATTGCAAGGATGTCTGTATGGAATCCACTGGTAAATACTGGATCCCCGTTTATAACATCTTGGAACCGGATTGTTCGATTGTCCTTGCTCATCCCAAATATGTTAAGGCTATCCGTGGAAAGAAAACTGACAAGAAAGATGCCAAATGGATTGCTGACCTGTTTAAGCATGACCTTGTTGCTGGAAGCTTTATGCCACCTGCTGACATTCGCCAGCTTCGCGACCTCATGCGTTACCGCTTCAAACTGACCTGCTTCAAATCAAGTGAAAAGAATCGTTTGCAGAACTGTCTCACGGTTTCCAATATCCAGTTGGGAAACGTTGTCTCGGACACCTTCGGCAAATCTGCTCAGGCGATACTGGATAAACTTTTGGAAAATCCCGCAGATACTTCCTTTGACCTTGAGCCTCTCGTTTACAAAAGTTTGAAAAAGAAACTTCCGGAACTCCGTGACGCCATTGACGGTTATATCACTCCGGAACAGGCTGGAAAACTCAAGGTGATCAAAGCTCACTATGAAAACCTTGAATCCCGGAAAGCAGAGCTTGAAGAACTCATTCTTGCGCTCGCCGCTCCCTATCAGCAGGAACTTACCATTCTTCAAACTGCTCCTGGTATCAGCAGTCCTTTCACTGCCATCGGAATCATTTCCGAAATCGGTACCAATATGGAGGCTTTTCCTTCGGCGAAACACTTGTGCTCATGGGCTGGGCTTACACCAACCAACAATGAAAGCGCAGGGAAGAAAAAATCTGTCCGGGTGTCCAAGGCCGGATGCTACATCAAACCGCTTTTAGTACAGTGCGCAAACGCTGTCGTAAAAAGTACTAAGCATCCTGAAATGCGTAACCGTTATCTCCGTCTCAAAAAGCGTCGCGGTCACAAGAAAGCAATCATTGCAATAGCAAGAATGCTTCTTACCGCATTATACCACATGTTGAAGAACGGGGAAAACTATAATGCAGAACTTTATCAGAAATCCGATTTACTTCCCGTTGATCGTGAGATTACCGTAGAGCAGGCACTCATGATCGCCAGAAACCAGGGTTATAAGATCAAGTCAGCAACTGCATAACCTTAACATACACAATATTCAATTTTTAAAGCAGCCACCGAAAGATGGCTTGTTTGTGATGCGATTAAGGGAATGGATACCCTCTACTTCTCATTTTCAATCTTTTACCCGGTCATGTCCCATACAGGCTGCCATAAGACAGACCGTTGAAACAAACGACAATACCAGACACACGATCCAGGCTGTCAGATAACTTCCAGACGCCTCGTAGATCGCGGACAGGACCGGAGTGCTGACCGCCCCTACAACCATCGTAACCGTAGATATCTTTGCGTAAACCTCGCTGTAATTTCTCACCCCAAAGACACCAGAAACCAGCGACGGCGCAGTAATACTTTGGCATGTATTCCCGATTCCATAAAATAACGCGATCACCACAAGGAACCAGGCGCTGGACCAGAATACCGAAAGCGCCATAAGGAAATAAGATCCGCATATTCCCAGCGCACCAAACAGGATCCCTGCCTTCAAGCCCTTTCTGTCAAAAAGCCGTCCCATGATCATTTTAGAAAAAATACATACAAAGTTATAAATGGAGATCACTGTGGCCCCAAACCGTGCATCATATCCCAGCGACTGTACATAGGAGGAAATATGATACAGAGAGCACCCAATAAATGAAATACAGCTCATCCCTGCACATACCAGGATGAATCTCCGATCCTTCAAAAGGGAAACAAGGTCTGCCTTCTGTTCTCCTCTTCCGACAGTTTCCTCCTGGATCATCTCTTCATATCCATCCGGATAATCCCGGACCAGGGCCAGGGTCAAAGGAGACAGAAGGACCACTGCTGCCAGGCCATAGTACCTGTACGTCAGTCTCCATCCCACAGTCTCAATAAGAGCGGCCAGCGGATTTGAAAGCAGCACGCCTCCCAGACTGATCCCTACAAAGATAATGCTCGTGGCAAAGGAACGGTTTTCCTTTGTGAACCACCGGGCCGCCAGTGCCGCAAACGGCATCATTAGGGCAAACGGGTTCAGCGCTGTCCGGACCAGAATGATCGCATAATACGTATAAACAGAGGCCACATAGCTCTGGGCCACCATGGTGAGCCCCGTTCCCAGGATCCCAAAAAACATCAGCCGGCGGATGCTCTTTTTATCCATCAGCTTTCCGGCCCAGGGCGTAACGATCATGCTTACTATGGTGCCATAGGTGGAGGCCATGGTAAGCGTCGTGGTACTGACTCCCAGATCCTGTGTGACAGGCAGAAGGAATATGGCCTGGCTTCCCACTGTCCCATAATGAAGGAGCAGCATACACAGCACACCATATCCTACAATTACCCATCCGTAGTTAAATTTCTTCCCGATCATAATGCATCTCCTTTAAAAATCATGTGCGGAACATTCCTTTCCCCCATGAAATAAAATCCAGGCGGCACCCTCTTAAGGATACCGCCCGTTTTTCCGTTTCAGGATCAGCACGGCGGGAACATAAAACCAACCCATAATATGTTGGCCACCGATATGGTCAGAGCCGGTATGAGTCCCATTCGGAGAAGATCCTTCTGCTTATAGCCGCCCACAGCCATACAAAGCGGAATAGCCACGGTGGACAGCGGAGTCAGATAAGAGGTAAAGGTTGCCTTAAACAGCATATTGGATAATCCGGTGGGATTCCATCCATAGGTCGCGCACATTAAAAGCACCACTGGTGTCAGCGCTGAATACAGCGCCATGTTTGACATAAACTGTGTAACGATGAAACCGACCACCCAGAACAGAATGATGACGACCCATTTAGACGGGTTATCACCCAGGATCGACTGAATCGCTTCTGCCAGAAATGTTCCTGCACCAGAAGCTACCAGGGCGTTTCCAACTGCCAGGGAGCCAATGTACAAAAAGATCGGCGGCATGGTCAGCGCCTGCATAGCTTCTTTTTCGGATAATACGCCTGTGAGGATCGTTAATACCGCGCCAATAAAGCAGATCATCCAGGTCGGGATCGTTGCCGGCAGCTTCTCTGAAAACAGGATCGCGATCACAACTGCTACGAAAATACCGTATCCCATAAACTCACGGAACGGATCCAGAGGCTTCTGTTCCTTCATCTGCTTAAGCTGGACATCTGTATACAGAGAACCATAATCCGGAGCAACCTTGGGACAGTAAAACATGGCAAAAAGCACAGACAGGATGATCGTAGGAAGATAAACGAGCATCGGATCGAACATCCCCTCCTTAAAGGTAATCCCATACGTTTCCCACAGGGAATTTGCGGTGATATAAGAGGTAGCGCCAGAACCGATGGGAAGGGAAGTTACAGTACAGATCGAGATCAAAACAATGGAGAACATGGCCTTGGAGGGGCTCTGGTTATTCTTTCGGCAGAAATCAGCTACCAGAGGATAGCAGATGGAAAAAATCAGGATCGCCGACGGAGCAACCTGGGCAATGGCTAAGGTTACCAGGCAATAAAGGATCATGCCTTTCTGGAAGCTGCCCCCAGAAATCTTATAGGCCAGGTCTGTTACCTTATGGACCATCTGTGTGCGGTTTAATCCTCCTGCCACAATAAACATGGAGCCCATGATGATCACAGATGAGTTTGAAAAGCAGCTAAGGGCATCCGCCGGGGCCAGGCATCCTGTGATCACGTACACGCCCATGGCCGTCATGGAAACCAGCGGCAGCGGGAATTTATTTGACATATAAAGGATCAGAGTTATTACAAATACGGTCAGACATATGATTGTTTGTGCAGGCATAAAAGCATCTCCTTTCTGCTATTTTTTCGCTGAAATGATCCTGGGCTTTACACCCTTGGGGATCGGGCACTCATATTTACCGCCCTTTAACCTCTTCTGGTGCTCCTCTTTTGCTTCCTTCAGAAGCTCCGGCTTTTCTATAAGATCAATGGCAAGTCCAGCCATGGCCTGTCCGGCCAGAAGTGTTCCATTATGGGCAAGAGCACTTTTTCCCACTGCCACCGCCTGCCAGGAATGAGCCGGTGTTCCAGAGGGCCATGTGGGCGTACTCAGCGACACCGTCGGCACAACCCAGCTTACGTCGCCCACATCCGACGATGCCGGAAATACCATATCCGTGGGCATGAAATCCGGAATTTCTTCTGCCACCGGATGTTCTGGATCCCCGCCTGCATTTGTGGCTGCTATCTTTGAATAAAATTCCATCTCTTCTTTTGAATATTCCGGAAGCTTCAGCAGCCGCAGGTTTTCAACCGCTGCATAGCCCAGTACATTATTGGGGACCACGTTGGAGCACGCCTTTACAAAATCGATCTCCAGTTCTGTTCCGGTCATAAGAGCCGCACCTCTGGCAATGTCCTCCACTCTGGACCGCACATCTGCCAGGATCCCATTTTCCGGCGCGCGCAGCAGACAAAGGACTTCTGCTGTTGGCTGGACCACATTGGGAGAAAAACCTCCTGTATCTGTTACCGCATAGTGCATTCTCACGGTCGGAAGAACATGCTCCCGCAGGAACTGGATCCCCACATTAAATAATGTGACCGCATCCAGGGCGCTCCTTCCAAGATGCGGCGACATAGCCGCATGGGAACTGATCCCTTTGTATCGGAAATAGATCTGGCAGTTGGCTAACATTCCTCCGCCAGTGGCGCCATATGTACATCCCGGGTGCCATGCCAGGGCTGCATCCAGAACGTCAAAGCAGCCCTCTCTTGCCATAAACGCCTTTCCGGATCCGCCTTCTTCCGCCGGACATCCGTAAAAAATAACCGTTCCTTCCTTTCCTGTCTCTTCCAGGTATTTTTTCATTCCCATGGCTCCGGCAAGGCACCCGGCCCCAAGAAGGTTATGGCCGCAGCCATGTCCGTTTCCTCCCGGTACCAGAGGACATTTTTCTGCGATCCCGGCAGTCTGGCTGAGTCCCGACAGCGCGTCGAACTCTCCCAGGAAACCGATCACCGGTTTTCCATGTCCGTAAGTCCCCATGAACGCCGTAGAAATGCCAGCCACATTCCTCTCTACTGTAAACCCGGCCTCCTCCAGGGCTCTGCATACAGTTTCTGCCGAAACGTTCTCTTCATAACACGTTTCGGGCGTGTCCCAGACAGAATCGCTGACACCTGCCAGAAATTCCTTCTGGCTTTCCAGGTAGAAAAAAATTTTCTGCTTATCCAAACCTTTACTCCTCCTCTTTATAATGTTTTATTATTTCTTTTATAAAATCTTTATTTTCTGTTAAAATAATAATATTCCACAAATTAAATGTCAATATTTGCAGAACAATTGCTCCATTTTCGTAAATTCTTTATAACTTTTCAAGTCTTTCCCCTGTATTTTTCTAACTATTCGGGTCTTATACTCGTTTTATGAGTCCAAAACTTGCTTTATGTCCTTATCACGTCCTTAACTCGCACACAGACATTTTTATCTTACAGGATCTGTCCGTCTTCACCTGCATGCAAAAAGCCTGGAACACTGCGGAATATCCCGCTGTGCTCCAGGCTCTTGTTCTGTATCATTTTTTTAAATCAGCATCTTCCCGATCTTTTCCAGGGAATCTGCCTCATATTCCACATGAACCCCTTTTGTGTTTTCCTGCCTGTGGGGATTGAACCACAGAGTATCGATCCCGACGTTATTTCCGCCCTTGATATCCGAGGTCAGGGAATCTCCGATCACCAGCATGTTTTCCACATCCCGGCGGCCCATTTTCTTGAAGCAGTATTCAAAATACTCCGGCTGCGGCTTCTGGCTCGCGGCCTCCTCGGAAATAAAAATGTCCTTAAAATACCGGTCCAGGCCCGACTTGCCCAGACGGTGGTACTGGGTGGCCGCAACGCCGTTGGTTATGATATAAAGCTCATACTGGCCCTTTAAGCCCTCCAGGAGCTCCCTGGCGCCGTCAATGAGAAATGCGCCCTCGTTTAAGTATTCCCGGTACAGCCGGTCCGTGTCCATTCCGTCCACGGAGATCCCAAAGTCCCCGAAGAACTCCTCAAACCGCAGGCTTAAGACCTGGTCCCGGGTGATCTCGCCGCGCTCCAGGCGCTCCCAGTAGCTTTTATTGAGATGATGGTACTTTTCCTTATTCTCCGCTGTCACAGGGACACCGTAGTGCTCCAGAAGGCCCTCAATGCCCATTTCCTCCGCCCGGTCAAAGTCCAGGAGCGTTCCGTCCACGTCAAACAGCAGCACGTCATATTTCTTCATATGGTTCCAGATCCCTTCCTAAGCCTGTGTCTTTTTGTCCTCATATACGATCCTGCCGCCGCAGATGGTATATTTTACGCGCCCGTAAAGTTCAGCTCCGATAAACGGCGTATTGTGGGATTTAGAGGCGATGTCGTCCTCTGTAACCGTCCACCTCTCATTTTCATCAAAGATCACCAGATCCGCGTCAGCGCCTTCGGCAACACTTCCCTTGTCAAAGCGGTACAGCTTCGCCGGATTTAAGCTCATTTTTTCCATAAGCTGCACCATGGTCAGATGGCCGGGCTTTACCAGATTGGTCACAGCCAGGGCCAGGGCCGTTTCCAGGCCGATGATCCCGCTGGGAGCTTTCCATACAGGCTCCACTGCCTTTTCCTCCGCGCTGTGGGGCGCATGGTCTGTGGCGATCATATCAATGGAGCCGTCCCTGATCCCCTCGATAATTCCCAGTCTGTCCTTTTCTGTACGCAGCGGCGGGTTCATTTTCGCCATGGCTCCATGCTCCAGCACAGCGCTCTCGGTGAGAGTGAAATGATGGGGAGTCACCTCTGCCGTCACGTCGGCCCCCAGCTCCTTCGCCAGCTTCACCATGCGCACAGAATTGGCAGAGCTGATATGCTGGATGTTCACAGACGCGCCTGTGTGAAGGGCCAGCATGCAGTCCCGGGCCACCAGTGCATCCTCTGCCAGGGCCGGAGAGCCCTGGATCCCCAGCGCCTTCGCAGCCTCACCCGCGTGGATGCCGTTTTCTGAAATAAAGGCCGGGTCCTCCTCATGGAAGCTTAGGGGAACATCCAGCTCCTTCGCCTTCAGCATGGCCTGGCGCACCAGCTTCTGATCCATCAGCGGGATCCCGTCATCGGTGAAGCCCACAGCACCCGCTGCCTTTAACGCGTCCATATCCGTCAGCTCCTGCCCCTTCATGCCCACGGAAACGCAGGCCGCAGGAAGCACATGGATCCCTGTCTTTTTCCCTTCCTCCAGCACATATCTTACGGTCTCTTCGCTGTCCACCGGAGGCTTCGTATTGGCCATGGTCACCACTGTGGTGAAGCCTCCCTTTTTCGCCGCTGCCGCTCCGGTCCCGATATCCTCCTTATAGGTAAGGCCCGGATCGCGGAAATGGACGTGGACGTCGATGAGTCCCGGTCCCACCGTAAGGCCGCTGGCATCGATGACCGTTTCGTACTCTCCATTTTCCGGGTAATGGCCCATGGCCTTGATCTTTCCTCCGTCGATGACCATATCCATCACATCATCGGTCCCCTTTGCCGGGTCAATGACTCTTCCGTTTTTGATCAGGATCATTTTTATTTCCTCCTTCTGTTTCCTGGCACGCCGCCGCTATTTTCTCACTGGCACGATCTCCAGCCAGTATTCGTCGGGATCTGTAATAAAATAGATCCCCATTTTTTCGTTTTCAAAGCAGATGCAGCCCATTTCCTGGTGCTTTGCATGGGCCGCTTCAAAATCGTCCACCGTAAATGCCAGGTGGAATTCATTGTCTCCCAGGTCGTAGTGGTCCTTCTCCCAGTCTCTGAGCCATGTCAGCTCCAGAAGATGGCCAGTCTCCCCGTCTCCCAGGTATACGATGATAAAGCTCCCGTCCTCCGCTTCCTTTCTCCGCACCTCCTTAAGGCCCAGCGCTTCCTCATAAAAGCGCAGGGACCTGTCCAGATCCGTTACATTAAAATTGTTGTGGGCAAACTTAAACTTCAAATCCCATCCCTCCTGTGTATTTTTATTCATATTCTCAGATGGAAAATTCCTGACCCTGTCTGGATATTTCCACGACCCGTTCCCGATAGCCCCTGGAGCAGTCCAGAGCCTTAAGCCGTGCTCCCACATCAAACTCGCCCCAGAAATGCATGGGAAAGATCCAGTCTGCGTCCGCTGCCTTCATAAAATCATCGATCCCCAGATAAAAATACTCGCCAAGCCTGGGATCCAGCGGCAGGAACGCCGCATCCGCATGGCGGCCCTCCATCTTCCCGATCTCCTTCCGGTAATTCCTGGTCATGTTTTCATTCCACTGGGAATCCTCCCCGTCCCAGTACCAGTGGTTCAGGTCTCCCGCATGGTAAAGGGTGTGGCCGTCCACCGTACACCAGAATGCCACGCCCTCATCGGTGGACCGGAAGGTTTCCGCCTTCAGTACGTCGTCCTCCCAGACCGTATCGGGCTTCAGGAACACAGCAGCCCCCTTAAGCTCCTCCGGCACCCGCTTTCTCCAGATATCTGACGACAGGAGGAGGACCGTATCTCCATGCTCTGCCGCAATGTCAAATATCACTTTGGAAAAATGGTCGGGATGGCGGTGGCTGGCAAATATATAAAGCCTTTTCCCTTCCGGAAGCTTTGGCAGACTGCCTTTGAAATAGTCGAACAGCAGGCATGCGTGCTCCGTTTCCGCCAGGAATGCGCTGTGATGGATATAAGTGATCTTCATAGAACCTCCATTCAGGGAAGATCCGGCTATAAGTCTTTCCATAACATCCCTTCGGAAACTGAAGTGCCTGGATTTCAGTACCCCTCCGGGAGGATTAAGCGTCCGGATCTTCGCAGAAAATGGGAAAACCAGATGCTTGATGATATAATGTCTCTCTTACTGCAGCCGTTCAGCCATGTATCTTATTGTACCATGACCTCCGCCCTTCTTGCAATTCCTGGGGAATTATTTTATAATCGGAAAAGCAGACGCCCGATGCTTCTTGTCCGCTGCCGGCAGGCAGGAAGATACATGTCTGCTGCATTTGGAAATAAAACCACCGATGGAGGAAGAAAAATTATGCTGACAGTTGGAATAAAAGGAAAAGAAGAAATTGTCGTAACAGATGCAAATTCCGCAAAGACCATGGGCAGCGGCACCCTGGATGTATTCGCTACCCCGGCTATGATCGCCCTGATGGAAAAGACCGCATGGAAAAGCGTGGCTCCTTATCTGGAGGAGGGCTGCGGCACTGTGGGCACGCTCCTGAACGTCACCCACGATGCCCCCACTCCCCTGGGCATGAAGGTGTGGTGTGAAAGCGAGCTGACGGAGATCGACGGCCGCAGACTGGTATTCTCCGTGGCCGCCTTCGACGAAACAGGAAAGATCGGCGGGGGCAGCCACGAACGCTTTATCGTACCCAATGAAAAATTCCAGGCCAAGGCCGATAAAAAGGCCCAGAAATAGGAATGGCTCCGGAGCTCTTAGATCCCCAGGGTCTCTCCCACTAAAATGACCCGGATCCGGCCCGTATACCGGGAACGCCTGGTGACCACGATATTGCAGCACATGCAGTCCGGGGACTGGCAGTCTGTACAGAAGCCAGCTGTCCCGCACGGAGTCTTTCTCCCTGTCTTATCTGCGATCACCGGGCACGTCTGAGTCTGGATCCGGTGGATCCCGTCCTCCACAGTCTTTACGATCTTATTGATCCCGGCCACGATGACCACATGCTTCGGCCCGTGGAGCAGGCTGGAGACCCGGTTGCTGGCTCCGTCAATGTTCACCAGCTCACCGTTTATGGTGATGGCATTGGTACCCATAAGAAAATAATCGGCTCCGGCTGCCTCCTGGAATATGGGGCTTCCCGGAGCTTTCCTCTCCTCTTCCGGGTACTCCAGGAGTCTTGCTCCCTTTTCCCTGAGAAGATCCAGGATCCCCAGCTCGTTTACGGTAGCAGAACCGCCCCAGGTCACCAGGTCTCCCGGGCCGACCATATCCACCACTGCCCTGGCCGCCTCTTCCCCAGTTTCACAGTAGATCCCTTCCATATTTCTCTTTTTTAAGCCTTCGATCACATGCTCTGCCATTTTTCTGTATACATCTTCACGCATAAATATAACCCCTTTCCCAATTTTTTGTAGTGGTATTTTTCAGTCTGAATATTTATAATTATACAATAGAATCTTATAAAAAGAAAGCTTCCCCAGGAAGTCTGCCTGTGGTAAAATAATACCAGATGCAAAAGGTCAGACATCTTCCGTCTGCAGAGCCCCTATGCCCCCCAAGTATTCCATGATCATAAAACCGCATCCAAGGAGGATCCATGATCCAGAAGACCCTTACCAGCTTTGACCTGAAACAGATCGCCGATTCCGGCCAGTGCTTCCGTATGCTCCCGGCTGAGGAAGCCAATACATATACCGTCATCAGCGGACCGCACTTTCTAAAGGCCGCCCAGGACGGCCAGACCGTGACCTTCTTCTGTGAACCGGAGGAGCTTCCGTTCTGGGAACGCTATTTTGACCTGGACACAGATTACGATGCCTTCCGGAAGGCCATAAATCCCAGGGACGCCTATTTAAAGCAGGCTGCCGATTTCGGCCAGGGGGTCCGCATCCTCCGCCAGGATCTGTGGGAAATGATCATTACCTTCATCATCTCCCAGCAGCAGACCATCCCGTCCATCCGCCGCCGGGTAGAGGATTTAAGCCATGCATACGGAAGCCGCCTTCCCGTTCCCGGCACATTTTACTCCTTCCCGTCGCCGGAACAGCTCTCTGCCGCTTCTCTGGAGGATCTGCTTGCCATGAAGCTGGGCTACCGGGCCAAATATATCAAACGGGCCTGCGAGGACGCATGCAGCGGACGGCTGGATCTTTCCTATCTTGGATCCCTGTCCTACGAAGACGCCATGGACTATCTCACCGGCTTTTACGGCATTGGCGAGAAGGTAGCCAACTGCATCTGCCTTTTCGGCCTCCACCACATCGACGCCTTCCCTGTGGACACATGGATCCGGAAGATCCTCATGAACCGGTACGCCCCCAAAAGCCGTCTTCCAAAAGATCTTCCCCAGTCCAGGGTCTGCGAGGCTCTGATACAGAAACATTTTTCCCGGTACCGCGGCTTTGCCGGAGTCATGCAGCAGTATATTTTTTATTATGAGAGAAACGCTGGAGAGGATCTTCACGGGCCATCGTGATCCACCTTCCTCCCCACCACAAACAGCCTCCCGTCCTCATAGGTGTATTCGCAGGTCCCCAGGGTGAGAAGCTGCTCCGGCCACTGGGGCGTGACCCCCGTATCATACAGACTGTGCTCCTTTGCATAGGCGATGAACGCGTTGTAGTCCTCCTCCGTGGCCGCCAGGAGCGTTCCGGCAAACGCTTCGGTGATCTGGGCCCCTGGTATCTTAAACACCGCCGCCACCTGATACCTGCCGGTCTCTTCCAGGGTATCAAAGAGGATCTCCGGGTGCTCCCTGTAAAATTCCTCTGACGTATATTTTTCCAGGGCCGCGAACATGGAGCCGTTTTTCATGTGATGGCCGTAGAGCACAAAGTTCGGACATCCTGCATCCAGATCGCAGTCCTCATCCATATAGATCATCCCATAAGCGGAATATTTTTTATCGAACCCCCGTTTCAGGTAAAAATCCGGGGTCTCCGGGGTCTGCATCACCGGATAGTCGATGACGGTCCCGTCCACGTGGATCCAGCCCGTCACGTCGCTGTTGGCCTTTTTAAGCTCCCTGTACTGCAAAAGCCTGGCTTCCTCTTCTTTCTTCCGGACATCAGACGCCTCTTTGTCTTCCCCGGCCTCTGCTGTCTCTCCTTCTTCCCGGCTTTCGTCCTGTCCGTCTCCCACGGACATTTCCGGCGTCTTCTCCTTTGCCCGCTCCCCGGCGCTTTCCATGGCCGCATACATCTGCCGCAGATCCTCGTCCCCGGCCTTATACTCTTTTGAGATCTTATAAAGCTGATACCCGGAAACGGCGGCCATTGCGGCAAAAAACAGGGCGGCGGCAAGCAGCAGGCCTTTACGATTTCGTTTCATCTCTCTTTTTCTTTCCTCTCTGTCCATGGTGTGGTAAAATCAAGGTATCCAATCTGAAAGGAGCGATCTTATGAGCATTACCATCACATGGCACGGACATTCCTGTTTTTCCGTCTCAGCAGACGGCTATTCCATTGTCCTTGATCCCTACGCCCCGGATTCCGTCCCGGGACTTCCTCCCCTTTCTCTTTCCGCCAGCCAGGTGCTGTGCAGCCATGGCCACAGTGACCACGGCTATACGGACGCGGTGGACCTTTCCGCCAGAAAACAGGGCTCTCCCTTTACAGTCACGGTGATCCAGACCTTCCACGACGATCAAAACGGATCACTCCGCGGGGAAAACCGGATCCATATCCTGGAGGCAGACGGTCTCCGGATCGCCCATCTGGGCGACCTGGGGTGTACTCTGGAGCCCGGCCAGATGGAGCTTTTAAAGGATCTGGACGCCATTATGATCCCCGTAGGCGGATATTATACCATCGATGCGGCCCAGGCCAGAGCCCTGGTGGAGGCGGTAAAGCCCAGGATCGTGATCCCCATGCACTACCGCTCCGAGACCTTCGGCTATGATGTCATCGGCCGTCTGGAGGATTATACGAAGCTGTGCCGGGACGTGGTCACATACGCCTCTGCTTCCATGGTCCTTGAAAAAGACACACCGGCCCAGACCGCCGTTTTAAGTCTGTAACGGCCCGGGGCTGCTGCAAAAGGGTTTCCAGGCGTCCGCCTCCCTTTTCCAGCAGCTCCCCTGTCTTTTAGATATGTCTCCGCCACTCCTCCAGACGGTATCTCTGCTCTTCCTTTGCCTCCTCCAGCTCTCCTAACATCCGCGGGATATCCTCGTTGAGATTTCCCGCCAGCACCACATAGTTGGAGGCGTGGTTGGTACGGAATACGGTTCCTGGAGAATCCACATTCTTTAAGAACAGCTCCATTTCCTCCACGATCTCATCTGGCGTGATCAGCTCCATGTCGCCGCGCTTCACCTCCTCGTTCATCTCCGTCCCCTCGTAAAGACGGAGCGTTAAAAAGGAGGCATATTCCGGGTTCATTCCTGTGATCAGCTCCGCAGACTTTATGGCATGGTCCCGGATCCCCTTCCGGCCGCCCAGGCCGGAGATCAGCGTCACCGATGTCTGTAAGCCACACCGCTTTAATTTCTGGCCTGCTGCAATGATGTCCGCCGCCTTCACATCCTTTTTGATATGCTCCAATACCCGGTCATCGCCGGATTCAGCTCCCAGATAGATCAGCTCCAGTCCCGCTGCTGCCAGGGCCTTCAGATCCTCCTCAGACTTTTTTAATACGTCCTTGGCCGTTCCGTAGGCAGCGATCCGCTCCACCGCCGGGAAATTTTTATGGACGTAGTCCAGAAGCTCTAAAAGCAGCTCTGTTTTCACCACCAGGGCGTCGCCATCGGCGAAGAACACCCGCCGCACCATGGGCCCGTAGTACGCCCGGCACTCGTCCAGATCCCGCATGATCTCCTCTTTTTCCCGTACCCGGAACTTCTTCTCCCGGTACATGTTGCAGAAGGTACACCGGTTATGGGCGCACCCGATGGTGACCTGGATAATGAGGCTTCTGGCCTCGCTGGGGGGTCTGTATAAGGTTCCTTCATACTGCATATTGCTCTCCTCCATTTTCTTTTGGTTTTCAGTTCTTTATAAAAGCCGTTCCAGCTTTCTTTTAATATCCGCCTCCCGGTCCTCGAAAAGCAGCTTCCTGTTATACTGGTGATACCGTTCACACGGATTCTCCTCCAGGAACCGGACCGCATCATAGCTGGTGTTCAGCTCTGTGATGAAAATGACCATTTCCTGGCTGTCCCCAAAGGCGCCCTCCATAAGATCGAAGGCGTACTCCACCATCTGAAGGACGGCCCTGCACTGGTCCTCGTACTGCTCCCGTCCTTCTCCGAACCTGGCCGCCAGCATCCCGAACAATGTCTCTCCATCCTGGGCTTCCGCCTCTCCTGCCGCCAGAAGATACTGGTCCAGGGTCCCGCAGATGTCCTCATACCGGTGGATCTGGGCCCTTGTGAGAAGACCCGCCTGTTTCTTCCCTTCATATTCCTCCCGGACCTCTCTGGTAAAGGCTGTGAGCCTCTGCACAGGAGTCCCGTCCCCGGCCTCTGCCAGCTGTTCCTTGAACGCCTTCAGCTTCTCAAACAGCAGCTCCAGGCCGTCCTCCATTTTCCCGGTCTTCCGGAACTCCACATTGAGCTTCGCCAGCACCAGGCTGATGACAGAAAGCTTCTCATCAAAGGGAGCCCTGGCCGCCTGCTCCAGAAGGGCCTCGCTCCTGCGGCCAGAAAGAGCCTCGTCGATCTGGTAATGGGCCTGGTATTTATAATAAAGCTCCAGATAGCTGGCAAAATCCCTGGCGATCCGCCCATGGGGGATGTACTGGGCCACTACCTCCCGGTCGCAGGAAAGCCCCAGCTTTTCGTAAACCGTCAGAAATCTGGACAGATCCTCCCAGCCTCTGGGCGTCGCAAAAACCGGCCCGTCCACTGTGGTCTCCACCTGGCAGAAATTCTGGGGCCTGGCCGTAAGGTAGGACAGGATGGCCGGATGGACCTCCATCCGCACCGCATACTCCTTCCACACGGAAAAATCCGGCTCCACGTCAATGCGCTTCACCCGGTCCAAGGTCGCAATGTCAAACTCCCGGACGGATTTATTGAATTCCGGCGGGTTTCCCGCCGCCGCAATAATCCAGCCGTCTGGGATCTTATGGTTTCCAAAGGTCTTATACTGTAAAAACTGCAGCATGGCCGGAGCCAGGGTCTCCGACACGCAGTTGATCTCGTCGATGAACAGGATCCCCTCTTTAAGCCCGGTCTCCTCCATCTTATTGTAAATGGCTGCCACGATCTCGCTCATGGTGTACTGGGTCACTGAGACCGCCTTTTCCCCATAGGTCTGCTCTGATATAAACGGAAGCCCGATGGCGCTCTGCCTCGTGTGATGGGTAATGGTATACGCCACCAGGCCGATGCCGCATTCCCTGGCCACCTGCTCCATGATCTGGGTCTTTCCGATCCCCGGAGGGCCCATTAAAAGCACTGGCCTCTGGCCCATGACCGGGATCTCATACTCACCATAGCTGTTTCTTGCCAGGTATGCCCGGATGGTATTTTTTATTTCTTCCTTCGCCCGTTTGATGTTCATGCTCTATCCTTTCTCCTCCACATCCCTGCCCAGGTCCTCCGGGGACAGGATGATCTTGATGGCCCAGGGAGGCACGTCCACGTCCAGGAAATCCTGCTCCATGAACACGAAAGCCGTATCATAGACCGGCCGTCTCACCGGGTATATCCCCCGCCCGTCGGTGAAATACAAAAGCCCCTTAAGCCTGGAAAACTGCTGTTTTCTCACCAGCTTATCCACGTATTGGAAAGCCGGCCGGAAATCGGTCCCGCCGCAGCCGTTCAGGGTGATCCGCTCCATATACGCCTTCAGCGCCTCTGCGCTGGCGATGGTCACGTCCTCCCGCACCTGGTCATCGCACTGGATGATGTGGATGTTCACTTTTTTAAAATACGTCTCCGACTGGGTCAGCACCGAATACGTTTCCTCTAAGAACTGCTGCACCAACTCCCCGGAGCAGGACATGGAGGTGTCGATGACAATGACGAAATCCTCCACCCTCCGGAGTTCCTTCGTCTCCAGAGGCTCGATCAGGGGCATATTGCCGTAAAGCTCCATGCCGTAATGATAAAATACATAGTCAAAGGAATCCGGATCCACCTGGACGGTTTCCTTAAGGACCGCAAACTTCCGCAGGAATTTCCTGTAATCGTACCGCTCCCGGTTTTCCACCGCCAGCTGGCTGTGCAGGTCCTTTTCATCCTCCGACATTTCCTCAGAAAACGCCTCCATCTCCACCTGCATCTTTTCCCGCTTCTGATCCCAGTCCTCTTTCCGGTTTCTGGCCATATTGGGATGCGGAGGCTTCTGCTCCTGCTCCCAGAACCGGTGGTCGTCTGCATAAAATTCCGCCGCCAGCCGCTGGAGCTCCCGCCCGGAAAGGTCCATGTCCCGGAGCGCCCGGTACACGCTCTCCGCATTGAGAACCCGGCACCGGCTCTCCAGCCGCATATAGAACTCCCGTCTGAACGCAGAAGGGGAAATACGGATACAGGGCCGCAGAAGACTGTCGATCACCGACTCTGCCGCAATGTCACAGGCCAGATCCCAGTACTCCCTGTCCCGCTTTTTCCGGTTCCACAGATGGCAGAACAGACAGTGGAGCACTCCGTGGAGATAGGTCCGGTTCACCAGGATCCTGTTCTTTTTATACATGGCCGCCAGGGACTCCATCTGGAAAAACAGGGTGGTGCCGTCGGTCCCCAGCCCCCGGACCGCCGGATCCGGGGCAAAGTACAGAGAGCTTAAGGCCACGTCCAGAAAGTGCATGGAAAGATACAGCTCGTTCCTGGCGTTTCCAAGGATCTCCATACAGACTCCTGCCAGCTCCTCTGCCGCCGCCTGCTCCAGCCAGATGGGCGAAGGCGCTCCGGCCTCCGTCCGCATGATGCCGTTTCCCCGGTCCCCCGGCGTCTTCTGTTCATATGGCTCCACTGCATTCTCCCCTTTCTGCTGAACTAAAATTCAAACTTCTTCTTTTTTTCTGGAAATTTATGATATTTAAATTCCATAAGCATTCCGGAAATCTCTCCCATTTTCCTCCGGGAGGCCTCCAGGAGCAGGGTCTCCGTCTCCTCCCGGGTCAGTCCGTCTGCCAGAGAGCCCGGCTCCCCGTCGGGTCCATGGGCCATCAGCCACTTAAAGACTTCCATTTTCCCCAGGCTGTCCAGAAAGACCTCCATCCGGTGCTCCTTTAGAAAGTCCCCGTAGGCGCTCCGTGCCTCCGCCCAAAGGCCATGGGGATACATGAGGCGGGACACGGCGATCTCGGCCGCTGCTGTTACGGATTCCTCCGCCGTCTCATAAACGAACAGCCGGTCATACTTATCAAACCGGACCCTTTTATCCTCAAAGCAGTATCTGTATTTCTGCCCGGTGCCGTGGATGTTGGACACGGTGATCCGGGCCGGCGTGTTCTCCACCGCCTCGTCGTAATAGACCGGAAACAGCAGCCTGGCCGCCTCATGCTCCTCCCCGTCCGGTCCTGGCAGCAGGTAATGGACCAGAAGCCGTCCGCTGGCCTCGGTCACAAAATCCCTGAGCGCCGACCGCTCCGACGGATCCATGTGGACCGTCAGCTCCCGCAGACAGCCGCAGGCCGTTAAAAAGCCGCCTCCCGTCTCCAGGGGACCTCCATAAAAATGGATATGGGAAAGCCTCTCGCAGCCATAAAAGCAGTACCGCCCCAACCGCCTCAAAGTCCTTGGAAGGAACACCTCCTCCACCCCGGTCTGGGCGAGTGCCTTATCTCCCAGATCAGTCACCGGAAGCCCGGAAAGGGTTTCCGGTATAACACAGGCGGCGCCCGGCGACAAAATCTTTGTCACACAGGCGCCTCCGTTTTTTTCCACAAAATCAAATTGTACTTCCATATGCTCCATTACTGCCGTTCTTTCTTCTCTTTCTTTATGAGCTTGTTGATCCGGCGCATATCACTGAATTTATAGTAATAAATGATAAACGCAACGGATGTGACAGTCCAGCTTAAGGGATAGCTGGCCAGGCTGGTATAAAGGCCCGGATATATCACTCCTGCGGTAAAGATCCAGAGGACTCTTAAGCCGCAGGTGCCGAAGCAGATCAGCAGCATGGGGATAAACGTGTCGCCGATGCCCCGGAGGGTACTGGAAAATACGTTTACACAGATATAGCTGAACCAGAACGGCGTTACGAACCGGATGATGGTCATACTTTCCGCCAGCACGTCCGGATCGCTGGTAAAAAGCGACCCCAGGATGCTGCCAAAAAGCATGACGCCTGCGGCCAGGATGGCCGTCAGGATCGTGGTGATCCCCAGACCCACGTAATGGCCCTTCTGCATCCGCTCGTATTTGCGCGCTCCAAAGTTCTGGCCTGCAAAGGTGGTAATGGCGATGCCCATGGCGTCCATGATCATCCAGAACAGTCCGTCCACCTTGCCGTAAACGGCCCAGGCCGCAATGACGTTGGTACCGAAGCTGTTGATGTTGGCCTGGATCACCACGTTGGAAATGGAGTAGAGCACCGACTGGAGTCCTGCCGGAAAGCCGATCTGGATGATCTTTCTCAGCATGGGCTTATCCACCTTCAGATGCTTCAGTTCAAACCGGAAGGATTCCTTCGTGCGCATCAGCGTCCACATCACCAGGGCGGCGGAAAGGAGCTGGGACAGGATCGTCGCCAGAGCGGCTCCCGCCACCTCCATTTTCAGTACCACAACGAACAGCAGGTCCAGTCCGATGTTCACAAAACAACAGACGATCAGATAATACAGCGGCCGCCTGGAGTCTCCCACGGCCCTTAAAATAGCCGCGCCCATATTGTAGACCAGGTTGGGGATCACTCCCAGGAAGTAGATCCGCATATATGTAACAGAATAGTCCATGATCTCTTCCGGAGCGCCCATGGCCTTTACAGCCACTCTGGCGCAGGCCTCGCCCACGATCATCAGAAACACGCCGCCGGCCAGGGCCAGACAGAAGGAGGTATGGACCGAGGTCCGTACCTGGTCATCCTGGCGCGCTCCGTAATGCTGGGAAACGATCACGGCCGCACCGGAGGACAGGCCCACGAAAAAGCCCACCAGAAGGTTGATCAGGTTTCCTGTGGTTCCGCCTACGGCAGACAAGGCCTCCTTTCCAACGAATTTTCCCACGATCATGGCATCCGCCGTGTTGTAAAGCTGCTGGAAAAAGGTTCCAAACAGGATGGGGAAGAAGAAGATCAAAAGCTGCTGCCAGATCACGCCCTCCGTGATCCCATTATACTGTACGGTCTCATTTTTCTTTCGCTGCATCAGTTTCACCTATTGTTTTAAAAAAATGTTTTTTTACAAAAGTTCCTTTCTCAGTTCCTCTCCGCTCTTTGAGGATAAGTATGCCGGCGGAAGATCCAGGATCGTCTTGCAGCCGGTCATGCCCTCCTGCTTCATGCGGTACGCAGCCCTGGCACAGGCCACGATCACGGAAGAGGTGAATTCCGGATTGGAATCCAGCTTCAGGCTGTACTCGATCACATGATTATGCTCCAGATCCCAGCCCGTTTTTCCGCTGCGGATCACAAAGCCGCCGTGGGGCAGGCTTCTGTGGTCCCGCTCCATCTCCTCCTGGGAGATAAAGTGTACGGTGGTGTCATAGTCGGCAAAATAGTTGGGCATTGTCACGATCTCTTTTTCGATGGCCGCCAGGTCTGCGCCCTCCTCTGCCACCACAAAGCACTCTCTTGTGTGCTTCTGTCTTGTGGTCAGCTCCGGCGTTTCCCCGCTGCGGATGGCCTCCAGTGCGCTTTCCACCGGGATCGTATACTGCCTTGCATCCTTCACGCCCGCAATGCGGCGGATGGCGTCGGAATGGCCCTGGCTCACGCCTCTGCCCCAAAACGTATAGTCCTTTCCGTCCGGAAGCACTGCGCTTCCGTACAGGCGGTTTAAGGAGAACATCCCTGGATCCCAGCCGGCGGAAATCACCGCTGTGTTTCCAGCCTCTCTTGCGGCCTTATCCACAGCCGCAAAGTGCTCCGGGATCTTTGCGTGGGTATCAAAGCTGTCCACCACGTTAAAATATTTCGCATATTCCGGGGTCTGCTCCGGAAGATCCGTAGCGCTGCCTCCGCAGAGGATCAGGACGTCCACCTGGTCTGCCAGGTCTTTGGCATCCTTCGCCGGATATACGTTCACTCCCTCTGTCAGGATCTTCACGCTTCCGGGATCTCTTCTTGTAAATACTGCCGTTAATTCCATATCGGGATTCTGCTTCAGCGCACATTCCACACCGCGCCCAAGATTTCCGTATCCCATGATTCCTACTCGAATTGTCATAGATCTCATTCCTCCGTTCTGCGGCCGGCTCCGGGCGGAAATCCCGCCGCAGGTCCGGCTCTGGTTCACAGTCTCTTCAGACCAGGACAGGATCTCCCGGTCTTTTTTCATTTTAGCAATATGGCTTTTCCATGTCAATGCGTTTCTCTGCGGATAAAGAAGAAAGCCACTGCCGCTGTGATAAACTCAGAGACCGTCACCACCAGCCAGATGCCGTTGACGCCCAGGATGGCCGGGAGCACCAGCACCAGCACTGTATTTAAGACTACTCCCCTTAACAGAGTAATGGCAAGGGAACGCTTTGGCTGCACCACCGACTGGAAATAGGTGCTGCACATGATGTTCCACTCACTCACTAAGAATGCCAGAAAATACAGCCGGATGGCTGTGACTGCCATGGAAAGGATCTCCTCCGTGGGCTCTAAGAACAGGTAGGCAAGCTGGGTTGGGAAGAAAAAGCCCAATGCCGTGAAAATAAGGCCAGCGGCTAGGGACACCCGGATCCCCAGCCCCAGTCCCTGACGGACCCGGTCTTTCTTTCCGGCTCCGTAGTTGGCCGAAAGGAGAGGCTGCACCGCCTGAGCCATGCCGTTGGAGATGGAGATCACCACCAGGGCCGTGTTGCTGATGATCCCATAGACCACCACGCCCAGGTCGCCCACATAGGCTAAAAGCTGACGGTTGAACAGGAGCGTTACAAAGCCGTTGGAGACCTCCAGGATAAAGCTTGCCAGGCCGTTTCCAAAGATCTCCAGCACCTTTTTAAGGCTCACATTCCAGATGGGCTTTAAATGGTTTTCCTTTGAAAGGAAGTGGCTGCTTAAGATCAGGACAGTCAGGGTCGTGCCGGTGGCCGTGGCCAGCATGGCACCGCCCATGCCCCATTTCATGATGAAGATAAACACATAATCCAGGATCACATTGGTGACGCCGCCGCTGATGACTCCGGCCATGGCTAACTTCGGCGCTCCGTCATTTCTTACAAAAGCCTGTAAAAATGAGGACATGATACACATGGGCGACACGGTCACCAGCACCCGCCCATAGGCCACAGCGTGGTCATGCATAGCCGGGGTAACGCCCAGGAGCTTTAAAAGAGGGTCAAAAAACACGTTGCAGAGGGTCAGGGACAGGGCTGCAAACACCAGCGCCATCAGGAGGCCGGTGGTAAAATACCCCCTGGCCTCCCGCTCATTTCCCTTTCCTCTGGAAAAGCCGAACAGGACGCTGCCGCCGATGCCGCACATCATGCCAAAGCCGAAAAAGGTGCTGTAAAGGGGCAGCAGAATGTTAAGAGCCGCAATTCCCACAGAACCGATGCCGCGGCCGATCATCATGGTATCCGCCAGGATATAGATGGACGTTACCAGGGTGGCGCTGACCGACGGCACAAGATAGCTTAGGAATACACTGCGGACTGGATCTTCAAGTAAACGGTTCTGTTTCATAATCTCCTCATGCCATATTAAAATTTGTATCCTTATAGTCGGCAATGGTATCCGCCATCTCCCGGCCGTATTCTTTTGCAAAGTCCTCTAAGACTGCGTCGCTGGCCTTTACGCCCTCGTCCCCGAAGATCCCTTCGGAGACCTCTCTCAGGGACCAGAAGGTATGGGCGCAGTGGTACTCGAAGGATCTTACTCCGGGCATATATTTTTCGATCTTCTTTTCCGGAGTGAGCCCGGCGTTCCGGACGATCTGGACACAGTGGTCGTGGGTGTGGAGGGTCTGGGGCACCTCATACCGGATGTCCGGATTAAAGCCCCGGGAAATGGACGCATCCAGGACGCTACAATAGGCTTTTCCCGCCTCACCGGCTCCCATTTTCTGGAACTGGGCAAACCACGGACATGAATAAATATTCATGATATAATCGGGATCATAGCCGCCGATCTCCACCCGGTTTGCGGCTCCCATGGCCTTGATCTCCTCTGTATTGACCCACTCGCCGTACCGGCAGTAGTTCTCGTAGGTCAGGGGCTTTCCGTCCCGGATGGCTCTCTGGGCCATGCGGCGGCCCCTCTGGCTCCCATAATACTGGATCCCATGGATAAAAGCCTCCCGTCCCCGGTCCCCGAACTGCTCCGTAAGACGGATATAGTACCTGGCCGCCAGGAACGCGTGTGTCATCTCATTAAATCCCATAAAAACTCCCCTTTCTGAACCTTTGTCTACGATTCCCCTAAAATATCGGAAAGCTCTGCAAACTGGGAAAGCGTCAGCGCCTCGCCCCGGACCGACGCCGGAAGGCCCATGCGCGCAATGGCCGCAGCCACCTTTTCCTTGGAAAACGGCAGCTCCGGAGCATTATTTAATCCGTTCTGCAAAGTCTTTCTCCTCTGGTTAAAGGACGCCCGGATCAGCTTAAACATCAGCTTCTCATCCCGGACCGTCACCGGCGGATCCGTATGCCTTGTGAGCCGGATCACCGCAGATCCCACATTGGGCCTGGGAATAAAGCAGTTGGGCGGCACATTGGCCACGATCTCCGGCCTGGCGTAATACTGGACCGCCAGGGATAGGGCCCCGTAATCCTTGGAGCCAGGCCCCTCCTTCATCCGGTCGGCCACCTCCTTCTGGACCATGACCGTGATGTTGTCAATGGGCACGCCGCTTTCAAACAGCCCCATGATGATGGGCGTGGTGATGTAATACGGAAGATTTGCCACCACCTTAATGGGACGGCCGCCGTTATACCGGTCCGCCAGCTCCCGGATATCCACCTTTAAAATATCCTCGTTGATGATGGTCACGTTGTCCCAGGCCGCCAGAGTCTCCCCCAGGATGGGGATCAGGTTCCGGTCGATCTCCACGGCCACCACCTGCCTGGCGTTTTCCGCCAGGTACTGGGTCATGGTGCCGATGCCGGGACCGATCTCCAGCACACAGTCGTCCTTTGTGACTCCGGCGGCGTTTATGATCTTTTCCAGCACATGGGTATCGATCAGAAAGTTCTGTCCGAATTTTTTCTGGAACATAAATTCATACTTCTGTATGATCTCAATGGTGTTCTTGGGATTTCCCAGATATTCTTTCATATACGATTCTCACTTTTCTTAAAGCCTGTAAAGCCGTCTGGCATTCTCTGCGGTGACGCGGATCACTTCGTCCTTCTCCATGCCCTTAATCTCTGCCAGGGCCTCTGCCACATAGGAAAGATACAGGGAGGAATTTCTCTTTCCCCGGTAGGGAACGGGCGTCAGATAGGGACAGTCGGTCTCCAGGACCAGCCGGTCCATGGGCGCGTATTCCGCCACCTCCTTCAGCTTTTTGGCGTTCTTAAAGGTCAGGACACCGCCGATCCCTAAGAAATATCCCATGTCCAGATATTCCCGGGCCTGGTCCGCGCCGTAGGAAAAGCAGTGGATCACGCCGCCGGTGGTCCCTTTGTGCTCCGCTTTTATAATGTCCATGGTGTCCTTTGCCGCGTCCCGGCTGTGGATCACCACAGGAAGCCCCGTGTCCTTTGCGATGGAGAGCTGGCGGACAAACCATTTTTTCTGGGTCTCCCGGTCCGGCTCGTCCCAGTAATAATCCAGGCCGATCTCTCCGATGGCCACGATCTTTTCCGATCCGGAGGCCTTCCGGAGCCAGTCCATGTCTTCCTCGGTCAGATCCTTTGTCTCATTGGGATGGACCCCCAGAGCCCCGTAAAAAAAGGGATATTTTTCCGCCAGGGCCAGGGTGGTCCGGCAGGACTCCATACTGGCGCCGATGTTGCAGACGTTCCCGATCCCTTTCTCCCTGAGGCTCCCGATCAGGCTCTCCCTGTCCTCGTCAAACGCCTCATCGTCGTAATGGGCGTGGGTATCAAAAATGTATTCCATAGATCAGCACTCCTATGAAGTAAATGATGAGCAGATGGGCCGGGTAAAACACATAAGGCAGATATCCCAGCCGCCTTCCTCTGGTTCCATTGTAACGGCTGATGAAGAAAAATGCAATGCATCCGAAGCCGCCCCAGACGATTCCCTCCAGAAGGATCAGCACCGCGCCTCCCGCCAGGCTCTGGGCCTGGAAATTTCCATTATAAAAATACAGGGTCAGGATAAAAAGCACACCCAGTGGGCCGTAATCGGAGTTTAAAAGTCCGGCCGCCGCCATGGAAGCAGTTGCTGTAAGGACAATGGCCGCCGTTTTAAGCCACACAGCCCCCGCACGGCCTCCAAAGGCCCCTTCCTCCGGTTCCCAGGTCTGGACGGCCCGGATCCCCTTTAACGCCAGAAGGCTGATGGAAAGGGTCACCAGCGTATTCTGCACCGGATACATCGGCCTTCCGCTGCATATAAGGTTAAATGGGATCTCTGAAACCAGGGCCAGAAGGACCATGCGCTTCATATACTTTCCCCAGTCTCCTGTGTGGAAAAAGCCCTGGACCAGAAAAAAACCATAAAGAGGAAAAGCCACCCGCCCCGCAAGGCGCATGGCTGTTCCCACTATATACCAGGCCATAGGGAGGTCCATGCCGCCGCGTTCCATCAAATGGAACGCCAGATGGTCCAGGACCATGGTCCCCATGGCGATCAGCTTAAGGTCTGATGCAGAATACGTCCTCTGCCGGACTAGCATACTTCAGAGCCGGGCTTGATGTCCTTTTCCGGAACCATCAGGGCCAGATTTCCCTCATCATCCTCGGCGCACAGGATCATGCCCTCAGAAAGCATTCCCGCCAGCTTTGCCGGCTTTAAGTTGGTAACGACCATGACCTTTTTCCCCACCATCTGGTCCGGCTTGTACCAGGCCTTGATGCCGCTGACGATCTGTCTTGTCTCAGAGCCGATCTTCACCTGGGAGCAGAGCAGCTTTTTGGACTTGGGCACTTCCTCGCATTTTACGATCTGGCCGATCTGGAATTGGAGCTTTGCAAAGTCATCGTAGGTGATCTCCGGCTTTTTCTCCACATCCACAACGCTTTCCTCCTGAACATTCTCTTCTTCTCCGGCGGCCTTGGCTTCTTCTGCCTTCATGGCTTCCACCTTCTCCTGGACCTCCTTCACGTCCATACGGGCGAACAGGATCTCCGGCTTCTCCGTTACCTTATTTCCATTGGGATACAGTCCGAACTGGTCCATGGCCTCCAGAGTCCTCTTTTCTGTATTGAACTGGGCCAGGATCTTTTCAGACGTCTCCGGCATAAAGGAGGACAGGAGAGACGCGCCGATGGTGATGGCCTCAGTCAGGTTGTAAAGCACCGTAGCCAGACGGTCCTTCTTCTCCTCATCCTTTGCCAGAGTCCACGGAGTGGTCTCGTCGATATATTTATTGCTGCGGCGGAAGATATTGAAGATCTCTGTGATGGCATCGGCCACGCGCAGCTTCTCCATCTTCTCGTCTGCCTTCTTCACAGCCTCTAAAACAGCGGCCTTTAAGTCACCATCCACGTCCTCGCAGACGTTTTTGTTCTCCACAACGCCGCCGAAATATTTATTGGTCATGGAAACGGTACGGTTCACCAGGTTGCCCAGGATATTGGCCAGATCGGAGTTCATCCGCTCCACCATTAATTCCCAGGAGATCACGCCGTCGTTCTCAAAGGGCATCTCATGGAGTACAAAGTAACGGACTGCGTCCACGCCGAAGAAGTCCACCAGCGTATCGGCGTACAGCACGTTTCCTTTGGACTTGCTCATCTTTCCGTCGCCCTGGAGGAGCCACGGATGGCCGAATACCTGCTTGGGAAGGGGCAGATCCAGGGCCATTAAGAAGATGGGCCAGTAAATGGTATGGAACCGGATGATATCCTTACCGATCAGATGGAGATCTGCCGGCCAGAACTTATTGAATTTTTCATCATGGTTCCCATCGCAGTCATAGCCGATCCCTGTGATATAGTTGGTCAGGGCGTCCAGCCATACATAGGTCACATGCTTCGGATCGAAATCCACCGGGATCCCCCACTTAAAGGAGGTCCTGGATACGCAGAGATCCTGTAAGCCCGGCAGCAGGAAGTTGTTCATCATCTCATTTTTCCTGGATACCGGCTGGATAAATTCCGGATGGCTGTTGATATGGTCGATGAGCTTCTGGGCATATTTGCTCATACGGAAGAAGTAAGCCTCCTCCTTTGCGGGCTGTACCGGACGGCCGCAGTCGGGACACTTTCCATCCACCACCTGGGACGGGGTCCAGAAGGACTCGCAGGGAGTACAGTAAAGGCCCTCATAATGGCCCTTATAGATATCGCCTTTTTCGTAGAGCTTCTTAAAGATCTTCTGCACCTGCTTTTCATGGTACTCGTCAGTGGTGCGGATGAATTTATCATAGGATGTGTTCATCAGATCCCAGATATTTTTGATCTCTCCCGCCACGTTGTCCACAAACTCCTTGGGCGTCACGCCGGCGTCCTGGGCCTTTAACTCGATCTTCTGGCCGTGCTCGTCGGTTCCGGTCTGGAAATATACGTCATAACCCTGTTCTCTTTTGTACCGCGCAATGGCGTCTGCCAGCACGATTTCATACGTATTTCCGATATGCGGTTTTCCGGATGTGTAGGCAATGGCCGTGGAAATATAATACGGCTTCTTACAATTCTTGCACATAAAAAATCCTCCTTTAAGACAAAAAAAGACCCGTCTTCTCTTAAAGACGAGTTCTCCCTCGTGTTACCACTTTAATTCAGAGATCCCTCACAGGATCCCCCTCACCGGCTGCCTTAAACAGCCTGACGCGCTAACGGGCGTTTCCGTCGCGGCCTCAACTCTCTGCCCTTTTACCGGCAGCTCCTTCAGCCGCGCAGCTCCGGGACCATCTTCTGCAAAAGCTCCGCTCCCCGCTCGCACCATCCGGGGTCTCTGAAAGCTTCCCTTTTTGCGTACTCTTCCCTTCACAGCCTTTTCCCTATTATACCCCTAGTCTATCCTGTTCCAGCGGTTTTGTCAAGACTGGGAAAACGCCTGCGGGCAAAAACGGCGGGCATCTGCGAAGGCTTTGAAAAAAGAACCGGCGCATACCCCTTCTGTCCCTGTCATATACTGGCGGTATACAGCCGGTCTCCGGGCGCTCTCCCCGGCTCTGGCCCGGCTTTTCAAGGAGGTATCGTCATGCGGCCTGAACATGGCTTTTCCCGAAAATATCCGTACATACTTCTATGGGGGCTCCTGGCCCTGGCCCTTCTTCTCACCTCCTGCGGCCGTCAGAGGATCCGGCAGCCCGGAGAAAGCGGCGCGGCCTTTGAAAACAGCACCGCCCCGGGAAACGGCGCGGCTTCGGAGTCCGGCGGGGCTCCGGGGTGTCCGTCCCAGGAGGACATTGCCGCTGCCCAGGCTGCCTTCCACGCCTTCTGCACCCAGGTCTTCCAGGAGGAGATGGCCCAGGCCGGTACCCTGGATCTCCACTATACGCTGCTCCGGCCTGAAGCCTTCGGGATCTCTCCCGGGGAACCAAAGCTGGGCGTCTGCACCCTGGAGGACATGATCCAGTCCGGGGCGGCGGTCCAGGAGCTGGCAGACCGGCTGGCAGCTTTCGACCGCTCCCTGCTCACCGAAGACCAGGCCCTGGTGTACGACGCCCTTTCAGAGACCCTCCAGGCCTCCCTCATGGGCCGGGGACTGGAGCTTTATGAGCAGCCCCTGGCTCCCACCATCGGCGTCCAGGCCCAGCTTCCCATTCTCCTGGCAGAATATTCCTTCCACTCCTTAAAGGATGTGGAGGACTACCTGGCCCTTTTATCCCAGACCGATGCTTATTACACCCAGATCCTGGAGTTTGAAAACCAGAAGGCCGATGCGGGCCTGGGCCCCTCGGACGCTTCCATCGACCGGATCCTGGAATCCTGTGAGAGCTACCGGATCGATCCGGACCAGAACTTTCTCACCGAAACCTTTGCCGCCAGGCTGGCGGCCCTGGAACAAGAGATCCCTCTGACCGCAGAGCAGAAGGCGGACCTCCACTCCCGCCATCTGTCCGCCATACAAGGACATTTCATCCCGGCCTACGAGACCATGATCCAGGGCATGACCGCTCTTAAAGGACGCGGGATCAACGACGGCGGCCTGGCCGGAGCCAAGGACGGGAAGCAGTATTATGAATACCTGGTAAAAACCGGGCCCGGACTCTCCTATACGGTCCCGGAGCTTAAGGAGGCCTTAAAAGCCAGGATCCAAAAGGACTATGAGGCCCTGGGCCGGATCCTCCAGGAGACTCCCGCTGCCGATCTGGAAAACGCCTCCTTTTCCCTGACCGATCCCCAGGCTATCCTTCTGGATCTCCAGGAACAGATGAAGGGGCTTTTCCCGGAGCTTTCCCAATGCGGCTATGAGGTCCGCCAGGTGCCATCCTGTCTGGAGGGTTCCTTAAGCCCCGCCTTTTATCTGACGGCTCCTGTGGACGACAGGGACCAGAACGTCATCTACATCAACGGCGGCTCCACCGACAGCCGGAAGGACCTCTACACCACCCTGGCCCACGAGGGCTTCCCCGGCCATCTCTACCAGACCGTATACAGCCGGACCCACGCGAAAACGCCGCTGTCCACTCTATTAAGCTGCTCCGGAGCCAACGAGGGCTGGGCCACCTATGTGGAAAATATCGCCTGTACCTTTGACAACGGCCTTTCCAGGGCCGCCGGGGAATACCGGGCCCATATGCGCTCCCTGTCCCTCTGCGTCCATGGCCTGCTGGATATCGGGATCAATTACGACGGCTGGGACGAGGCCAGAGCCGGGGAATTCATCCGCTCCTGCTTCCAGGCCGACGACCAGACGGTCCGGGAGCTGTGGCAGGTGATGATCGATAACCCCGCCAATTATCTGGAGTACTGCGGAGGATATATTGAATACATGGACATGAGAGAGCAGGCGGAGGCCGCCCTGGGAAGCCGTTTTTCTCCCCTGGACTTCCACAAGCTCCTCCTGGATCTGGGGCCTGTGCCCTTTTCTGTGATCCGCCCCCGGTTTATGGCCTGGCTGGAGGAACAGGTCTGACAGGCTGCGGGCCTGTCAGAATTATATTTACTGTCTATATTTTATATATTATAATATTTACAGACACTAATTTATAATTTCTGTTCAAGGAGGTGTTTTATGGGCAGATCCATCCTTTTTCTGATTTTACTTTTTGTTTTCCCTCTCTCTGCCTGCTCCCATAAATCGTCCGCTCCGGTTTCTGCCGATACGATGCCGGACATGGAGGAGCTCCTGGCCTATTCCCAGTCCCACTCCCAGGAAGAGTATGAGAAAAAATTAAAGGAGATCCAGGCAGTCATCGACAATACCTCTTATGAGGAGCTCTGCCAGATCTTTACCGATTCCCTGGCTTCCTGGGCGGATACACAGACCGATTATGAGATCACCGATACCTCTATGAAATTTTCTGAAGATCCTCTGCTGATGGATGAGCAGAGGAAGGAAAAGCTGTATAACAACTGGACCGTATCTGTAAATATCCAGCTGGCCGGAGATGAGAAGTCCAAATACGATCTCCCCGATGCAGCCGCCATCTACCGCCAGGCGGCAGATGCACTGCGAAGCACTCCCTACGGGGCCTATAAGCTCCATACCTTAAAGATAACCGCCAGCAGCGACCCCGACTGGATCCTAACCTCGGAGCAGGAAGGCAGCTTCTTCCTTACAGATTCTGCCTTTTCCCTTCCCCAGGAGCCAGAAGAGCTGGCGATCCAGAAAGCGGTCCTGGAACAGGTGGAGGCATTCAACCAGGAGTTCTTTTCCGATGAACGCTACCGCGGACAGAATGTGACCTTAAAGCGGTTCGGATCCCCCAGAGATTCCTCCGTTCTTTACCTGGAACTCCCCATCTACGCTCCGCCCTTTGACCAGGACATGGCCGCCTTTGCCGACAGCCTTGAAGCCCGCGGCCAGGAATTTTTCCATGTAATTACGGAAAATAATGAAAATCTGGAATATTTAAAAAAATGTGGGATAACCTCTGTGACTATCCGTTTTGCCACCTCCTGGGACAACCGCCTGGAAGGCCCCGAGCGGTACCGGGAATTTTCCTGGGAGCTTTAAGCCGCGGATCATTTTTTCATTTTCTGATTTCTTATACCGCAATTCTGCGCTATAATGGAAGAAGCAAAAATGTATGGGCGAAGCCCGCAGACCTGTCAGTTTCCATGTAAAGGAGAAATGAATATGAATGAAGTAATGAACGCCATCCTGACCCGGAGAAGCATCCGGAAATTCACCGCAGACCCCATTCCCGCCGAGGTCCTGGAGGACCTTGTAAAGGCCGCCCTCCACGCTCCCAGCGGCATGGGAAAGCAGACCTGGCAGTTTACCGTGGTCACAAACCAGGAGATCATCCATCGTCTCTGCGGCCTCATCGGGACTGAACTGGGCCGGGAAGGCTACGACATGTACGGTCCTGCCGCTGTGATCATCCCCTCCAATGAAAAGGAAAGCCCATGGGGGAAAGAGGACAACGCCTGCGCCATGGAAAATATCTTCCTGGCTGCCCGCTCTTACGGCGTCGGCTCCGTATGGATCAACCAGATGCAGAACATCAACGACCGTCCGGCAGTCCGCGCCCTGTTAGACGAGATCGGCGTTCCCGCAGACCATGTGATCTACGGCGTAGCTGCCCTGGGCTATGCGGATCCATCCGTACCGGTGGAGCCCAAGGAACGCACCGGGAAAGTCGTGTATGTAAAATAGCACATAAAACCCCGCCGGGAAACGCTGTAAAGAGGGATTTGAACCTCCCTGTTCTGCGGCGGTCCCGGCGGGGATCTTTATGGGGGCGCTGTCTCAAAACATCATTGAGGCAGCGTTTTTCTATACAATTAGACCAAAGCAAAAAAATGAGCGCACTTAACTAAGAGGGCAAAAATCCCCCTTAAATTTGGCGTTCATTTTACTTTTTCATGATTATATCTGCTTGTTTGTTACTACAATTACTGATTTATGCCGCTAATGAGTACAGATGTGTTCCCAACCGTCCGTTTTGTCCTTTATGATGCATCCGGAGGATATTGTATGCCATGGCAAGAAGTGTCCATTCTGCCCCGACCTTCTTTATCCCCTTTGTTAGAAATCTCCGGAATGACAGATCAGTCTTTACATACGCAAACACACCTTCGGCCTGGATTGACCTGTTCATTCTCAGCTGTTTTCCCTCCCCTGTCATGATCTTGGATTCCATACTGTCACGCTTTTCGTTGAAATATTTTGCGACTTCAATACGCTTGCTTCGTTCTTCCAGAGGAGTTTTGCTTTTTGATCTGATACATTCTGCTTTCCTTGGGCAGCCTTTGCAGGCAGAGCATTCATATATTGTCTTTTCACTGACATAACCGGTTGATGTTTTGATTTCCTGGTACCGGTCTTTATAAGCACTTTGCCTTCTGCACAGGTGTAGGTATCATCCTTTTCGTTGTAGTCCATGTTCTCTCTGCGGCTGATATCAGTTCTATACTTTTTCTTCTTTTTCTGTTCATGATTCGCAGGCTTTACATAAAGATCCAGTGAAGGATGTTCGTCAAAGAAGCGGTAATTCTCTTCACTTTCATATCCGGAATCATATACAACGCGCTCTATGGCAGTATAACTCTTCATGAGTTTTTCCATGAAAGGAATCGTTGTCTTTGTATCGGTTCTGTCGGAAGATACATATGTGCCTACAATATATTCACTGACAGTTGCAACGTTCACGTTATAGCCGGGTTTGAGCTGTCCGTTCAGCATATGATCTTCCTTCATACGCATAAAAGTTGCCTCTGTGTCCGTTTTACAGTAGCTGCTACGGTCACCGCAGAGATATATCTGGCTGGTGTAACGTTCAATGCGTCCGATCCAGTCTTCGATTTTTTTCAGTGTCTTCTGATGAAGAGACTGCCTTTTTCCGGTCCCGCTGACCTTCTGGATCCCTTCCTTCTCCATCAAGGCACATATCTGTTTTCTTGCCTTTTTGAGATGTTTTGCCTTGATCACATCACCTGCACGCGGTTTCAGGCCAAGACTTTTCAGCATATCAGGGAGCTCTTTGCGCATAGTATCCTGCAGTCTGTTCAGATTCTTTTCTGCGGATTTTTTCCAGACGAATTTATACTTGTTTCCAACGGATTCTATTTTTGTACCGTCAATAAATACTGCAGATTCCGCAAAGGAAACCTCGCCCATGTCCATAAGAACCCTGGTCATCTCCGCGAGAATCTGGTCCTGACATTCGGCAAGATGCTTTGAACGGAAGCGGGCAATCGTATTGTGATCCGGCGGGTTTTCACCATTCAGAAGATACATGTATTTGATATTTTCCCGGCAGGCCTGTTCGATGGCGCGGGAGGAGATTGCTTTTCTGGAATATCCCAGAATACAGATTTTCAGAAGAACCGACGGTGAATACTGATTTCTACCTTCTTCAGAATAAGTAGAGTACAACGCAGATAAATCCATCCTTTCAACAACTGCGCTAAGTAAACGTACCGGATCATCCGCAGGAATCTGGATTTCCTGATTAATTGGAAGACACAGTTGATAACCTGTCCCATATTCGGTATAATTTAGAGGTATATTGTTTTGTTTCACACCTAAATTATATACCGAAGGCCGACATTTTTGAAGATGTCGGCCTTTCGTTATTTTACACAAAGAAAAGGACTGCCTCTTTAGATTTGAGACAGCCCCTTATTGATGCACATGATTATTTAAATAGGTGAAACATTTACACAGATACTGTTGTCTGGTAGCGCTCGGAATTAATCAGCATTTTTGTGTAATGAACAGGTTCCTGATTCTGATCATATACAACATCTTTCTGCAGAAGTAATGCCTGATGCTCCTTTACATGGAGCAGTTTTGCTTCATTTTTGGTAGCATAACAAATATCAAAGGTTTTGGTAGCATGACTAGGGATAATTCCACGATCACGGAAAACGCGATAGGTAGAGCCGGAAAGATTTTCTTGTAAAAGGAAAGACATGGTCTCCGGATAGTAGTTTTCCTCGATCATGACGGGTTCTCCATCATGATTACGTACACGAACAATCTTTAGAACTCGTGAGCCGTCTTCAACACCCAGTCGTTTTATTACATTTCCGTCCGCTGTAATCCATTCCACAGAAACAAGATCCGCAGAGGCAATACCACCGCTTTGCTCACTGATCTCGGTAAAACTGTTGATCTGATTATTTAGCACGCGGCGCAGTTTTTTGTCTGCAACAAAGGTACCGATGCCCTGTTTGCGGACAACATATCCTTCATCCACAAGGTATTCGATTGCTTTTCGTACGGTAATACGGCTAAGTTCGTATTCTTTACTGAATTCACTTTCAGTCAACATACGCTCTCTGGGCATTAACTTACCAGATACAATCTGTTCTTTAATTTCCTCTGCCAGCTGTTGATACAGTGGAATCATAGAGTTTTTGTTCATGTTTTACCTCTTGTATATATTGTTCTATATAACTACATATGTTGTTATAATACCACCGTGGGTGATTTTCTTCAAGTCTCATCAGAAAAAAAAGCAGAACAATTCATCTTATATAAAGTTATTGCTTTGGAATTGGCGCCGAATAGCCAAATGCACCCTCCATACATACGACTTTTGCTGCAAAAGCCGCTCCTTTTTCCATGGCAATTTGTAAGCGTCTTTGCATTTCCTCCTTATCATCAGCAAAAAGAGAACCATCATACTGAAGAAGTGTAGTGAGCAGGGTTGAAAAATAGGAATCACCCGCCCCCATGGTATCCATGATATTTTCTGCCATCTGTGCCTGGGCATAGGAAATATGATCTTCATAAAGAGCATAAGATCCCTTTGAACCAACAGTTCCGATCACAAGACGAACCCCATAAGAAGCTACTTTTTTCATGGCAGCTGTGCGTTCTTCATCATTTAAATGAGAGCAGGAAAGTAATGCTATCTGCAGATAAGGACAAATCTCTGCAAGGGTATCCTGATCCCAGTTGTCAGAAAAATCATAGGCAATTGGAAGTCCGGTTGCTTTCAGAAGTGGGAGATCCTGCAGTGTATAGCTGTTGCCATTGGTATAAATAAGATCGAAGGTTTTGATGTAGTCCAGATCCTCTTTCGTAAAGTCAAAAGGATGCTCTTTGGCAACGCCTCCCTTGTTGGAACCTAAAAATACGCGGTCTCCATTGATCAGAGTAACCCGGGCTGCACCGTTCTCTCCGTGATAATGTCTGGAGTGGCTGTTGTCAATACCGATCTCGTCAATAACTTTGCAATTATGGATGGCAGCCGCATCATCTCCAAATTTTCCAAGATATGCAGTTTTTCCACCATTCATCTGAGAATATACACAGGTGTTCAGGCACTGGCCGCCTGGGTACATTTTTCCCCGGGATAAATACATGTCAACTACGTTATCTCCAATGGCAATAATTTTAGCTTGTCTACTCATTTTTTCTCTCCCCCCCCGCAGAGCATAATTGTGCTTCTGCTCGGTTATTTTTTAAAAAAGATATTATTTCTAATAATGATTCTGCACAATCATCAATTCGTTCGCGCTCTATATCACGGCAAGGTAGCATATCCGGAATCATGATTACATGACACCCAGCTCGCCATCCGGCTTCCACACCTGCATAGGAGTCTTCCAGAACAAGCGCTTCCTCAACCTTTATTCCGGCTGCCTTTGCAGCAGTTTCAAAGATTTCTCCATTCGGTTTTCCCTTTTCTACCATATTACCAAATACAAAGGCATCAAAGTATTGATAGACATCTGCTTTTTGTAATAGTTTACAGGCTGCATCCTGGTGTGTGGAAGTTGCAAGAACAACGGCATAGTTATTTTCCTTTAACCATTGCAGAAGTTCTCTTAATCCTTTTTTGACCGGAACACCGTACGTATCGATATATAGGTTCGTTTCCTGTTCACGAATCTTTCTATATTTCCAATAATCAAAGTCATCCCCCAGTTCATCATAAAAAATTTTCAGATATCCCTGCAGAGGAAGACCACGCATTCGGTTCATCATTTCCATGGTAATAGGATAACCATATTTTTGACCGATTGAAATCCAGATATCAGAGGTCAGACGTTCCGTATCAAACATCAGACCATCCATATCAAATAAAACAGCTTTTATCATGGTATTTACTCCATGAATGGTTTGAACTGCTGATAATTTCTGATATCAGCAGCAGCAGGATCGAAACAATATTCAATTGCGGTAATTTCCTGACTCAGCAGGCCTTTATAATTGTGCTTTTTCAGAGTCTTCAGCCAGTTCTCCAGATTGTGCTTTCCATCTCCCCAGATCAGATGTCCGTATGGTGTTCCATCGATGAAATGCATATGAATGATATTTTCATCGCCAAGACAGTTAAACCATTGCTCCGGAGTTTCACCGGATACACCCATTGCACAGGTGTCGATCATAGCCTTGAAGTTTGGATGATTGATCTCGTCCATCATTCGTTTTACATCTGCAAGAGTAACACCAAGGTTTGTTTCCTGTGGACGAAGGGATTCCATGGCAAGTGTGATTCCCTTACCGTTAGCATATTCAGCAAGACGGGCAAGCATGTCACAGCCGCGTTTCCATGCTTCCTCACGATCCTGATCAAGATTTCCTCTGCCGGAATGAACAGCCATGATCTGGCATCCGAGCTCTTCACCGGCATCCAGTCCTTTTTTGAAATATTCAAAACTTCTGCGATAAAGGTCAGGGTCTGCAGCAGCAAAATGATAAGGAACGCTGCAATTCTCCGGAGTGATCACTTTAATATTCAATCCACGTTCTCTGGCCATACGACTGAATTTACGACAATCATCATATTCCAGATTACTTAAGAAGAAATGAGGTGACCCAGCCCAAAGCTCTATATTCTGAAATCCCGCCCTAAGCTGGGACTCGAGAAAATATTCAAAAGAAAAGTAACGATAGTGAATATTCATTCCTGCTAATTGATTAGCTTCAATCAGTTTCATAGAAAACTCTCCTTGTCTGTGAAAATTATAATGCTATTATACAAAAGAAGATGTATTATTACAACATGTCAAATCTTATAAATTTTTATAAAATTTGTATTGACTGATTATACCAGTTGTTATATATTATCTTATATAAGCAAAGACACAAGGAGGTTACCTGAAATGAATAATATGTCTATCCAAGAAATCGTTGCTGCTATTAAGAACAAGCAGCCTGAAATTAAAACCGTATACTTTGTAGGATGTGGAGCATCCATGTCTGATCTTTTCCCAGCAAAGTATTTCCTGGAGAACAATGCAAAGAAACTGCGTACCAGCATCTATACAGCAAACAACTTCAATTACTCAACTCCAGCAGCTGTTGACAATACCTCTGTAGTTATCACCTGCTCATTAAGTGGTGGAACTCCAGAAACCGTAGCTGCAACCAAATTAGCTAGAAAACTCGGAGCACATGTAATCTCTATTACAAATAAAGCAGGCTCCCCATTAGACGTAGAAGCAGAATACTGCATCCTTCACGGCTTCTATGAGTCATATGGCGCTAAGATGGAAAAGCCTGCAAGAGCACTTGAACTTGCATGTGAACTGTTAAATGAATATGAAGGATATGCTCATTACGATGATATGCACGTTGGTCTTGCAAAAATCACCGACCTCATCAATGCAGCAGTACCAATGTTCCGTCCAGTAGCAAAGAAATTTGCAGAAGAGAATTACAATGCACCAATTCTCTATGTAATGAGCTCCGGAGCAACCCAGTACACCGCATACGGATTCTCTATGTTCCTGATGATGGAAATGCAGTGGTTAAACGCAACCACCTTCCATTCAGGAGAATTCTTCCACGGACCATTTGAAATGGCAGACGAAAATGCACATTACGTACTCATGATGAACGACGGCCCGACCCGTCCAATGGACGTCCGTGCACTCACCTTTGTACAGCGTATGCATGCAAAGTACACCCTCATCGACGCAAAAGACTACGGCTTAAGCAGCAATGTACCAGCATCCGTAGTTGAATACTTCAACCCACTGATGATCGGAGGTCTTACCAGACTTCTCGGAGAAGAAATCTCCATCCTTCGTGAGCATCCACTGACCATGAGAAGATACATGTGGAAGCTGGAATACTAATTAAATTATTCGATTTCATACTTTTTATTTTCCGAAGATAAAAAAAGGGCTGTCGCACATCATGTGTGGCAGCTCTTTTTCAGTCAATGGGGACGTAGAAATCTGACTGAATACTTGTCCCAAATTGGTAAACTAATTTTGGGCACAGAAAGGGGCACTTTTTACTTTGTACTTTCTACGGCTATTACTTCTCCGGTGTATAAATCCACGGCTATATCACATCGATCCGTGAAAAGATTATTTACCTTCTCAAAAGAAACCTTCCATGCAAGTCTGGAGACCTTGGAATTACGATAGCTTAGCATTTTATCGTTTGTTCTTACAGTGACTGTATTGTCTGTCTCTTCTGTACTTCCAGCATCTGTTTCTTCTGCCCCTGCAGCATTTGTCTCCTTCAATACACTCGCTCCAGCAGGATCCATAAGGCTTTCGTACCTGGGAAGGGCGATGCAGACATCAGCAAAAATGGTAATATTCTTAAGATTTTCTTCCGCATTCTCCGCATGAGCTAATAAGCCTTTGATCTCAGCATCGGTATAAGCCCGAAGCTTGCCGTAATACCAGATGGCGATTCGCATTGCTTCCTCTTTCGTTAGAACTTTCATGTCTTCTTCGTGGTCATCTAAAAGAGGTATATAGAAAACATTTGCCAAAACCAGGGCACCATTGCAGGGGTCAATGCCAAGTCTTACTGTTTCATAAGGATTTGACAGAGAAAGCTTCTCGCCCTCCACTTCAATCTCTACCTGGCGTGAGAAATCCAAAAACCACATATGGTCATCCATCTTCGTTAGATTATTATAGAGATAGCCCTGCGGAAAATGAAGCTTTTCATACCAGTCCATGGCAGTAAAAACCACATCAGATTCTGACATTTGCTCTTTGTCCTCTATTGCCTCTCCGGGCCAGTAAGAAATCCCGATCAAATAGCCGGATTCTCTGTCAAATCTTACATTTACAGGCTTTTCCTCTAACTGGAATGATACTTCTGCTTCTGCTCTTTCGTAGATTTCATTGGTCTGATACCGGATGGTCATATCCCGACCATTCAGATCATTTTTTCCGCATGACAGAATCTGGACGGTCCTTGCTGTCTGCGCCAGAAAATATCGGTCGTCAAATACCTGGGTCTCGTCAGATGCCTGGCTCTCATCAGGATTAGCAGCAGAAGCGACAGATTCATTTACCGTAGGATCATTGATACTTTCATCGAAACTTATATGTTTTGTCTCTTCCACCTTCAGATAATCACCTTCATAGGTGCCGGGATTTGTGACATGCCAGAGATTTCTGCCGGCAAAAGCACTTATACTGGCAATCAGCAAGGTGGCGGCAAGAATCAGTACCCTCTTAGGAACCTTTTTCCTGTTTTTTGTTTTTGCATAGAATTTTTCTTTAATCCCATCAGAGCCTGAATACGGGATTTTATGATGCGGATCATCGGTCAGAATGAGTTTTTCTTCAATCTCACCAGGCCAGTTTTTACTCATGATGCTCCTCCTTTAATGTCTTTATAAGGATTTTTTTGCCTTTTCGGATAAACTGATAAACAAGACGCACAGACAGTTTCAGGGCATCTGCGATTTCCACAGGCTTACACTCATATAAGAATCTTAATCTCATGATATCCTGAAGTGGACTTTCCTGCTGATGGATGCAGTCAAGAATTTTCTCTGTCATTTCATGTTGGATCACAATCTCAAGCGGATCCATGTTGTCCAGGGATATCAGGTCGGCTTCCCGGAAGCCATTCTGTACCTGAGCATTCTCATCAGGTGACCAGCTCACATCCTTAATATAAGATTTTTTCAGATAATCGAGACTTAGACTGCGGGTCCTCATACAGAGCCAGGTCTTCAGACTTCCTCTCTTCTCATCAAAATGCTCAGGGAACTGATAAAGCTCTGCAAATACATCCGACAGGATATCCTCGATTACTTCCTTTGCAGCATATTCGCCAAGAATACCGGAAGAAATTGACCATAGAAGCCTGCTGTGCTGGTCAATCAGCGTTTCAAAATCAAAGTTGCTTTTCATAAACAAGTCCTTATATTTTTACTAAAGATGATCATCTTCTATCTACTATACGAAAGAGAAAGGGATTTTGGTCAGACTTTTTTAGTAGTTTTGTCATTCTGTGCAAAAAGAGACTGCCTCTTTTGAGACAGCCCCAACGTGGTCACTTCTTATTTCTTTATTATCTGTTTTTTCTCCTCTTCCGCCATTCGGCGATCTTATCCAGGAGCCAGCCTCCGCCATATAAGATCACCATGGCTCCGATGGCAATAAGGAAAAAATTCAGCACCATATTCGTTACCATGGGAGCACTTTCCCGTACCATCTGTTCCCTCATAATATCCGATAAAAATATCAATGGCATTCCCTTCATAAGACGCCTCCCTTCCAGCATATATTCTGTCATCGTTTTCTTTATTGTCTGTTATCTATTTAAATTATATTATATTTTACAGATATTTTCTATTTACTTTTTCATAAAAAGTCTTACGGTTTGCTGACGGATGCCTCAATTAATATTTCTGATAAAAAATTGATTTCTCTTTTTCCCCTGTCCTAAGAGAATTGCAGTCAATTTCTTTACACCGGACTCTATCTCCTCTTCATTGGCATGACCCAGACTCAGTCTGTAATAATTATCATTTTTAAATTCATCCAGAAAGAATCCCCTTGTATCCATCATCCGGATATTATTTTTGTAAAAATCCGGCTGGACCCGTTCAAAGGGAATCCCCTGTTTAAGTCTCAGACAGGCAAAAAATCCAGAATCTGGAATGTCCCATGCAATCTCTCCTCCCGTGTCAATACCCGCAGCCGTGTCCTTTAGCTTTTTCATTCTATCCATATAAATTCTTCTGATCTCTTTCCTGTTTTTCTGGTACATACCGCTCTCCAGAAAAATCGTAAGTGCCCCCTGGGAAAGAATCGCACTGTATGTATCTGTCCACTGTTTATAGTCCAGAAATACATTTAACAGAAGGGGAGGAAGGACCACTGCTGCCAAGCGTAGTCCCGGCATCAATATTTTAGAAAAACTTTTTATATAGATCACCTTATCATAGATATCCGAAAAATAGACAGGATCTCTCTTTGTGTCAGTCTCAAAATCAGCGGCTATATCATCCTCAACAATATATACATTATATTTATCTGCCAGGCGCACAAGCTCCTCTCTCTCCTTTTTCGTATAGCTTTGCCCTGTCGGATTATGATATCTGGATACTGTATAAAAAAACTTAATATTCCCATATTGGAACTGTTTTCCCAATTCATCAAAATCGATCCCGCCAGGCCCCCTCATAATCCCTACTCTGGGGGTTTGTGTGATCTCCAGATTCTTTATCATTCCATAATACGCCGGCTGCTCCACTAGGACTGTCTGCTTTCCATTGGGAAACGGCATCCTGCACAGGATATCCAATACCTGCTGGGAACCGGAGACAACCACAATATTTTCCTTTTTTGTGTAAATCTGGTACTCCATCAAGTGCCTCTGAAGGGCTGATATGAGCTCTGGTATTCCCTTCGTATCTGAATACGAAAACAGCCGCTTATAATACAGATTTGTTGCCTTGTTGATGCATTTTTTAAAATCCTGGTACGGAATATACCGGATATCCGGCGCACCCGAATAGAAATCGACCAGCATCTGCGAAGATGTGGGCAGAAGTTTCCCTCCCAAAACAAAAAATCCCCGCTTCGGAACTGAATATATAAAATTTTCCCGTTCCAGATAGTCATATGCCTCTTTCACTGTCCCTACGCTTGTAGAAAACGCATCTGCCATTTCTCTTAAAGAAGGGAGCTGCTGGTTTGGAAGCAATGTTTTACTCTGAATATTTTCCCGGATCTGTTCCGCAATGCTTTCGTATTTGTACATATGCCCTCCGAATCTGTACTATAACAGCCTGTATTTTTTGCATTTGATTTTAAATTTGTACCAGTATATCATAAATATATATTCAAAAGCAATGCGCATTGTATAATTTACATTTTTTTCTGAAAGGGGGATTCCTATGAAATCCATTCGTAAGCCTACTTTTACTGAAGCAGTCACTCCCATTGTTTCCATGTTTTTTATTCTATTGGTTGGCCGCGGAATCTACGGAGCTCCGATTGAAACCCTCCTGATCATATCCTCCTCCATTGCCGCCTTTATTGCATGGCGCGTCGGACTAACCTGGGATGATATGATTGAAGGCGTCTCTGAAAAAATCGCGAAGGCAATGCCTGCCATTCTGATCTTAATAGCTGTTGGCATCGTGGTCGGTACCTGGATGTTGTCCGGAACCATTCCCATGCTGATCTATTATGGGATCCAGATCGTAAATCCAAAGTTTTTCTTTGTAACTGCCTTTATTATCTGCGCGATCCTCTCCACCTGTACCGGAACCTCCTGGGGTTCATGTGCCACCATTGGTGTTGTTTTGATCGTAATCGCCCAGGGACTGGGAATCCCTCTCCCTATCACAGCTGCTGCCGTTGTAGGAGGTTCGTATTTTGGCGATAAAATGTCTCCCCTGTCAGATACCACAAATCTGGCCCCTCTGGCAGCTGGTGCAAACATTTTTGACCATATACGCCACATGTTTTATACAACCCTCCCCGCCTCGCTCGCAACACTTGCAATTTATGCCGTTTTAGGCTTTCGTACAAATGCTGAAGTTCTAACCGGTACAGAAACGATCGAGGGAATGCTGGACAATATCTCTTCTATTTTCAATCTGAACGTGGTGGTCCTTTTTATTCCGGTCATTATTATTCTGATCGGCTCCATCACTCGGAAGCCCACGATTCCTGTCATGCTTCTTTCTAGTTTGTCTGCCGGAATTATCGCTGTGGTTTTCCAGGGATTTTCCATACAGGATTTTTTAAATGTTACTGTAAATGGCTTTTCTCTTGATCTGGTTGCAGCCAGGGGAATTGACACGAGTCAGATTCTTCCAGAAATCTCCAAGCTTTTAAACCGCGGCGGAATCAATAGTATGATGGAAACGATCCGGATGATCCTCTGCGCATTTTCCTTCGCTGGCATTATCACAAAATCTGGCTGCCTGGATGTAATTCTTCAAAAACTATTGGAGTATGTAAAAAATCGTGCTGGTCTGATCATTTCAACCATGGCTTCTACGATTCTGATGGCCATTACCACCGGAAGCGATTTTCTTACTATTCTGATCCCAGGTGAGCTTTTTGCAGATGCTTATAAAAAAATGGGGCTGGCCTCCCGCAATCTTTCCCGTACTTTAGAGGACTGTGGTACATGTGTAGTGGCTCTTATCCCCTGGTCCGCAGCTGGTGCTTACTGTGCAGGTGTTTTAGGAGTATCGACCCTGGAGTACCTTCCATACTCATTCTTTGGATTCTTCAGTGTTCTGATGGCTCTTATCTGTGCCATTACCGGATATGGTATTCTGAGTCTGGATGATGAGAAAAAAAGCAACCAAAAAAGGAGGTCATGATCTTATGCTGGCAAATCAAATCAAAGACTATCTTCAACTGCATCTATCTGATATGATGGAGCTTCTAAAGGAACTGGTAAACTGTAATACAAGCTCTGATTTCAAACCTGGTATTGACGCCGTAGGAGAAAAGCTTGCAAGGGAATTTGAAAAAATTGGATACAGTACAGAAACACTCTATAATGACAACTGCGGAAACAGTGTGATCGCCCGGTCAGAGGGAAATGGATCAAGAGTGTTATTAATCTGTCACCTGGACTCCGTTTTTGCCCGAGGAACTGACTGCATTGAGAGCTTTAAAATAGAAGGAGACCGCGCTTACGGAAATGGTGTTGTTGATATGAAGGCCTGTCTTGTAAACTGCCTTTATGCACTGAAAGCCCTGCATGATCTGGATGTTCCCGATCTTCCTGGTATTACGGTTTTCATGAGCGGTGATGAAGAAAAGGGAAGCTTATCTGTTCTTGACAGGATCCGCGAGGAAGGACGAGATGCGGACTGGTGCCTGGTAACTGAGGGCTCCCGGCCAGGCATGGCCGTCGTTACCCAGAGGAAAGGAAACGCCTATATCCATGTACATGCCCATGGAAGAGCCGTACACGCTGGAAATGAACCCCAGGCCGGGAGAAACGCCATTGAAGAGCTTGCCCTTAAAATTGCCCGGTTAAGGGGACTGAATAACTACGATACCGGAACGACCTTTACAGTTACGACGATCTCCGGTGGACAAAACCGTATCATCGTTCCAGAGGACGCCAGTTTTTATGCTGATATGAGATTCTATACCATGGATGAGTGGAAACGCCTGAAATCCTCTCTGGAACAGATCCTTTCCAAGCCGGACATAGAGGGGATCCAGTTAAGCTATGAGCTGACCCTAAACCGCCCGCCGCTGACTCTGGTAAACGGCACAGATAAACTGCATAAAACCGTAAAAGAATCCAGCAGGGAGCTGGGTATTCCATGGCTAACATCCCAGCCCGGAGGCGTCAGCGACGGAAACTTTGTATCAGCAGAAGGAACTCCTACCATAGACGGAATGGGGCCGACTGGCGGTATGATGTGCTCTCCAGAGGAGTTTCTTGAGATCAGTACCATGGTCCCCTGCGGCTCACGCCTGGCCCTTACCATTATGAAGCTGGGCAAGCTGTAATTGCATACGGCTCCAGTCCATTTCCAAAGCCGACAGATAATTTTTTCATTTTCTGATTTCTTATGGCGCAATTCTGCGCTATAATAGAAGAAGCGAACATGCATGGAAACTGGCCGCGGTCCTGTCAGTTTCCATGGAGCCCAGAAAGGAGAAACTCTTATGGAACAAGCAAAGCAGTTAATGGAAATGGTCGCAAAGTATGAATCCCTGATCTACGATACCGCCGACTACATCTGGAAGAACCCGGAGACCGGATACCGGGAGTGGAAGACCTCCGCATATATGGAGGAGCATTTTGAGGCCCTGGGCTACACCCTCACCAAAGCCGGAAACATCCCCGGCTTCTATGCCGATCTGGACACCGGAAGACCCGGACCGAAGATCGCCATCTTAGGAGAGCTGGATTCCCTGATCGTTGGAAACCACCCGGACGCAGATCCCGAGACCCATGCGGTCCATGCCTGCGGCCATAACGCCCAGTGTGCCATCCTTCTGGGAGTTGCCGCCGCCATGAAGGAGCCGGGCGCGCTGGACGGTCTCTGCGGCTCCATCCGTTTCATGGCTGTACCGGCCGAGGAGCTGATCGAGCTGGGCTTCCGGGAGGAATTACGGAAGCAGGGCGTGATCCGGTATTTCGGCGGAAAGGTGGAATTCATTTCCAGAGGCTACTTTGACGGCGTTGACATGGCCATGATGATCCATTCCGGAAAACTCCCCGAAGGAAAGACCCTGTCCGTCGGCCAGGGCTGCAATGGCTGTATCACCAAAAATATCACCTTCAAGGGCGTGGCCTCCCATGCCGGCGGTTCTCCGGAGGCCGGAAAAAATGCGCTTTATGCGGCCACCTGTGGACTCAATGCGGTCAACGCCATCCGCGAGACCTTTGTGGACGGCGAGCACATCCGTTTCCATCCCATCATCACCGAGGGCGGAGCGGCCGTAAACGCCATCCCGGAGACAGCCAAGGTGGAATCTTATGTGCGCGGCGCTTCCTTTGACAGCATCCGTGATTATAACAAAAAGGTAAACCTGGCCCTGGCCGGAGCGGCCGCCTCTCTGGGCTGCAATGTGGAGCTGGACGACCATCCGGGCTACTTCCCCTTAAATAACGACACCAACATGACGGAGATCCTGACAGAGGCCATGGAAGCAGTGACCGGGCCCGGCACGGTGACCCGCGGCGCCTGGGGAACCGGCTGCACCGATATGGGCGATGTTTCCGCCATCATGCCGGCCATCCATCCCCATGCCAGCGGCTCCATCGGCACCGGACACGGCAAGGACTACTATGTGGCCGATAAGAAGGCCGGCTGCCTGTATCCGGCCCAGTGCCTGACCGTAGCTGCCTCCATGCTCCTGGAAAACGACGCCGCCAGGGCAAAGAAGGTCCTCGCCGAGGCGAAACCATACTTTAAGTCCAAAGAGGAATATCTGGCTGCCATTGACAATCTGACCATGGACAAGGACGCCGTCATCTACAACGAGGACGGCACCGTTACCCTGGATTTCTGTCAGAGATAACAGCAGAAGGCCAATTCATTCAAACAGGGGCGGGTGCAGCCCATATAAGCCGCACCCGCCCCGATCTTTTCCACTCCGGTACATTCTTCCGGATCCCGCTTCCCCTAAATGAAGAGATACTGGAACGCATTAAAAATATATCCCACACAGATGATACCGGCGGTACAGATTGCCGCAAACGTTCCCAAAAGCCGCGGCTTCACCGCCTTTCCCAGCATGATCATGGACGGGAGGCTCAAGGTGGTGACTGCCATCATGAAGCTTAAGATGGTTCCCAGCTGGGCTCCCTTGGCCAAAAGTGCCTCCGCCACCGGGATGGTCCCGAAAATATCCGCGTACATGGGGACGCCCACCAGAACGGCCAGAACGACTCCAAAGGGATTCCCGCTTCCCAGGGCCGTCTCGATCCAGGCCTCAGGGATCCAGTTGTGGATCACAGCCCCGATCCCCACGCCTGCGAGGATATATGGAAATACCTTCCGGAAGGTGGACTCCACCTGTTCCCTGGCATAGACCAGCCGGTCCCGGACCGTAAGCGCCGGGCCTTCAAGGTCCACCCGGCCCGCCATCCGGATAAATTCCTCCACCTGCGTCTCCATGTGCAGCTTTTCGATCAGCGTTCCCCCAAGGACCGCCACAAAAAGTCCCAGAAGAACGTATACGGCTGCGATCTTCACACCGAAAATACTCGTCAGGAGCACCAGGCTCCCCAGATCCACCATGGGGGAGGAGATCAGGAAGGAAAAGGTCACGCCCAAAGGGAGGCCCGCCCCCGTAAATCCCATGAACAGGGGGATGGAGGAGCAGGAGCAGAACGGGGTCACCGTTCCCAGAAGGGCCGCCGCGATCCTGGCTCCCAGCCCATGGAACCGGCCCAGGATCCTTTTGCTGCGCTCCGGCGGAAAATAGCTCTGGATATAAGAGATCACAAAGATCAGCGTGCATAATAAGATCGTGATCTTAATGATATCATAGATAAAAAAATGTACGCTGCCGCCAAGTCTGGAGGAAATATCGGTTCCCATGGCCGTAAGGCCCGCTCCCACCGCGTCCTTCAGCCATTTCATGCCGAGGATCTGGTCCTGGATCAGGCTCCACAGCCCCTTTCCTGCCTCCATCATTTCTTCAGCAGACGGACAATCTCCGATGTCTTTGCCGTCCGTCCCGCAATCACCAGCTTACCATCGATCATCAGCGACGGTGCCGCCATGACGCCCAGCTTCACGATCTCCATCAAGTCTCCGACCTTTTCCACCACTGCATCGCTGCCAGTCTCCTTTACGGCCTCCATCACATTTTCATACAGCTTATCGCAGTTTTCACATCCCATACCGATCACCTTTATGACCATGTTATCCTCCTTTAATTCTTAAGCTTCATCTCGCTGCCCACATGCTCCTCCCAGGCGGAGAAGATCCTTTTTATGACCATGGGACCGATCTTTGAAATAAACACCAGCTGGGACCGTTCAAAGGCCCCGCACGCTTTATAGTCGATCAGGGAGCCAACCACGTCCACCTGGGTCCAGCCCGTTTCTTCAAGATCACAGAAGCCCTTGATCCGGTGTACATCCGGAGCCACCGCTGCTAAAAATTTGTGGAGCTTTTCTTTTCCCACCTGGCCCTCATATTCCATGAACAGGGACTTGGGCTTTGTTTCCACTGAGTTGGTGGTCTCCTCGTTTTCAGCCCACTGGAAGATCCTCAGATCCTTCTGTAAAAAGGAATGGTCCATTTCCCCATTGACGCTCTCGATGATCTCGCATACCGGATTGATCTCCCGGATCTTTTCTGCCACCTGCTCCATCAGACCCGTATCCGCCAGATCTGTTTTTGTAATAACCGCCAGGTTGCAGTGCTTCAGCTGGCGGAAGGCCGTCTCCTCATCCTTAACCTGTTCCAGGAAGTTCACCGCATCCACAAAGCAGATCACGCCCTTAAAATCGTATTCCTTTTCCGAAGCGATCCGCGCCGCATCCAGGATCTCCTGGACATTGGAGGGATCTCCCCAGCCGGAGCTTTCCACAAAAAGATAGTCGAAATCCTGCTGGGCCATGTCCGCCAGGGCCTTGACAAAATTTAGCTTCTGGCAGGTGCAGAAAATAGAGCCCCGGTTGATCTCCACCATCTGGATATCGTCATTCCGCAGGATCGTTCCATCGATCCCCAGCTTCCCGAATTCATTCTGGATGACCCCGATCCGGCTGCCCTTCAGTCTCTCCAGAAGCTTTAATAACGCCGTGGTCTTTCCAGAGCCCAGAAAGCCGGTCAGAACGTACAGCTTTGTATTCACAGTTTCCATTTTTTCCATGTCCTCCTTTTTTCTCTCTTCCTTCCCGCAGCCGCAGACCCTTGTCCCCGCCTCCGGGATCATCAGCCCCTCCGCCGCCCGGCAGATCTCTCCCACTCTGGTCTTATTCAGGGAATAATGGGTCCATTTTCCCTCCCGCCGCGGGATCACAAGCCCCGCGTCGGTCAAAAGCTTCATATCGTGGGACAGAGTCGGCTGCGTAATATGAAATTCCTCCAGAATCTTACAGGCACAGAGCTCGCCTCCTGCCAGCATGTGGACGATCTTCAGCCGCTTGGGATCTGAAAGAGCTTTAAACAGCCTGGCATATTCTGTATAGTCCAAATTTACATATCCCCTTTTACATATAGATTTTTTTCTATGTTTGCATTATGAATTTCATATAGAATTTTGTCAATATGTTTTTTCCAAAAAGGGTTGCTGCAAAGAGAAAGCTGTCCCGCTTTCCTTTTACAGCAGCCCCTCTTTTCACCAGCCTTCTCTTACTTTCTTATACCGGGAGGGCCGGACTGGGGACGGCCAACGGCCTTTCCCTGCCGGGTCCCGGGCCTCTGTCTCCCAGCGCCCCTTCCTGGTCTGTCCCCAGGCCTCTGCCTCCCGGTAAGCTCTCCCAGACCGCTCCCGGTCCTGTTCCTTCCAGGGATCCTCCCGGGACCTCCCCCGGTCTGCCGTTTTCCGGCGTCCTTTCCCAGACCGGCCCCATCCTTCCGCCTTCCGGAACTATTTCCTGCTTCCGGCGCAGCCTTCCCCTTCCCGGATCCGCGCTTTTCAGCCGTCTTCTTCACACTATATCCAAAGGTTCCCAGGCATTCCCCCAGGCCGTAATACCGCCCGTGGGAGTAGGCCATGGGCCTGGCCGCTGACAGGTGGAAGGTGTCCTTTTCATCCATATAGGCTTCATCCACATCCACCGCCACCACCTGGGCCAGAAACATATGATGGCTTCCCAGCTCATCCACCCGCACCACCCGGCACTCCAGGTTCACCGGACATTCCCGGATCAGCGGCACTGACACCTTGCTGGCTTTTTCCTTCGTGAGCCCCATATCTGCCCATTTATCCGTATCCCGGCCCGACCGGACGCCGCAGTAGTCCGTAGCCCGGGCCAGCTCCTCTGTGGTCAGGTTTACCACAAACTCCCCGGTCTCCCGGATCATATGGTAGGAATACCGCTCCGGCCGGATGCTGATGGTCAGCATCGGCGGATTGGTGCACACCGTTCCCGCCCAGGCCACGGTGATGATATTGGCGTTTCCCTCTTTATCGGCCACAGAGACCATGACCGCGGGAACGGGGTACAGCATGTTCCCTGGCTTAAACTGTCTTTTTCCCATAAAATTCCTCCAGCTCCCGCCGCTTACTGCTGCAGCGCCATCATGATCTGGGGGGCCAGCTGCTTCTTTCTGGAAACCACGCCCGGAAGGCTGACGATGCCGTCCATCTCTTCCATCTCCTCGTCTCCAGAGCCATACTCATCTGCCATATGGAAGGCTGTGGAAACAAGCTGCTCGGCTCCCTGGCCCACGCAGATCAGGTCCGTGGACTCTGTCAGGATATTGGTCAGCATGAAGAACATCATATCCGCGTCATGCTGCTCTCTGGCCTTCTCCGTATAAGCCAGCATCCGGGGCTTCAGATTCTCCAGCTCCTCTGAATCCAGAGAGGTGATCTGGCCGATCCCGAACACAGAATTTCCCACCGTGAACCGCTTGAAGTCCTGATAGAAAATGTCCTCGTCCGATTTCCCCTTCAGATTGCTGCCAGCCGCAAACATCTTTTTTGCATACTCCTCAGCATGGATCCCCGCGATCTCTGCCAGAGCCAGGGCCGCCTCCTTATCCACCGCTGTACAGGTGGGGGAACGGAACAGCAGCGTGTCTGAAATAATGGCGCTGCATAAAAGTCCCGCTGTGGTCTTATCGATCTTCACGTTATTTTCCTGGTACATCTGGTAAATGATGGTAGCCGTACAGCCCAGAGGCTGGTTTCTGAAAAATACCGGAGACATGGTCTGCACCGTTCCAAGACGGTGATGGTCGATGATCTCCCGGATATCCGCCGTCTCAATGCCCTCGACGGCCTGGGTCCGCTCGTTGTGATCCACCAGGATGATATGTTTTCCCTTGGCTCCCAGCAGGTTCCGGCGGGAGATCATGCCCAGATATTTTCCGTCAGAATCCAGGATCGGGAAATCACGGTGACGCTTGTTGGCCATGATGTCCCGGATATCGTCGATGGGGTCCTCATCGGAGAAACCGATGATATTTTCCATGGTCATAAAATAGCTGATGGGCATGGACTGGTTGATCAGTCTTGCCGTGGTATATGTATCATAGGGCGTGGTGATCACCGTGCAGCCCCGTTCCTGGGCCAGCTTCCGGATGGTCAGGGAAACACCCGCGCCCTCGCAGACAATGATGCAGCCTGCCTCCATCTCAATGGCGCAGAGCTGGGACTCGTACCGGTTTCCCAGGATCACCAGGTCATGCTTTTCAATATAATTCTCCATCAGATCCGGATTTGCGGCGGCGATCAGGACCTTTCCCTTATCAAAATATGCCTCCGCGTCTCCCACCACAATGCTGCCCTCCAAGGTATCCAGGATGTTGGAATACTTGGTATTGGCCTTGGAAATGATACTGCTGTCATACAGGTTCATGTAGGATTTGGTGATATCTCCGATGGTGATGACGCCCTCTAAAACGCCTTCCTCTGTGACGCAGGGGATCGTCACCACATTGTTTTCCTGCATGAGGCTCCATGCGGTCTTCAGGGAGATGCCCCGGTCCACGCCTTTGGTCTTGCGGATCTCGATATCCTTTACCTGGGTCTTCACGCTTTCCACCAGACGGGGCGCTTCCACCTGGAAAAAATCCAGTACAAACTGCGTCTCCGGATTCACATTTCCAGCGCGGCACGGTTCATAGTCCTTCCCTGTCAGCTTCCGCTTCAGACTGGCGTAGCAGATGGCAGAGCAGATGGAATCCGTGTCCGGGTTCCTGTGTCCGATGACCAGCGTCTTCTGCTTTTCGGTATTTATCATAAATGGTCTTCGTCCTTTCCAATGATTTCATGGTCACATTCCAGTTCTTTCTTAAGTATAGCACACAGGGCAAAAACCGTACACCCGGGAATTTGTACAAAAAACAAAGCAAAACGGGGGCATAATCAGACATGCCCCCGGATATTTATCTAGTTTTTTGAACTGTTACTTTTTCACGATCTGTACCCGGAAATCGCCGGTGCCATCGTAATAATAATCGCCCACGATCTTTAAGCGGTAGCCCGCCGGAACCGTCGTCATCTCTGTACAGTTGATGGTGCCCTTGCCGTCCACAAGGCCTTCGGCCCAGATCTGTCCGGGCGCCCATACCGTATTGTCTTCCTTACAGTAGTATACCACATTGACCCAGCCGCCGGTCTTGGTGTCGTCCTTTACGATACGGACACGCAGCTCGTTGCCGCCGTCGTAATAGTAATCTCCAACGACCTTCAGGTGATAGCCCTTGGGTACTGTGGTCATTTCACTGGAGTTTACATTTCCTTTTCCATTCACAAGGCCCTTGGCCCAGATCTCTCCGGGGGCCCACACGGTGTTGTCCTCCTCACAGTAATATACCACGTTGACTCTTCCGCCCTGGGTCTTCTCCTTAATGACCTCCACCCGGAGCTCATCGCCGCCGTTATAGTAGTAATCGCCCACGACCCTCAGCTTATAGCCCTCGGGCACTGTGGTCATTTCACTGGAGTTCACATTTCCTTTTCCGTTCACAAGACCCTTGGCCCAGATCTCTCCGGGGGCCCACACGGTATTGTCTTCCTCGCAGAAATATACTACATTGACCCAGCCGCCTTTTTTCTCCTGGTCATTGTTGTTTCCGTTTCCATTGTTGTTTCCATTGTGGTGCCCGTTATGATGGCCGTTTCCGTTCTGATGGCCATGGTGATGGCCATTGCCCGGCCAGCGGTCGTCATCATCATCGTCCCAGTCGTCATCATCCCAACGGTCATCGTCATCCCAGCGGTCGTCGTCATCCCAACGGTCATCATCGTCATCGTCGTCATCATCCCAGCGGTCTTCCCACTTGTCTTCCCATTTATCTTCCCACTTATCGTCCCAGTCTCTGGCCAGGGCCTCAATGCTCGTCAGCTGGGTACCTGCGATCATAAAAGCTGCTGCGAATAATAATCCCTTTACATTTCTCTTTCTCATATGATGTCCTCCTTTTATCTGATTTCACGATTTTTTTCTTCTTTATATCTGGATTATAGTATAAAATTTCCATGATTTCAACAGATTGGAAAAGACGTAAGAAAACGTATGAAAAATGTAAAAATGTAATAAAAAAGTAATATTCGTAACATTCTTTCTATGCATTTTTCCCAGCAGCACCCCGTGAACAAAACTTACAAAAGCCACTTACAATAGTTTCATAATCTATTTACAATTTATTCATATTTTGTTCACATATATTTTTTATACTAATTGCATAGAAAAAATTTATTTCTCATCGCCAATATGACAAATTGCACATAGATTTTTCATAATTGCCCCGGCTGTCGCAGCCGGGGTCTCCTCATTTTATCCCAATACCAGCTTCGCAGCCCCATAGATCCCCGCATCGTTTCCCAGTGTAGCCAGGAGAACCTTTGCCTTCTTTGTGGCCATGGGCGATAACTGGTCGTGGTATCTCTGGATCTTTTCGGTCAGAAAGGTCCCAGCCCTGGAAACGCCGCCCCCGATCAGATAAGCCTCCGGATCCACCACCATGGTGATCCCGGCCATGGCCCAGCCCAGATACCGGCAGGAGGTCTCCACTGACTCCAGGGCCAGAGGATCCCCTGCCCTGGCTGCGTCCAGCACGCTCTTAGCCGACAGATTTTTCACTTCCCGCAGAGATGAGGGCCGTGCCGGATCTGCCTCCAGGAGTTTCCTGGCCAGACGGGCGATTCCCGTGGCCGAAGCTGCCTGCTCCAGACATCCGTATCCGCCGCAGTTGCACTGCTCTGTCTCTCCCTCGATCACATGGATATGGCCGATCTCGCCGCCGACGCCCTGCATACCGGACCAGATCTTTTCATTGAGGATAATACCGCCGCCGACGCCCGTTCCCAGGGTGATCATGACCATATTTTTATAGCCGCGGCCGCCTCCCTGCCACAGCTCACCCAGGGCAGCCACATTGGCATCATTGGCGCTCTTTACCGGCATCCCGTCCAGAAGGCCGCTTAGGATCTTCTGGGGATTCATAGCCTTCCAGCCCAGGTTCACGCAGAATTCCACGTGGCCGTCCTCCAGGACCGGCCCCGGAAGTCCCATGCCGGCTCCTTCAAAATCTGCCGTCGAAAGTCCCCTTTCCGCTGCCTTTTTCTTTATGGCCGCCGCAATATCCTCCAGGATATGTGCCCCTCCGTTTTCCTTTCTCGTGGGGATCTCCCACTTCTCCAGGAGCGTTCCGTCCTGCTCAAACATACCGAGCTTTACGGTCGTGCCTCCGATATCGATTCCAATGCATTTCCGGCTCATGACTGATCCTCCCTTTCTCCTGGCCGCCCGCATTCCTTCCTCCCGCTCCTGCGGCCTTTTTCCATGTTTTTTCTGTTCCTTCCATAAAAAGATTCCGGGACCGGATTTCCACATCATCCGGCCCCGGTCCCATACTCTGTATTACAGCGCTTTTACAGTATTGACCACGTTCTCTACCGTAAAACCAAATTTTTCAAACAGCTTTGCTGCCGGAGCGCTGGCTCCGAAGCTCTTCATGCATACATACGCTCCGTCCAGGCCCACATATTTTCCCCATCCGAAATCGGAAAGCGCTTCGATGGCGACTCTCTTTCTTACGGCCCTCGGAAGGACTGTCTCCCTGTACTCTGCGCTCTGCTCCTCGAAAAGCTCCATACACGGCATGGAAACCACGCGTACCTTCGTTCCTTCTGCCTCCAGCTCTGCCTTGGCCTTCACTGCCAGCTCCACCTCGGAGCCGCTGGCAATGAGGATCACCTCCGGCGTGCCCTCGCAGTCGTCGATCACATAGCCGCCCTTTAAGGCCTCCCTGCTGCTGCCCGTGATGGGAGCCAGGTTCTGTCTTGTGAGCACCAGAGCTGTGGGCGTCTTCTCAGAGGATGCGGCGGTCAGCCATGCGGCAGATGTCTCCATTGCATCGCAGGGGCGGAATACCCGCAGGTTGGGCATGGCCCGCAGCATGGCCAGCTGCTCGATGGGCTCATGGGTTGGTCCATCCTCGCCGACGCCGATGCTGTCATGGGTCAGTACAAAGGTCAGCGGAACGCCCATAAGAGCAGAAAGTCTCGCCATGGGCTTCACATAGTCACTGAATACAAAGAACGTGGCGACATAGGCCCGTAAACCGCCGTGGAGCATGATACCGTTTCCGATGGCGGCCATGGCCAGCTCTCTCACGCCAAAATGGATGTTTCTTCCTGCCGAGTTCTCTGCGGAGAAATCGCCCTCGCCCTTCATCTCCGTTTTATTGGAGGGACCCAGGTCCGCGGATCCGCCGATCATGCCCGGGATCTCATCCTTCAGGAGATTGATCATCTTTCCGGATAAGGATCTGGTGGCCTCCGGCTTTTCCTGCTCCAGCCATAATTTTTCATTGTTCATAAGAGAATCCGCATCCACTCCGCTGTGGTACTTCTCCCAGAGCGCTTCCATCTCCGGATATTCCTGGCAGTAGGCTGCAAACATCACGTTCCAGGCTGCCTCTGTCTCTGCCTTTTCCTCTGCCAGCTTTGCAAAGTGGGCATATACCTCGTCCGGTACGAAGAACGGCTCCTCATAGGGCCAGCCCAGGGTCTCCCGCATGGCCTTTACATTGTCCACGCCCAGAGGCTCGCCGTGGGCGCTGGCCTTGCCCTGCTTGGCCGGACAGCCGTAACCGATCTCTGTTTTAATGGTGATGAAGGACGGACGTTCCGTATCTGCCTTTGCCGCCTCGATGGCCAGACCGATGGCGTCTAAGTTGGTGCCGTCCTCTACGGTGATGGTCTGGAAGCCGAAGGCCTTCATGCGCTCCTCCACGTTCTCCCTGAAGGCCAGGTCTGTGCTTCCCTCAATGGAGATCCGGTTGGAGTCATAAAGAACGATGAGCTTGGAAAGGCCCATGGTCCCGGCCAGGGAGAACGCCTCGGAGGAGATCCCCTCCATCATGCAGCCGTCGCCGCCCAGCACATAGGTGTAGTGATCCACCACCGGATAATTTTCCTTATTAAATACGGCAGCCAGATGCTTTTCAGCCAGGGCCATACCCACTGCCATGCCCATTCCCGCGCCCAGAGGGCCTGTGGTCGCTTCCACGCCGACGGTGTGGCCGTACTCGGGATGTCCCGGCGTCAGAGAGCCCAGCTGGCGGAAATTCATGATATCCTCCTTGGTAAGCCCGTATCCGAACAGGTGTAAAAGGGAATACAAAAGCATGGAGCCATGGCCGCCGGAAAGGATGAAGCGGTCCCGGTTCTCCCATTTGGGGTTGGCCGGATTGTGATTCATGTGATTGGCCCAGAGCTCATATGCCATGGGAGCGCTTCCCAGGGGCAGGCCCGGATGGCCGGAATTGGCCTTCTGGATCGCATCAGCGGCTAAAACTCTGATAGAATTGACGGACAGTGCATCGATTGCTTTCATGTCTCTTCCTCCTAAGAACTGTGCTTGTTTTTACATTTGTTTTATTGATGTTAGGGTCAAAAGCTTTTTGACCCCTCTGATATCGGATTGCTCCGCACTATGTGCTCCCGCAATCCTCAAAACCCTCAAATCCGCTCATTTTTCTATGAAAAATGGCTGCTTTTCGGTGTTTTGGCGGGTCTCAAGTTCAAACATCCTCCCGCAAGCAGGCTTGCGTCGGATTTATTGACCTTTTGACCCTGATATCATTTTAATTTTATCTCTTTCATTACCTCGCTCCCGGCCACGATCAGGGAATTTCCATGGTTTTTCCCCGAGCGCACACAGGAAACGGAAAAATCGAACTGGCCCTGGAATTTCAGATGGCCGTCCAGGCTGTATACCCTGCACGATTCCTCATTATACAGGATAACCCGGTCGCCGTCAATTTCAACTCCGGCATAATCGTAGTCAAAGTCCACGGTCCCGGCCAGCTTTCCATCAGTCGTATACACATCCAGGCGGCTGGGGTTGCCGGACCCGTTCTCCACCACGACTCCGGCGTACTTGTCCGAGTAAAAGATGCTTTTGATCTCCTCCTCCACCGGGACCGTCACCACCGTACTGTCCGGGATCACGTTTTTCACTGAAATAAAGGTCAGCCCCTTGTCCGAAAACGCGCAGACCGTTTCCTGGTTCAGGTAAACGACCCGTGCCGCCATTTTATCATCAAATTCCTCTTCAAAGCCTCCGATAAAACGATTATTCACGTTTTTTCCGATTTCTGAGAAATCATAAAAAACGACTTTATTTTTTAAAGTCCCGTTTTTCATGTACATGACCGACATGACGATCTGCTTTCCATCCGGCGACAGGGCGATATCCACTGGATAGCCGTCTCCCGACAAAAGCATTTTGATATTGATGCCCAGCTCTTCCCCATCCTTTTTAAAATAGAAGATGTAGCACGCCGAGCTGTCCTCCACCACAGCCGCCGTGATCCCCCGGGAGGACACAGCCGCCTTTGTAATGGGAAGCTGGGTCTTGGCAACGCCGGTACAGCCGGCCGTGCTGCATATATAGAGCTGGTTTCCCTGCTGATCTGCGATCACCGCATAGTCTCCGTTGACGTTGATGACCGGAGTCTTCATCTCAAAGCTCTGGGTCCAGACGGTCTTTCCCGCTCCGTCAATATAAGAAGCTCCGTCCTTGGTATAGCGGATCATATTCTCGCCAAAATACGCATATTTCACAAATCCGCTTTCGCTGACGCTCTTACTGGGTGTGATCTGGGGCGGCTGGCCATCATCCTCCCCAGCCCCTTCCGGGGCGTTGGCCGCCTCCGGATCCCCATTTTCCGGTGTTCCGTTTTCTCCGGCCTCCGGGGCGTTTTCTGCACTGTTTTCAGCGCCCGTATAGCGCATCGGTCTCTCCCAGGCCACATCGTAGCCGGTATACTCATACTCGCTCTGATATTTATAGAAACAAAAACCGGTCACTGCAAGAAACAGGACTGTCATGACCGTCGTCAGGATCCGCTTTTTCCGCCTTTCCCGATGGACCTGGCGGATCACCTCTTCGCTGTACTCCTCTTCATACCGGGACGGGCGTTCCTCCTGCGGCGGCTGGACAATGTTTCTGCGGAGCTGCCGTTTTTTTGATTCTCTGTCCATAAAACCCATATCATTCATATATTAAATCTCCCGGAAATGCCCATATATTTTTAGTATACACCATTTCGGGGAGATTCGCATTAAATTCTTTCTTAAATTATTCCTTCTCCAGTCACTCCTTTGACGGCAGGATCAGCTTCTGCCCCGCCAGGATCCGGTTCTCATCCTCCAGGCCGTTGAGGCGGCAGAGCTCCGAAAGACGGCTCAGGGTGCCATATTCTTTGAAGCAGATCCCATAAAGCGTCTCTCCCTCCCCCACCTGGTAGATCTCATATCCGTTGGCCCTGGCAGCTTCAAAGTCGATGGCAGGACAGTCCCCAGAGGAAGCGTCTCCCTGGCCGGATTCTGTGGGGGCTTCTGCGGACGGAGCTGTCTCTGAAGCCGGGGCTGTCTCCGGACTGCCGGACGGATGTGCCTCCTTGTCCATTCCAGTCAGCCTCTGGGGCGCTTCCGGAGAAGACAGAGCCGATTCCGGGGCAGAGGAGTCCGAAGAAGCCGTTTCCTGCACAGCCTCTTCAACAAGATCGGAATCTGCCAGAGCCCCGCTCTCCTCTACGGAGGAGCCTTCTTTGGCAGGAGGCGTTTCTGCCATGGTCTCGCCCTCATAGGTCTCCCCGGTCTCTCCCGGCAAAGCCTCTGTGGGATACACGCTCCCGGTCATTTCCTCGATCACAAAATCCGGCTCCTTGGCCTTTTCCTTCCGGTACTCGTCCCAGTCCGTGATACCGGCGGGAAGCACCGAGGTAAGGACGCTTTCCATTTCCCGCATTTTTGAATAATTATTGACCATGACCACGCCTCCGGCCAGGACGGCCACCGAAAGGGCACCGCACAGCATTCCCAGGGCGCTGGTCTTATGGCTCTCCATATCCGCCTGTTCCTTTTTTACCACCATCCGCTGGCGGAAATCCCGGATCACCTTCTCATGGGAGCCTGTCTCTACCCGGCGGACGTCCTTTCTGGTGATCATGTAATCCTGCATCATCTGGTTCCGTTCATAATATACACAGTGGCCCTTCAGACGGTAAAATCCGTCCTCTGAGGTCACATAGATGACCTCCTCGCCCTCCAGGCCATGGTTCAGATACATGAGCTGGTTCTTTCCTGCAAAATACTGGCAGTGTTGCTTCCAGTAATTCAGCGGGCTTAACTGGCTTCCGGGCCCTCCGCAGAGAAACCACCCCTGGATCGTGCGCTTGGGAAACGCTTCCTCCATGGCCTGGTACGCCTTTTTCCATCCGCTTTCTGTAAAGACGATCTTTTCCCCGTCGGTCTCCACATCCTCCATCTCCATGGCCCCGTCCACAAACACATACGGAGTCCCGTCGTACTGTTCCACGCTTCCCAGCAAAAGTCCCACCCGCAGCGTCTGGCTCCCAGACGGGTACAGGCGTTTTAAGTATGTATTGACATAATCCTCCATATAAAAACGGATCACCTGGTCCGGATCTCCGATCTGGCGGATATTTTTCGGCAGTTTTGGAAACGGATTGTATAAGTCTCCCATGGTCTCACCTCGCTATATTCTTCCACGGGAAGGCCGGGCCTGTCCTCCGGTCTTCCCCTTATGATTCAGGTGGAAGTATACCATGGGCCTTTTGCAAAACCTGTCAAAACGGGGCCGGCTGTCCGAAAAAGTTTTCGACACGTTTTCCCAGAAGATTCATGCCCAGGCAGATGCTGCGGCTGATGCAGTCTGCCAGACGCATGACCACAGACAGCCGGACGCTCTGGAGCATCAGCGGGTCCCCGTTCCTCACAGAGCCTACGATACCGGTGATGAAAAGATCCCCTACCGCATCCAGGTCCTTACTGACGCCCAGCCCGGGCTTTAGGGGCCCCCGTCCCAGGGTCACATAGCCCACATGATCCGCGCTGCCCACCGACGCGTCCACAGCCACCACCAGGGCGTCGGGGCATTTTTCACGCAGCTGCTCCATACACGGCTCCAGGTTCATGGCATGGATCGGCTCCTCCAGCGTTCCCAGGACCCTGGCGTTTCTCATGCCATTTTCCTTCAATTTATATCCGATCAGAGGTCCCAGGCTGTCGCCGGTGGACCGGTCCGTCCCGATGCACAGAAACAGGATCTCTGTTTTCCTTTTTTCCTGCATTCCCTCCAGGATCATCATCAGAAGACGGCCCGCAAACTTTTCCGTCTCAAACCCGGCCTTTGTATTATAGTAATAAATCTCATGCCTGCGAAATCTCATGCTCTTCTTCCTTTTCCTTCCTGGTCTTATACGCTATTATAGGCGGACATGGGGAGGAATATACAATAAAAAAGCGGAGGCAGAAATTTATCTGCCTCCCGCCGGAAGTTTTCGCTCTTACCACTCAAAGTGCATATAATCCTTGGTGGAAAACATAGCTCCCCATGTCCATCCATATTTTCCAAATGCCTTTACCACATCGCTGTCACGGCCGATGGAATACGGGTTTACGCCAGGCTCCCATTTATTTCCCACCAGGACCGTGCCGTCCATCCGCACCTGGGGATTCTGGTCCGGATTGATGTCGATGGCCATTCCCGCGCTGTGATAGCTGCCCAGCCCGTTGCCGCGCCAGCTGTAAGCGCCGATGCTCTGGATGGGGAACTGCTCCGGTCCATTGTAGATCTCTGTAAAAATGGCCTTCACCTCGTCCGCGATGCTGCTGAGGACCTGAACCTTATCTGTGCCAGCCGTCTTCTGGCCGTTTTTCAGCCTCCATACCGGGATCTCCACCCATACCATTTCTGCCTGGGCTGCCTCCGGCGTGGGATTTGCCGCGATCCGGTCATACTGTGCGTTTACCTGGTTCCAACGCTCCTCTGTTCTGAGACTGTAATCCTGGTGCACAGCTGAGTAATGATATCCGGCTTTCTCTCCCTCTGACAGCTCCGGATCGTTCTCATACCAGTAAGGATCATATTCATAGTCAAAAAGCCAGCCCCAGTCGTCATAGGAGCTTCCTCCTGTTCCGGAAGAATCTCCCCAGAAGGAACTGTCCCACGAGGAGCCGCTGTTTCCGCCAGAGGATCCGCTTCCACCGGCCTGGCTCTGGACATGGCCGTCCTTTACCCATGCGCCAATGCCGTTTACCTGGCTCCCGTCGGGCGTTCTGGTATTGGTCAGCACATACCCGTTGGAATCAAAATAGAAGCATTCCGAATATCCGTCATTGTCGCTGTCGATCCACTGCCATCCGTTCTTCGTACAGCTTCCATCATCGTTCTGATACCATCTGCCGCCCCCGTCGGTCCTCCAGCTTCCGGCAAACGCCGTTGTGCTCATGGCCGCCGCCATGAGAGCCGTCATTGTCATCATCCGTACCGTATCCACTTTCATCCTTCTGCCTCCGTAGCTTTTACCTTTGTATTTTCATCCTCACTTTTACTGCGGTGTCCCCTGGCGGTCCCGGCTTTTGAACACAGTGACTGCCTCGCTGATATTTCTCGCCTCTCCGGCGCGGATAAAGCCCTCCAGGGCCTCCAGCCGCTCCATGGTCATAAATTCTTTTCCTGTATAGGCTTCAAAATTCTCCGCTGTATACAATGTTTTTTCCTTCAGCTCCGTTCTCACGGCCTTAAGCTCCTCCACGGCCTTTGCCAGCTCTCCCTGAAGGCGGTCGATCTCCGGTTTGTTGCTTTCCATGATCTCATCCGAAAGGATCGTCTTTGTGACTGTGTCAAAGGCTGCCAGGGCCTCCTTTTTCTTTTTATTGGTCTGGAGCAGGTCCTGGTCCAGCTGGGCGATCTCGTCGTCGAACTTTTCCAGGTTGTAGACCGCATCGTTTTTATCTCTGCGGATGGTCCTTGCAATGGCTTTCATCTGCTTTTTATTGGCCTGGATCCGGTTCCTTATGCTGCGTCCCTCCCGGAGGGCATCCATATGCTTCATCTTGGTGGAATTTCCTATCTTCACATAAACTCCGCCGAAGATCAGGATATCTGCCAGATAGATCAGGATCAGATACCAGGTCTTCCGTTCTGGGACCGCAAAATAAATGCCGCAGGGAACCGCCAGGAAAAATATCAGCAGCGCCAGGAGCAGGATCCCCATTTCCTTCAGGCCCCTGGTAAAATAAAGGGAATAGTATAAACCTCCGGCACAGTACCCCGGTACATGATTGGCCCGGAACAAGGTCCGGATCCGCCCCTTCAGCTCTTCGTTTTCCTTTGACAGGCTCTGGGTATCTTCGGCGATCCGGCCCTTTACGCCCTGGTTCCTCGCCTTTTCCCGCTTTGCCTTAACCTTTTTCAGCTGATCCTCCGTTTTTCCAATCTCCGCGTCATAGCTCCGGGCGATCTCCTCGCCGCGGGCCTTCACTGTTCTGGCAATGGTATCCGCCACAGCCTTTTCCCTGGTCCTCAGCTGGTCCTCCAGCGTCTTCTCGCTTTCCTCCAGGCAGAGTTCCCTTTCTCTTAATTGTTCCAGTTCCTGTACAGCCTGCTTTGCACCGGCAAAAAAGGCAGTGTAATCCGTGATCGGCAATGCCATCTTTTGTCCTCCTGGATCGTTTGTTTTTGTTTCCGTGCGTCCTTATTGAACCGCAGGAACCTGCATACATATAGATTACTACATCTTTTCGGTTCGTACAAGGTAATATCATCAAAAAACACTTTAAAATCACCGGATCCCTTGTTATAATTGCCTGTATCACCATTGACATGGGCTCTTATTCCTGCCCGACGTAGAAAGGAGACCTTTTATGTTCCGTATGTGGGGAAAGCTCTGGAAGGACAATCATCTGCTCCGGGATACCGTGGCCGCCAACGGGGACTACTCCATGTCCCGCACTGCCATGGTCTTTCAGGCTTTGGATGAGATCTGCCGCGAATTTGACCTGGGCCAGCCCATCTGGCTGGATTCCAATATAAAAGACTTTAAGCTCCACGATAAGACCAGGTTCACAAGGGACAGCTTCATCGAGGAGATCGATTTTGATTACCTGGAGATCCATGTGATCGAAGAGTAGCCGGGAAGCAGCTTCCCGGAAAGCCTGGGACTGGCAGTTTTCCCGGGACCTGGTGAAAAAGAGGCTCATTTGCGGGCTTCTTCACCTGCGGTGGGACAAATGAAAAAATACTGGCGGCAGCTGCAGGAGATTTCCCCCAGGCTGACGCCAGTATTTTTTTATGCGTTCATGCTCCTACTTACAGTCTCTTTAAAAGAGCTTCCCTGGCTTCCTCATAGCCAGGCTTTCCAAGAAGAGCAAACATATTTTTCTTGTAGCTCTCCACACCCGGCTGGTTGAACGGGTTCACACCCAGAAGATATCCGCTGACGCCGCAGGCAAATTCAAAGAAGTAGAAAAGCTGGCCAAGGCTGTATGCATCCTGGGACGGGATCTTTACCATAAGGTTTGGAACGTTTCCGTCGGTATGGGCCAGGATGGTGCCATTCATGGCGCTCTTATTGACGAAATCCACAGTCTGGCCCGCCAGATAATTCATTCCGTCTGTATCCACGTCCTCCTTCTGGAGCACGATCTCCGCCGGAGATTCCTCTACGCTTAATACTGTCTCAAACATGATACGGGCTCCGTCCTGGATAAACTGGCCCATGGAATGGAGGTCTGTGGTCAGATCCACGGCGGCCGGGAAGATACCGCGCTGGTCCTTGCCCTCGCTCTCGCCGTAAAGCTGCTTCCACCATTCAGAAACGTAATGCAGGCTGGGCTCATAGTTGGCCACGATCTCCACCTGCTTCCCTTTTCTTAAGAGGATATTGCGGACTGCGGCGTAAAGAAGGGCCGGGTTCTTTTCATATTCAGCTTCCAGAGCCGTCTTTCTGGCCGCTGCCGCGCCTTCCATTAACTGGTCGATGTCTGCGCCGCTGACTGCGATGGGCAGGAGTCCCACTGCCGTGAGAACGGAGAAACGGCCTCCCACATCGTCCGGTACTACGAAGGATTCATAGCCCTCTTCAGTGGCCAGGTTCTTTAAGGCTCCCTTCGCCTTGTCTGTTGTTGCATAGATCCTCTTATTGGCCTCTTCCCTGCCGTACTTTTTGATCAGCATATCCTTGAACACGCGGAAGGCAATGGCCGGTTCCGTTGTCGTACCGGATTTGGAGATGATATTGATGGAGAAATCTTTTCCTTCCAAAACATCCTGAAGGTCCTTGATATATTTGCTACTGATGCTGTTTCCCACAAAATAGATCTCCGGAGTCTTTCTTTCTCCCTTGGGCAGCACATTATAAAAGCTGTGGGATAAAAATTCAATCGCCGCCCGGGCGCCCAGGTAAGAGCCTCCAATGCCGATCACCAGCAGCACATCGGAATCGCCCTTGATCTTTTCTGCCGCCTTTTTGATCCTGTCAAATTCGTCCTTATCATAATCCACCGGCAGATCAATCCATCCAAGGAAATCATTTCCGGCTCCGGTCTTTTCCGTAAGAACCTCTTTCGCCCCAAGAACGGCTTTCTTCATATTTACAATCTCTTCTTCACGGATAAAACCGGCTGTTTTGGAATAATCAAATACCAGTTCTCTGCTCATAGCCTCATTCTCCTTTTCTTGCGTGAGATAAATTTCATACATATATTTTAATTATACCATTGAGTTAAAGCCTTGACAATCCTGCCGCCGGATTTTCTGGCGGATTTTCCCATGTTCCTCCAGGAAAAATCTGCCCGGAGGATGTCATAGAGCCTCATAAAGCCTGGGGGCTGTTAAGCGCCTGAAGGCACACCGCAGGGTCTAAGGCCCGGCAGGATTCCTACGGACTTCCCGCCGGATCTCTCCGCCATGTACGCCTCTTATGTAAGATACTCCTGCAAAATATCTCCCAGCAGCTTCAGATCCTCCGGCTTCAGCTCCTTTTTGGCTCTCTGAAGCCCCTCCTTTTCTGTCTGCCTGGAGGATGGCTCCTCCCGCTTTCCGCCTTCTCGTCCAGCAGCGATCTGATCCAGGCTCTCCCTCAGATATTCAATGCTGCGCGCCAGCTCGTCCCCATTCCGGTCCTTGTCCCGTTCCTCCCTGGGGCTGCTCTCCCCGGATCCTTCTTCCTTCCGGTCCTCCCCCTTTTTCCTGGATAAAACAGAAAACCGGGCTCCAGTCCTCTCTCCCTGGGCGGCTCCATTTTTTCCCCCAGGCGCTCCCGCTGGTTTTTCTGTACGGGAATGGCAGGTCCTGTCACGCAGCTCTTCCTTTTCTTCCTTCGGGCCGGTCTCATTGCTGGCTGCGGTTTCCTCCACAGCCTTTAATCCCCTTCTTCCCAGGTCCCTGAAGCCGGGACCCGCTGCCGGGACGATCCGGTTTTTCCTGTCTGCCCGTTCTCCCTCTGCTGCCTTATCCACATTTTTATAAAAATGCGGAGAGTTTTCCACATAATCCACCAGACAGTCCATCAGCTGCTGGCGTTTTACGCCAATGTTGACCCCGTTGTCCACCAGCACCATGAACAGCCCCGACAGGATCCCCATGGTCCCATAAAGCACGATATAATAGGAATCGCACCTGTACCAGTAGGACCCGAACGCAGCCACGCCGCCGATCAGAAAGCACAGGATCATGGTCTGCACGGAAAAATTGTCCCAGTCATCCAGAGAGATCTTCATAAAACGGAATCCGTAGACCTGTTTTTCTATGTACGCAGCCGGATTGCGGAGTCCATGGCTCAGAAGGAACATATTTTCCGTCTTCTGCTTCAGCGCCCTCAGATTCCGGTTCTTCGTCAGCGCCATGTTTCCGGTTTCTTTTATTAATCTTTTGTAGAGGTTCCCTGTCACAAGCTTGCTTATGATTCCCAGCGCACATACGGCTGCCAGAACATAAAGCACTTTCCCAGTCTGTAAAAATTGTAACATAAAAAGCTCCCCTTTCTTCGTCCAGATGTTTCCAGATGATGGTTCCCATTATAACCACTTAGAAACTTTTTGAGAAGATTGAGAAGCCGAAAATCGTTCGTCAAATTCCGGGAAAATTCGGGGCTTAAGAGGTTGAGAAGCCTCTTAAGCCCTGTATTTTAAAGTTCTTCCAGCATTGCTGCCATAAGGCGGACCGAATGCTCCACGGCCTTTGCCTCAAACTCACTGTAATCCACATTCGCGCTGTCATCCGCCTTATCGGAAATGGCACGGACGATCAGATAAGGGATCTGATTCAGATATGCCGCCTGGGCGATCGCCGCTCCCTCCATCTCCGTACAGTAGGCGTCAAAGGTATCCCGGATCCAGTTCTTTTTTTCACGGCTGTTGATAAACTGATCGCCGCTGGCCACGCGGCCGCAGAAGGTCTGGATATCGGGATTGGCCCTCTGGCAGCACCTGACGGCCACCTCCCTTAAATGGGCATCTGCCGGAAACTCCTTGATCCCCATCTGCGGGATCTCTCCCGGCTGATACCCAAAGCCTGCGGCATCCACATCATGCTGGACCGCATCCGTGGCCAGGACGATATCCCCCACATTGACCTCATTTCTAAGAGAACCTGCAATTCCAGTATTTATGATCCCGCTCACATGATACCGGTCCACTAAAATCTGGCTGCATAGGCCGGCGTTCACCTTGCCGATCCCGGAGCGGACCACGACCACAGCCTTTCCTTTAATGGTTCCCTGGTAAAATGTCATCCCTGCCACGGTCTGGATCTCCGGATCCTCCATCATCTCACGGAGTTTTTTCACTTCCACATCCATTGCTCCAATAATTCCCAGCATCTTCCTTGTCCTCCTGTAAACTTTATACGTAATACTTGTCGTAACCGTTCAGCCATGCGGAGATATTAACGGGAAAATGCGTTGAAAACTTGTTTTCATCAGCATTTTCCCGTTAATATCTCCATAGGGCAGACGCCCGGCGCTTCTTGGCCGCTGTAAGCGGTCAAGAAGATGCATGGATGAACTGTTATTAATTGTCCTTATTATACGGAATCAGATCTGGAAAATCAAGGCGGAGTTCATTTTGGCAGGTTTGCCAGGGAAATTACAGCCGTTCAGCAGGAATAGATTTCTTTGCTTGACAGGACGCCCCATGGCTGAGTATAATCGGATTTGCAGACAGTCATGGGAAATTTTTCATTCCCCTTATTTATATTCAGGAGGTATTTCCAATGGTTTATACGACCCAGGGCACATGTTCCCGCCAGATTACTTTTGATGTTGTAGACAATAAGCTGACCAATGTCCGCTTTCTCGGCGGCTGCTCCGGCAATACCCAGGGAGTTTCCAAGCTGGTAGAGGGCATGGATATCGACGAAGTGATTAAAAGAACCGACGGCATCCTTTGCGGCGCCCGCCCCACTTCTTGCCCCGATCAGCTCGCCAGGGCATTAAAGCAGTACAAAGCCCAGCAGAATTCCTAAACCAGGAAAGCTTTGCGGCATCTGACAATAAGGATTTAGAAATGTCAAAAGCCTGGAGTCCCATTTCTCCAGGCTTTTTTTCCAGTTCATTTTTTAGAGAGGGATTGTCATTCCGGCATGACCTTCCAAAACGCCAATCCCTTGTCCGTTCTGTTGATGAGAAATATATTTTTGTATTGTCGTATCGTAATGATCCCCATAGATCATCTCCCTTCAAAAATATGTATTTATATAATTAGGCCTAAATTATATACAGGATTAATTGGAATTAGTCTTTGGTGATGAGAACGCCGTGGGTTTCAGTTGCACAGCCCTCAATCTCATCTCCGATTTCTACCATGTGAAGGCCGCGGGCGCGGTAATAGCGGTTAGTCGCAACATTTTTAATGGTGATAGTATCTGTCATCATTGAGAGTTCTCCGCCCTCTTCCTCTTTAGTACGTTCAAACTCCCAGTAATCAACTTGAACCCAATCCTGTCTTCCCTCATCCCATTGATCCAAGAAAACAGTATGGCGAATTCGATCTACATTTACATGTGCAAATGTATCTACACAAATATAGATGCTTCCATTCTCTTGGTTTGTTATTTCTAAAATACCATTTGAAAGGAACTCTCCCCTTGATGGATACCAGATGACATCTTTAGAAAACTTTTCGTCTGGGCCTAGCAATATACTCTGGTTATGATGTCCTGGTACGGTATCCCATGTCAGTTCTGCCGCATATGATATGGATGTAATCCCCAACACAGCAGTTAAAACGAGCATAATTAAAAATACACCTTTCTTCATTATTTTCCTCCTTTGTATTGTCTATATTAATGATAACGTTTAAAGGAATCTATTTGTGACCAAAATTTAAAAATAAATTATATTTTTTACTATTTTCTCGAATTCCTCCTGTGGAATTTTCCCACTCAGTAAATAATATGTATCTTCATAATAAAATTTTGCCTCGTACTCCGTCTCCGCTTTTCCTAATTGATTTTCCTTAATTTCAATTTCTTGATTTATCCATTCATTTACTACTTTTTTGGTTTCTCGCTTTCGATCTGACTTTACTATAACAGAGGAAGATTTATCCTTCTTTCCCTGTACAAAATATACTTTACCCCCATTATATTCGAATTGAAGAACTGCTCGATTTTGGCTAATTATAAGGTCCCGCAATACAAGATTCGAAGGAACATACCCTAACTTTACCATTGTAATATCTAATTCTTCATTAATTCGTATATATGCCTCTTCTAGCTGGCTCATCTCCACCTTGTTTCTATCATTATTGAAAATAAGGTCATCGACGTTCCCTTTCCATCCCCTAAAAAAATAATTCTTCTCCCCCACTGCCGTCACGCCCAGTGCTCCGACAAACACAGCCACCAGCGCGGCCACAAGAAATACCTTCTTTTTCCCAAGTCGCCGTATCTTTTTCTTATTTTTATCCGTTCCATCTGCACCCATTCCGCCTCCGGCGGCATCCATACCAGGCACAGTCATATTGTCCTGTACCGCATCCTCAGACAGATTTTCCTTTTCCCGCTCTTCCCTCTCCATTTCCATGAACCGCCGGAACATACGCTCTTCGGCTCCGGGGAACTCTGAAGCATCCAGAGAAGCCTCCGCTTCTTCCAGCTCCTTTAAAAGCTGCTCGTCGGTTGCCCCATATGCTGTCTGAAGACATTTTTTCAGTTTTTCATCTTCCTGTCTTTCTTTGTCTGTCATGACTCTGACCCCTTTGCTTTCCATTGGCGATTTCTTTTTTGGGGTTGACAATTCTTCCCCAATCGTTACTATTAAAATAGCTGTGACTGTCTGACGCTGTATCCCAGACATCCGGCAGCCATAAAACAATCAATGTGCATGAAAAATCCATGGAGGCAATGATTTATGAAAACCATTATACTCACCGGCGGCGGCACTGCCGGTCATGTTACCCCAAATCTGGCTCTGATCCCTTCCCTGAAGGAGGCCGGATATGAGATCCGTTATATTGGCTCCTACAATGGGATCGAACGAAAGCTGATCGAAAACGCAGGGATTCCCTATGATGGTATTTCTTCCGGAAAGCTGCGCCGTTATTTCGATCTTAAAAATTTTTCCGATCCCTTCCGCGTCCTGAAAGGATACGGAGAGGCACGGAAGCTCATTAAAAAATATAAACCGGACGTACTTTTTTCCAAAGGCGGCTTTGTTGCGGTTCCTGTGGTCCTGGCAGCAAAGCATTATCATGTTCCCACTATTATCCATGAATCCGATATGACTCCGGGTCTTGCCAATAAGCTTTGCATTCCCTCAGCAAAAAAGGTCTGCTGTAACTTCCCGGAAACCCTTAAGTATCTTCCCGAGGATAAGGCGGTGCTTACCGGATCTCCGATCCGCGCCGAGCTGCTGAAAGGGGACCGTCTGGCCGGTCTCCAGTATACCCATCTTTCAGCAGCCAGGCCGATCATCCTGGTCATCGGCGGCAGCCTTGGCTCCGTAAAGGTAAACCAGGCTGTACGCAGTATTCTCCCACGGCTCCTAGAGAAATTCCAGGTGATCCACATATGCGGAAAGGGGAACCTGGACGAATCCCTCATCGGCACAGCCGGTTATGTCCAGTATGAATACGTTGACAGTCCCTTAAAGCACCTTTTTGCGGCTGCCGATCTGATCGTATCCCGTGCAGGCGCCAACTCCATCTGCGAGATCCTGGCTTTAAGGAAACCCAATGTCCTGATCCCTCTGTCTGCTGCCGCCAGCCGGGGCGATCAGATCCTCAATGCCCGGTCCTTTGCCGGACAGGGATTCTCTGAGGTCCTTGAAGAGGAACAGATGACCGATGATACTCTGTTAAACGCCATCACGGATACCTACGAAAACCGGCGTAAGTTCGTAGAGGCCATGGAAAAAAGCCACCTGAACAATGCCGTTCATACTATTATGGAACTGATCCAGGCCGTCCAGTAAGGCTGCAGACGCTACTGGAACTGTTCCCACAGCCCCTTCAGCTTTTCTTTAAACACTTTCTGGCTCTTGAAATCCTGGAACGACAGACCTCCTCCGTGATTCCAAGAGCCCTGCTTATTTCTGGGATAGAACGTTCTTCAATAAAATACATCCTCACCGGCTCTCTCCAGATATCCTTCAGACCGTCGATCGTGTCGCGGATATATTGGCAGTTTTCATTGCTGACTACCGTTTTGTCCACTGCATTGCCAGCACGATAGCTGATCTTATCCAGCTCTGTCTCACAATCCTCAATGGCGGCGATATCCGTCGGGGCCGCTTTTCTGTGATAATCCATGCATTTATTGTATACAATCCTGACCAGCACCTTTTTTATTTCTGGCTCTGTCATCTTTTCCAGGTAACCACCCTTATAACAAGACCAGAATGATGCCATTACGATATCTTCCACATCATCATATGGAACGCCCTGTTTTCCAGCAAAGCTCATGAACACCCTTGAATACTTTTCCATTAGCTTTTGCAGCAGTTCAATGCTATTCTGCGGCATATCTTCTCCCTAAGTAAACCATCCCTTATAAGGCCGCTTCAATCCTTGCTGCCGTCTCTGCCAGTTCCTCTGAAGCCATTTTTCCCGGCTCCCAGGTCACCATTTCCGGTCCTCCTGCGTAACGGGGGATCACGTGTACATGGAAATGAAAGACCGTCTGTCCCGCTTCCGCTCCGTTATTCTGGACCAGATTAAATCCGGCACAGCCAAGCGCCTCCTTCATTGCCGCCCCGATTTTAGCTGCCAGCGGAAGGACCCTGGCCGCCACCTTCTCGTCCAGTTCGCAGACGTCCTTAAAATGTTCCTTTGGAAGGATCAGGGCATGCCCTCTGGATGCCGGTCCCAGATCAAGGATCACACGAAAATCCTCATCCTCGTAGATCGTAGCCGATGGAATCTCACCATTGGCAATTTTACAAAAAATACAATCCTTATCTTTCATTCCAAACTCCTCCATCATCCATTTTTTTCTTTGGTTTTCGATATAAAAGGATCCCCAGAAGGATTCCCAGGATCAATCCGGCCACATGGGCTGCATTATCTACACCCGAACTGGTGAGCCCCATATACAGGGAAAGAACGATCATAACGGCTAACTGCTTCGTCTGCAGATCCTCCAGACGTCCCTTATTGACAGCCACCGCATAAAACAGTCCGCCGATCACTCCAAAGATCGCCCCTGATGCTCCGGCAGATACCACCATAGGGTCCTTATTTCCTATCATCATGGAGATCCAGTTGGCTCCGATTCCGCTGAACAGGTACAGGATCAGATATTTTACATGTCCCAGGGCCCTTTCCAGGTTATCCCCCAGAGCAAACAGAACGATCATGTTATTCACCAGGTGGCTGATTCCAAAATGCATGAACATGGCCGTTAGAAGACGGTAATATTCCCCGTCTTCCATGACTGCCGCCTTCAGCATTGCCCCTTTCGTATACATAAAATATGCATCCTCAGAGGATCCGGCCACCTCCAGGTATAAAAAAACCAGAGCGTTCACCGCCATCAGTATCCAGTTTATATATGACTTTTTCCCGGCGGTACCTTCCATTCCCTCAGCCCTTTCCTGCCGTCATAATATCATACCTTTTACAGTCCCGCAATGGAACGTAACTGGATAAGCCTAGTCCATGATACCCAGGCCCCTCGCCACAATCGTGATAAAATCCTGAACATTGGTCACCATGGTAGTGGCTGACAGGCTTCCTCTGTCCAGAAGCTTATTGACTACAAATTCGTCTGCATCTACTGTATAAAGATACAGCGGCCGTATGGTGCCATCTTCCAGGACCCTGAACGACGGCGTCATATTGCCTGTGGCAATGGTATGGAGCATGGTAGCCAGACAGATAACACAGGTGGATTTTTTTACAAGCTGTCTCATGGCCCTCTGGCCTGCATAAGCGTCTCCGATCACCTCCGGCATCGGACCGTCATCACGGATCGATCCCGTCAGTACAAAAGGAACCTGCTTCTTTACACAGCTGTATATGATCCCATTGTCGATTTTGTAATCTTCAATGAACTGGGGGATCGATCCGCTCCTGCGGACCCGGTTGATCACGTCCAGATGGTTATAATGGCCATTGGGCATGGAAACCTGGGTATAGATATCCTGTCCCAGGGCCGTATGGAGGAGAGCCCCCTCCAGATCATGGGTCGCCAACGCATTTCCAGCCATCAGTCCATGGGCATACCCATTCTCCACAAGCGCCTGCATCGCTTTTCTGACATTATGATCAAAGGAAAATGCCGGTCCCATGACCCATAAGATATTTCCATGCTCCTTCTCATATTTCAAGAGCTCCAGGAGATTATCGTAATCTCTGGCATAGGACGTTTCTCTGCTGCGCCCCTGCCGGAACACGAACTTTTCCTTTTCAGACGTTTCTTCGGTCTCAAAGCCTGTATTATGGACATAAATTCCCTCCTGGCACTGTTCGCTGCGGCCCAGGATCACCTTCTGCCCTTGTTTCAGGTTTCTGTTTTCCACCACCTCCAGGTGTCCATCCTCACAGATCACCACGCTGGAATCCATGCGGCTTTCTTCCGCCAGCACCCACCGGCCGCCGATCTTAAAATATTCCGGATACATGGATGTACTGTGGAAATATTCCGGTGCAACTCCATCTTTTTCCACAAGCTCCCATTTTACCTCTGGCGCGCTCACAAACTGAGGGAGCGAAAAGTCCGGGTGATGGTATTCTGGTAATTTGAATGGCATGTCATTCCTCCTCTCGCCCGCTTCACGCGGATATATTTTTTTCATTATATCATAAATCCCTATTCTTTTGGTGCACATTGGAATTATAAAATGAAAATTTTTAGTCCGCCGCCCGCATGCTCTGCGTATCTGGTTCCGAGAAAGGACGATCACTCGGGTCTTACCGGAACCGGAACCTTCTTCCAGCGATCTCCACTTCGCTGCCCGACTCAAGGCTGCACGTCTCATTGGCCTCCAGAAGTCTTCCATTTACTTTTGTTCCATTAGTAGAATTCAGGTCTGTAATGGTATAGGCTCCGTCCTTCTCTTCTATTTTTACATGAAGCCGGCTGACGCCCGGCTCATTCAGACAAAAATCTGCCATTTCCCGGCTTTTCCCGATCAGGAATGGAAAATATGTCAGAGGGATCTCCAGGTTTCCGGAAAATGCTGTCAGCTTCCGGCTTTCTATTTCCAAAGGCCTGGCTGCCAGAAGGATCGTCTGGAACTCCTCTTCCTTTTCTTCCCTCTGTTCTGCAGCAGGCCGGCTGGAAATTCTCCCCGCATCCGCCTCCTCTTCCCTAAAATATACCTCCCATGGTTCTGTCTTTTCCCGGTCCTCCCCCTCTGGACCACGCTCCTCCTGCCGCCTGGAATCCGCCTTCCCTTTCCCAGTTCCGGCCTTCACCCCCGACAACAGAAACACTTCCACTGCCAAAAGGACCATCTCTGCAGCCCCCAGGATCCATTTATACTGAAACAGGCCATGGATTCCAAAAAGAGCAGCTGCAGCCGCCGGAAGAACTGCCATAAGTATTCCGACGGCTATGGCCACTGTCTTTAAGACCTTATCCCTCTCCCCTCCCCTTCCATGGTCTGATCCGCAGACCCTTGAAGAGGATTTTTCTGTCCTTCTCTCATTCATCCATTCCCCAGATCCCCGCGCTCCGTTTTCTGTATCCATTTTCCATGGATCCTGCCTTTTTTCCTCCTCCGTTCCGGTCTGCCCGCCTGTACGGTTCCTGGAGACCTCTTTTTCTTCCGCTTCGCCGTTTTTTCCAGCCTCTGACTCTGCCCTGGCCTTTTCCAGACACTTTCCAATCTCCTCAAGTCCGAAATTCTCTTTTCTGGACTCACGGAAAATGGCAAATGCCAGCACCACGGCCTCCCCGTCCCTGTGGTCCACGTGATCCAGCAGATATTGAGACAGTTCACGGAATCCATGGGAAAAATCCCATATGCCCCCAGGTACCAGGCAGAACGAGCATTGGAAGGAATCTGGATCCACATAGATCATTTCCGGGGTCAGATCCATGGATTTTTCGTCTAAAAGGTATCTCTCTGTCTGCTTCAGAGAAAATAAAAGATCTGCCGCCAGCCGTTCCAGTTCTTTTCCCCTTAAATTTCTGTGTTCCAGGATCCTCCCCAGCGGCTGTCTGGACGTAACATCATAATAGAACCACCGCTCCCCATCCACCTGCTTTTCTCGAAATGGAAGAAAGCCCGGGATCCTGTTTTCTGTCAGCATCCGCACCGTATATTCTTCATTTTTTCCCGGTCCCGGCTTCAGGACCATATAATTCCGGTTCATTTCCCGTCTGAACTCCACTTCCCCCATCATCCTGGCCATTCCCCATTTCTGTCAGGGCCGCTGTCCTCCGTAAAAATAGCTCCGGACGGAACGCTCCCCTTTCTATTTCCAGCGCCCACGCTCCAGCAGACGCATATCCCGAAATCTTTCCTGTTTTTCTTTTAAGCCTGGCGCTGTATTTCCCCAGCCAGAGCCTGGGATTTCCCTGTTCCTCTGCCTGCCCGGTAAAATAAGTATCCTCTTTCTTTTCATCCCTGTTATAGGAGGCCCGTTCCAGAGCCTCTTCCAGGATCATAGAACCGGTTATCTCATCATGGATCGTATAGGCCTCTTTTATGGTCATTCCCATAACCATAAAGACCAGACCAAGGACCAGCGCCGCCTCCACCGTAAAGCTGGCCGCAAGCCGCCGTTCTTTTTTCAGGAAAGCACCAGCCAGAGTCCCACTGGAAGCAGAAAGGGGAGGAACGGAAGCCTTTTCTGCCGGACGCCGACACCTCCGATGAAGGATGCGGCCATATATGCAAGGCTGTACACACTGCAAAAAATGAGCCCCGATAAAAAAAGCATAAAATTTTCTGCTGGCTCCAGAAAAAAACCGGTCACAATAAAAAACCATCCGTCTCCCTCCCCGATTCCTCCATCCGTGATCTGTCCCAGTATCAGAAGAAAGATCCCTACCGCTGCTGATGACAGCAGCCCAAGTACACTGCGCCCGGAAAGCAATGAAACGGCTGCGCCAAGGCTCCCTGCCGCCGCCAGGAACCCCTGCCCCACTGTCCTGCTCCGGAGATCCTGCCAGACCGCCCACACCAGAAATATCAGAAATATCCATTTTCCCATTCAGTTAACCGCCTCCCTCTGCTTTCTTTCTGGATGCACAGTAAGAGCATACGCCCAGGTGTCCCACATCCTCCAGATCCACTTTCCGGACGTAGGAGACCATGGAGCTGCAGGCCCGGTTAAAATGATAATGCCCGCCTCCTGCGGTCACATACACCGTCCGGTCCCCATGCCCGGAGTCCGCACACCGGGAGCAGGGGCGGTAACGCTCTCCGAACTGGTTTGTCATTTTTTCTGCCTGATTTAAGGATACAGCTTCATATGCATTGGAAATATAATGGCAGTCCCTATACAAGTGGTACCTGCCCATACCTGCTCCCACATACACGGCATGTCCGTTTCCCTCACCGGCTTCTGTCGTATGCTCTCCCGACTCCATCAGCTTTCCTTCCAGACCGATCCATCCCCTCCTTCTGGAAGCTGCCTTCATGGTAATTCCCTGTCTGTATACAGGAAAGAATGGGATCCTTTCCGTATATTCCACTTCCAGGCAGATATTTCCCGATGGATCCGGAGCCTTTGCATCCTTCACAGTCACATGGTCCACAAGCTTTTCTGCTTTTCCCTGGATCCACAGTCCGGCTGCTGCTCCAGAAAGAAGCTCCACATATCCACTGGATAGACCGCCTTCCCCGTCCACAGCTCCACCTGCGGAGCCGGATCCATTTCCAGTCCCCTCACCGCTCCCAGGTTCCAGTTCCTTCAGATACACAGCCTGACTTAATTCTTCGCTAAAGCATTCCAGCGCCGTCTGGACCTGTCTCTGCCGGTCCAGCCACCGCACAGGCTCCATGAGCGCAGCTGCAAAAAACAGCCAGAGCGGAAGACAAAGGGCGGCTTCCACTGTCATACTGGCAGAGACGCGCCGGGAATGTCCGGAGATGAATGGCAGTACCCTCTTTCCCAGGATAAAAACAATATTTATTAAGGGGAGAATGCAAGGTACTTGGAGAGACATTGCACACTGGTAATGCAATTTGGATTTTAGAAATGTGCCTTTCAGCATATGAGAATGAAAATCTGAAAAAGAGGGCACCGCCATTCACCTCCGTTCTTAATACGCCCAGGCTGTCTCCACAGTCTGCCAGTACTCACCCTTCATAAGAAACAAATGCCGTTGGGATATCTCTGTGCGGATCTCCACCTCACAGGCACAGGCATCCGTCGAAAAGTCCTTCTGTTTTTTTCTTACATTCCACTGGATCACATCCATCATCCTGTAATTTCTCACAGCCTTATCCTCCAGGAACAGCAGGATCCTGATATAATCCTCATATCCGCTGCCGGAAGCTTCCATATCCGGCCTCCCCTCCAGAAACTCCATGGCCAGCAGCCCGTCCAGACTCAGATGCCATGTGCTGTCCGTTTTCCAGAATCCGGTCTTCCCGCCGTCCAGAAGCCCACGCACATCCCAGACGGCCTCTCCCAGAGCCCAGAGGCTTAAGATCAGAAAACCAACGATCAGTCCTGCCGCCGCATTTCCCCCGGAAACCGCTGCTGCCAGGCCGTCTGCCTGGGCTTTCTTATCTGCCGCATTAAGGAGATACAAAAGGTTCATGGCCGCCCGGATCATAAGGAGCTGTTCCACGGTCTGGGCCAGGTTATCCCGGTCAGAGCCTTTTCCGCAGAGAAGATATTCCTGTTCATAATCCAGGGCCTGATCCGCCAGCTCCTCACGGCTTTCGCTTTTTTTCAGAAAGGAGTCAAAATACAGGAGTATGTATTCGTTCACCAGAAGCTGGGCTGCCAGCCCGTTGGACTCTGTTTTTTCTTCAGACTGTTCTTTTGAAGGACCATTCTGTCCGGCTCTGACTCTTTTTTCTGAAAGCTTTACTCCCTTTGGTATTACCAGCTTCAGAAGGTCTCCGCTCAGCATCTCCTCCAGCCGGTCCAGAGCGCTGGATTTTTCCTGGTCCACAGGCTCCTGCACTGCTGCTTCCGGTATCTGGACCATATCCATAAGCTCCTGGATCTGATCCCAGTCCGGCCCCGTCTCATCTTCTTCCCCATTTTCCTCATGCTCCCCATCTCCTCCTTCCTCCAGAAGCTCTGAAATTTCCTCCAGACGGACAGCCTCCGCCTCCAGCTGATCTTTCATCTCCTGACAGCGCCCCTGAAATTCCCTGGCGGCCTCTTCCACACTCTGATACGCCGCCAGCTCCATATCCATGGTTTCCGACGCCTGCGGCTCCATCCCTTCCCTTCTTTCTTCCCCTCTGGCAGATCGGCTGTCCTCAGAAAGAGCCTCCACCTCCTTTTGATACCAATCCGCCAGAGCAGGAAACTTTCCGATCTTTTTCAAAAGTCTCTTTATCTCCGTTTCCATTTTTCCGGCCCTTTCATCCGCAGCCGCCTCTGCTGCCCGTATCCTTGACCGCTCCATATCCTCCAGTGCAGCCTCCACCTCCCTCCTGGCCTTTTCAAGCCGCCTTGTATGCCTTCCGGCCTGGCGGCATACCTTAAATACAGTCCTGAAGTCTCCTGCCCGGGAAGCGTCCCTTGCGCTCTCCGAGACCCCGGACAGATCTCCGGCAATATCCGGCAGTCGGTACCGGACATAGGAGAGGATCCCGTCCTCCAGAGGCTTTCCCGCATGGTCCTGCATATTCAGAATGGCTGTGACCTCCCGGCTCTTCCGCTTCATCGGATACAGGTTCTCCTGTTCCAGATAAAAATCCAGATACGTATCGAAGGAACGCCCAATGGCCTCTGGAGACTCATACTCCAGGAACAAAAGATGGTACATATCCCACAGATTCCGGTTATACTGGCTCATAACAGAGGCCATGGCTGAATTGGCGGCCATCGTAAGGTACAGTCTGGCTCCCGCCGTCCGGGCCGATTCCAGAAGTCCCATAAAAAGCGACAGGATACACACCAGCGTAAGGCTCAGAAACACAGTAATCTCTCCCCTTTTTTTCATGATCAGTACACCTCTTTTGACTGCTTGCTGATCTCCGAAAAAATATTGTTCAAAAGCTGATTGATCTGTTTTTTAAAGATGATCACCAATCCGATCAGTACCACCAGGATCAGCACCACCTCGATCACGCCAACACCGTCTTCTTCCTTTAAAAACTCCATGATCCTCATACGGTCCCTCCTTTCAGCCCAGCGAGAAAAACGCCGGCGCAGTTACCATTACCATAACGATTCCGAGCATCCCAAACATGGGAAGCAGCAGCTTTGTGGACGCCTCCTCCCCCTTTCTCCGGGCCAGGTCCGCCTGTATCTTAAAGGCTTCTTCCATTTCCGGCTCCAGAAGGCTTCTGAGGCTGCTTCCACCTGTGCGCAGAGAGCTCTCCAGAATACCGGAAAATCTCGTGTAACACCGGAGTCCGCAGCGTTTTCCAAACCGGACGTATGCAAAAGCCTCCGGCGTCCCCGTCTCCATCTGGTTCAACGTGACCTGCATTTCCTGGTAAACCTCTGAAAACGGAAGCGTCTCCGACTGTTTCCGGTCCTGGACTGTCTTTTTCCAGGCCTGGCGGATGGAATAACCGGCCCCTGTCAGTACCAGAAAGCCTGAGACCAGGTCCGGATAAGCTGCCGTCAGGCTCTCCTCCCTTCTCTTTTTCTGGACCTGTTCGTCATTTTTTTCCTTCATCCAGAGACAGGCCGCCAGAACGCCTCCCAGAACCAGAAGGACCGCATTCTGAAACCGTCCCTTTCTCCGGTATGTAATGGGGACTCCTTCAAATTCTTCCATAAGCCGGACCGTCTCATTTTCCATATCCTCCAGCGCCAGACTGTCTATCCTTTCCGCCAGGCGCTCTCCCTGGGTCATCTCCTCCGGAAGGACGGTGACCGGGACCGTCACCAGCTCCTTCTCCTCTCCGCATGAAAGCTCCGCCATCAAAGAGAACGTTTCCCCCCTGGACGGGTCCACCCCCCGGAGCCCTTCCTGGTTTAAAAGCCCCATGCTGCTCAGAAGCTCCGGCCTCTCCGATTCCCATTCCACCTGGATCCCATATCCCGGAAGCTCCTCCGGCAGCTCCAGATCTGTGCGGATCTGGTCCAAAGACACATTGCTTCCCAGGATACCGGACAGGAGGATCTCCGAAATCTCTGGCATACGCTGGTGGAATTCCTTTGGGGAAAGTCTCCGGGGCGGAACCGTTACTGCCAGTTCAACAGCTCCCTCCTCCAGTCCTTCCGCATAAAATTCGTATACTGCATCCCTTTGTCCCCATGGGTTCCGTTTTAAGATCCCTTTATCCACAGTCTGCCGGTCTGTATCCGCCGCTTCAGCTCCCAAAAAGAAAACGATTCCCAGGGCAGCGCATCCCCCATACCGGAGATATCTGTATACCGTTCCCCTCATATACGAATCTCCAGGATCCTTTTTGAAAGGCTGCAGGCCCCTAAATAAATTCCAAGACATACTGTCATCACCACCCGTCCGGCTGCCGTCCCATAAAGAAGGTCAAAAAAGCCCGGGGACGTAAGCTCGATATAAAAAACGATCAGCAGCGGAATGGCGCTCATGATCCTCTGCTCCATCCGCCTGGCTGCTGTGGCCGTCATAATGTCCTCCTGGATCCGTATCTTTTCCGCGATGATCTCCGCTGTCCTGGCAATGATCCTTACCAACTCCCCTCCGCTTTTCCGGGCTGCCAGAAACACCTCGGAAAAGCTCTGGATATCCTCCAGGCCGCTCCTCCTGGCAAAGTCCCCCAGGGCCTCCCCGAAAGCCCGGTTCATCCGGGTCTTGGCGAGGATCAGGCGCAGCTCCTGGGATATCATAGAATCCTTCCCATAAAGCCGGTCCATTTCCTCCAATGCAGCGGCAAAGGCATTTTCCACCGAATACCCTGCGTTGAGTCCGGAGGCAGCCGAAAGGATCGCATCCTTGAACTGGAGCTTTAAGGCCTCTTTCCGCCGCCGCTTCAGATCCTTTCTCAAGATAAGCGGATAGCAGATCCCCATAGGCACCAGCACCGCAAACAGCGCCACGCTTCTGTAAAATACGAAGTCAAGAAGCGCCAGATACCCAATTCCCTGGCTTCCATACAGCAGCCACTCCTTTTTGCTCAGCCGGTATACCTCATAATCCATACCCTGCCCTTCTGAGCTTTTCCTGGCATCTGAGGTCTCCGGCCTTTCTGAGCTCTCCCTCCCCGTCAAGGGAAAACAAAGGCCTGAGGACGATCTCACCATTTTCAATTCCCACCACCTCCTCGATTGCCGTCACCTTCCGGCTCCTGTTCCTCATTCTTGCCACATGGACCATCACATCCAGGGCTGACGCGATCTGGCTCCTTATGGCCGGCAGGGGAAGCTCCATCCCCATAAGGACCATCGTCTCCAGCCTGGCCAGCATATCCCGGCAGCTATTGGCATGGCCGGTGCAAAAGCTCCCGTCATGGCCGGTATTCATGGCCTGGAGCAGGTCTACGGCCTCCTGGCCCCGGACCTCCCCGATCACTATACGGTCCGGTCTCATACGCAAAGCCGCCCGTATCAGCATCCCGATCCCGATGGCTCCCTGGCCCTCCCCGTTGGCGTTTCTTGTTTCCAGCCGTACCAGGTTCTCAATGTGGGCCAGCTTCAATTCCGCTGAATCCTCAATGGTGATCACCCGCTCTTCTGGAGGGATAAACTCCGAAAGAGCGTTTAAAAAGGTCGTCTTTCCCGCCCCCGTGCCTCCGCTGACAAAAATATTGTATCGGGCCGCCGCCAGTATTTTTAAAAGGTCCGCCGCCTCCCTTGTGACGCTCCCGTATTCCAGAAGCCGGTCCATGGTGATCGGATCCGGGAATTTCCGGATCGTGAGGATCGGTCCGTTTAGTGCCACCGGCTCCAGCACCACATGGACCCTCGAACCGTCCTCCAGCCTGGCATCCACAATGGGGGACGCCGTATTGACCGTCCGGTTGACCCGGCTGACGATCTGCCGGATCAGCTCCAGAAGCTGTTCCCGGGATTCAAAGGATTTTTCCCATCTCCGGATCCTCCCTTCTGTCTCCACAAACACCTCCTCCGGGCCGTTGACCATGATCTCCGTGATTCCCGGGTCATCCACCAGCTCCTGCAGGATATCCAGCCTCCGGAAGGAATCGAACAGCTCCTTCTGAAGTCTCAGCCTGTCCCTGAGAGCCATGGGTTCCCGCTCCATCTGCTCCAGGATCTTCCCGTCGATGACCTGGGACAGCTCCTCATCCGTCATCTGGCGCTCATAGGACATTCCCTGGAGGATCTCCTCCCGCAGCTCCCGTTTCAGATCCTGTATCAGCTCTCCCATATCCCTCTCTGCCCCTTTAACATCCCTCGGACGAAATCTCCCAGATCCCCCCACAAAAGCTCCTGCGGAAAATGCTCCATCCGCTTCATTCCTGTGACCATGGGAACATGGATCTTATGGAATTTTCCCGCCACCGTCTTTTTCCCGCTTTTTTCCACATACTGCTCAAACTCCTGGAGCTTGGCCCTGGAAACGGCATCTTCCCGGATGGGCATATAGACCGCCTGGCAGATCTCCAGAAGCGGCATGACCTGTCTCCCATAGTTCCCAATATCCAGGACCAGGGTCCCATATCCTCCCTCCTCCAGGATCTTTAACAGGAAATCCGCCATTTCCTCTGAAGTGATCTGGTTATAATCATCCGGAAAACGGATCGGAGGAAGCCAGGCCATATCTCCCAGATAGTAAATGACCGAATTAAGCTGAAGGCCGTGGAACCGGCCCTGCTTATAATAATAGATCAGATCTGAAAGATCCCGCTTCCACTGCTCGTCCAGAAGACCGGAAAAACCGGTAAACGTATCCAGCGTAATGAACAGCAGCTTTTCCTCTCTGGCCAGAAGCTGGCCCATTGCCAGGGCCAATGACGTTTTTCCGCATCTTCCCACCGGGGAATACACGCCGATGATCCGTTTCCCCGAAGCCGGAAGCCCCGGAAAATCCGTTTTCCCTTCCGGCGTTTCACAGTAGGCCGCCATCACCTCCCGCAGGATATCGTCGCCGGACTGGTATTTATAGATCCCATGCCCGCCTCCCTCCCCTGCCCGGACTTCCTCCTCTGTGAGAAGAATCCGCTGGACCGACGGGAGGCCTGGAAAGCCTCCTTCGGACAGCGTTCCCGTAAGGAGCACATCGATCCCATGGTCCCTGGCAAACTCCTCCAGCCGCTTCCTGGATGTAAAGGCCCGGGCGGAAAAGATCCCGTCCTCCCTCCGGTTGATATAATCAGAAAGCCGTTCCGCATAAAACGGATCCTCGTCGTAAACTGCCATGATCTTTTTCATCTTCCCTCACCTCCTCAGAGATATCTTCCAGCCAGCCATATACAATATCCCAGGAACAGCCAGGGACCCAGCCGCAGGATATTCCGTTTATCCTCCCTTCCCGGATATTCCAGGAGCTTCCCCTCCCTTCCGGAGCGGATGATAAAGGTTCCGATCCGCTCCATCCGCATCCACAGCGAGCCCTGCTGCCAGATCATCCCCGCCGCCCGGAGGGCGGCCAGAAAAAGCCCGGTGAAGATCACCAGGAGCCCCGGCCCCATACCCAGAAGACCTGTACAGAGAGCCATCAGCTTAATGTCCCCGGCTCCCAGCATCCTGCATAAAAACAGGGTATAAAATACAGCACATGTACCAATGACCCGGGCCGCCAGTCCCGCCAGCAATATAAACACATCTCCGCCGGTCCCGGCTCCCCATATGGCTCCCACAATCCCGCCTGCCAGCCCCAGAAGGATCTGCCAGTGGAACACCTTCCCATACCTTCAGTCCGTCACAGCGGCTGAAAGCAGTACGACAAATAAAACTGCCAAGGGCAGACACCTCCCATCTTTATTTTTGTTGTTTTCTGGAATCCTGCCCCGATCCTGGGGCTTCCGGCGAAACTGCCGGTCCTGTCCCGGGCGGACGCCCGGTTGGAAATGATCTGGAAATGAAGAAGCTCATTTCTGAATGTGCTCCTATTATCGGCCAAACAGGAAAAAAAGTCAATTTCAAAACCGTAAAATCGCCCTCTATATTTTCAGCAATATTCTACAAAAAATTTCATACAAAATAATAACTTTACTAAGTTTTATCCAAAACATTGACGTACCTTTCAAAAAATGCTAGAATATATTTAGTTTATATTTTTAAACCAATGGAATCAGAACACACAGACAGGAGGGCCATCCTATGCCGCAGGAACCGGACGACAGAGAATATACGCCGGATGAAAGCCGGTTAAAAACTTCATTCAGGGAGTGTATCCCCCTTTTCATCGCCCTGGGCGACAGTACCCGCCTAGCCATCATCCAGCAGCTTTATGAGGTGGAGGAGGACCGCAGATCCCTGGAGACGGAGCAGAAAGGCGGCCGCAGCGTATCCGAAAAACGCCGCGCTCCGGGTCTCAACGTGAAAGAAATCACAGAAAAAACCAGTCTTTCCCGTCCGGCTGTCTCCCATCATCTGAAGATCCTGAAGGATTCGGGGCTGATCGCTGTGGAAAAACGCGGCGTCTGCAATTATTACCATCTGACCAGCCAGTCTGCCATCGACCGGCTTCTCAGATTAAACGAGGCGCTGCAGCAGAATTCCAGTAAATGAATATCTCGCCCATAAAAAGACAATACTACCATTAACCTTTGTAATGCTCCGGAACGCGCCGCACAGCACCGGAAGTCAAACCAGTCAGAAGCCGGAGGTTCCGAAGCTTCCGGAAACCGGAAAAACAGCCTCCAGCAAACGAAGCTGCGGGCTGCCGGGAGGCCGGATACTGGAAAAGACCAATACCAGAAGAAAGGAAAATGGAAGTATGCGATTCATAAACAAAAAATCCGCGCCAAATAAGGAACGGACGAAGGAGCTTCTGGAGCTGAAAAAGCAGATCATGGCCAGCCAGACTGCGATCCTTTCCGCCCAGAACCAGTTTGAGCAGGTGGTGGACCCCGCGCTGATCGACTGCTACATTTATGAACTGAACGCAGCCCAGCTCCGCTACCAGTTCCTTCTCCAGAGCCTTAAAAAGCGGGAATTACAGGAGGTCTGACCGGCTATGAAGCCCTGGTATCAGAAAGCAGTTTTTTATCACATCTACCCTTTGGGGCTCCTGGGAGCTCCTAAGACAAATCATGAAACCTCTGCAGCCTGTCGTTTTGATGAGCTGCTCCAATGGATCCCCCACATACGGGATCTGGGCTGCACCGCCCTTTATATCGGTCCGGTCTTTGAATCCACAGGCCACGGCTATGACACCAGGGATCTGCGCCTGGTGGACCGGAGACTGGGGACAAATGAAGATTTTACAAATTTCGTGGACCAGTGTCACGAACATGGGATCCGTGTGGCAGTTGACGCCGTGTTCAACCACACCGGACGGGAATTTCCCGCCTTCCACGATATCCAGGAAAAGAGAGAAGCCTCTCCCTATAAGGACTGGTACCGCGGAGTAAACTTCGGCTGGGGAAGCCCCATGGGCGACTCCTTCGGATACGAGGCATGGCAGGGCCACTATGAGCTCCCGTGCCTGAACCTGCAGAACCCGGCGGTCAGAGAGTATCTGATGGATACCGTAAAATTCTGGATCGATACCTTCCACATCGACGGCCTCCGCCTGGACTGCGCCAATATTTTAGATTTTGCCTTCATGAAGGAGCTGCGCAGCCGCACCGCCTCCATGAAGGAAGATTTCTGGCTCATGGGCGAGGTGATCCACGGAGAATACGGAAGATGGGTCAATGGAGAAATGCTTCACTCTGTTACCAATTATGAGCTCCATAAGGCTCTTTACTCCGGTCACAACGACCATAACTATTTTGAGATCGCCCACAATGTGAAGCGGCTGGAATCTGTGGGAAGGGCTCTGTATACCTTTACGGATAACCACGACGAGGACAGGATCGCCAGCAAGCTGCGGGAACCAGACCACCTGTTCCCCGTATACCAGCTTTTATTCACCCTTCCCGGGATCCCGTCCGTGTACTACGGAAGCGAATGGGGGATCCAGGGAGCGCGCACCCGGGAATCTGACGAGGCGCTCCGCCCAGCCCTCTCCTTAAAGGATATGGAACAGAAGACCGGCCCCATCACGGACCATATCGCCGCCCTGGCCCGGATCCACCGGGATAATCCGGAGCTCCATGACGGAACGTATAAAGAACTTCTTCTGACCAACCGCCAGTATGCGTTTGGCCGGCTGGGAGAAAATACAATGATCCTTTCGGCAGTCAACAATGACAGCCAGCCCGCAGTCCTTTCCATACCGGTCCCGTTCCCGGCGTCCCAGGCCATAAACCTTCTGGACGCGGAAGCTCCTTCTATACCGGTGGAAAACGGAAGGCTTTCTGTGACCCTTCCGCCGTCAGGCGGCGCGATCTTTAAACTTCGGGAGGCATAAGAGTATGAAAAATTCAGGAAAAAGCAGTAAAACCACAGCAAAAAAGGCCGGAAGACCGGCCGGTACCGGCTTCATTACAGAACTGGACCGCTACCTGTTCGGTCAGGGTACCCACTATAAGATCTTTGAAAAGCTGGGGGCCCATCCCCGCACCTATGGCGGAAAGCCGGGTATGTACTTTGCCGTCTGGGCGCCCCATGCGAAGTCTGTGGGCGTCGTTGGGGACTTCAATGGATGGGATCCGGAGGCGTCTCCCATGAAGCCCCTGGAGGATTCCGGCATCTACGAAGCCTTCATACCAGGCCTTGGAACTGGCGAGCTTTATAAATTTGCCATCACCACAAAGGATGACAAGATCCTTTTTAAAGCGGATCCCTATGCGTTCAGCGCCGAGTTCCGGCCAGGAACCGCCTCCATCACCACCGATATCTCCGGCTTTTCCTGGAGCGATGAGAAATGGATGGAGAAGCGGAAGCACACAGAGCCGGAAAAAGCTCCCATGGCCATTTATGAGGTCCATCTGGGCTCCTGGAGAAAGGCCAGCCGGCCGGAAAAGGATGGCTATTATACATATAAGGAGGCGGCCCACGAGCTGGCCGACTATGTGGTAAAAATGGGCTACACCCATGTGGAGCTCATGGGCATCGCGGAGCATCCCTACGACGGCTCCTGGGGCTACCAGGTGACCGGCTACTACGCTCCCACCTCCCGCTATGGAGGTCCCAAGGATTTCATGTACTTCGTCAATTATCTCCACAAAAAGGGGATCGGCGTGATCTTAGACTGGGTCCCGGCCCATTTTCCAAAAGACGCCCATGGCCTGGCGGATTTTGACGGGGAACCGCTTTATGAGTACGCAGATCCCAGAAAAGGCGAGCATCCCGACTGGGGAACAAAGGTCTTTGATTACGGGAAAAACGAGGTGAAAAACTTCCTAATCGCCAACGCCCTTTACTGGGTAGAGAATTTCCATGTGGACGGGCTCCGGGTGGACGCCGTGGCCTCCATGCTGTATCTGGACTACGGGCGCAGCGACGGGAACTGGGTCCCCAACCAGTACGGAGAAAATAAAAATCTGGAGGCCATCGAATTCTTCCGCCATTTGAACAGCGTCCTTACAGGCCATATGACCGGAGCCATCATGATCGCCGAGGAATCCACCGCATGGCCCGGCGTCACAAAGGCACCGGAGGAGGGCGGCTTGGGCTTTACCTTCAAGTGGAATATGGGATGGATGCATGACTTTCTGGAATATATGAAATTGGATCCATATTTCCGAAAATTCAACCATAACAAGATGACCTTCGGGATCACCTACGCCACCAGCGAAAACTACATCCTGACCCTGTCCCATGACGAGGTGGTCCATTTAAAATGCTCCATGATCAATAAAATGCCCGGCTTCCCGGACGATAAATTTGCGAACCTGAAGGCCGGCTATACCTTCATGATGGGCCATCCGGGCAAAAAGCTCTTATTCATGGGCCAGGATTTCGGCCAGTACCATGAGTGGGACGAAAAAACAGCCCTGGACTGGTATCTGGCAGAGGAGCCCCAGCACAGGGACCTGCTAAAATATTACAGCGACCTGCTCCATATCTACCAGAAATATCCGGCCCTTTACCGGCTGGACAGCGACTGGAACGGTTTCCAGTGGATCAACGCCAACGACGGCGACCGGAGCATCTTCAGCTTCATCCGCCGGGATGAAACGGGGAAAAAGAACCTCCTGTTCGTCATCAACTTCACTCCCATGGCCCGGGACGATTACCGGGTGGGCGTTCCCAAATCCGGAACCTATACGCTGATCCTGGACAATGAGCACGGCCTCTATAAGCGCGGGGAGCATGCCTTCTCAAAACGCTCCGTAAAATCTGAATGCGACGGCCAGCCATATTCCTTTGCCTACCCGCTGCCGGCTTATGGAACCGCTGTTTTCCGTTTTAATTAATTGACAGGAATTTTTAATACGTTCACCGCATTTTTATGTTATACTGGATGTGGTGAACGTATTTTTACCTGGATAAAACTTTCAAGGAGGGAACTTATGCAGACGATTCTTGTATGCGATGACGATAAACAGATTGTTGAAGCTATTAATATTTATCTTACGGGAGAGGGCTTTGAGGTCATCAAGGCCTATGACGGCTACGAGGCCCTGGAATACCTGGAGGACCACGAGGTGAACCTGATGATCGTGGATGTGATGATGCCGGGATTGGACGGGATCCGCACCACCTTAAAGGTGCGCGAGACCAGCAGCATCCCCATTATCATCCTGTCGGCCAAATCCGAGGATACCGATAAGATTCTGGGCTTAAACATCGGGGCGGACGATTATATCACAAAGCCCTTTAATCCCCTGGAGCTGGTGGCCCGGGTCAAATCCCAGCTCCGCCGCTACACCCAGCTTGGAAACCTGAACCAGCAGAACAGCTCCCAGGTCTATAAGTGCGGCGGTCTCATGATCAATGATGAAAATAAAGAGGTGACGGTGGACGGCGAGCCCATCAAGCTCACGCCCATTGAGTATAACATCCTGCTGCTCCTTGTAAAGAATGCCGGAAAGGTATTCTCCATTGACCAGATCTACGAAAAGATCTGGAATGAGGATGCCATCGGCGCCGACAATACCGTAGCCGTCCACATCCGCCATATCCGCGAAAAAATTGAGATCAACCCCAAGGAACCCCGCTACTTAAAGGTGGTCTGGGGCGTGGGCTATAAGATCGAGAAACAGTAAGGAGAATCCAGATGAACCAGAATACACCGAGTTTTTTTCTGAAGCGTTTTTCCGGTTTTCTGCACTTTATCTTTGCCCTGATCGCGCTCACCGGAGTCGGGTTCATGTATCTGAACAGCAACTACGGCCGCGGACTGGACTGGATCGAGGATGAGACCTTCGACCAGTCTCCGGATTTTAATAAGAAGGTGCAGGCCGACATCGCCAGTATTTTCGACTATATCCAGTACCAGGAGCTTTTTGAGACCAATGGAGAGGTGGACTACAATAAAATGGTCCTGGACGTCTCTTCCGGCCCCGGCGGAGACAAGAGCTATACCCTCAACGACATCATCCTATACGGAAAGTCCCTGGGCTATTATATGGATGAGGCCGACAACTATGCCTTAAAGGGCGGGCCCGAAAACCTCAGCGCAGAGGATGAGGAGCAGTATTATGTGCGCTGGCGCTGCTATCAGTCCGAGGAGGAGCTGACGGGACCCGACCAGTCCTTTGCCACCCTGCCGGAGCTGACCTATGAGATCCTGAAGCGGTTCTCTTCCTATTACTCCATATATTCCCGGCTCATGTCGGATTTCACCAACTTTTATTTCCGTGTGGCTTTTTATTCCAAAAATGACGCCATCTATGAAATCCACACCAATGCGCCGGAAATGACCATCGACGACATGATGGCCATGGGAAAATATATCTATTATTCCGGGGATTCCAATGACCTGGCCGTAAGGACGAACTTTAATTCCACCTTCCCCAGTGTTCCGGCCCTCATGGCCAAGGCCAATCCCTACAACAGCTCCAACAACTATGTGGTCATCGGCCTGGACACCACCTACAAGGCCCTGGACGACTATGCCCATGCATATACCCAGTACAACAGCTCCAGGAAGACCTTCGTAAACGGGCTCTACCTGGCCTCCATCGGCCTGGCCGGCTGCCTTCTGACCTTTGTTTTCCTTATGTTTGCCTCGGGCCATCCGGCTCTTGGGGACCGGTCCGTGGTCCTTTATCCCTTTGATAAGATCAAAACGGATCTGATGCTTCTGTTAATGGCCTTTGCCGCTTACATAAGCGCCGCCTTTCTGGCCCCTCTGGCATCAAAGCTCCTTCACCTTCTGGTGACGGAAGGCTACTGGGACCGCGCCAGCCGTCTCATGATGTTCGGAAGCCTGTATATGGTTGGGATCCTGACCTTTTTCAGCCTGGTCCGCCGTTATAAGGCAGAAAGCCTCTGGACCAACAGCCTCCTCCATGATCTGACGGAGACCCTTTCCGAAAGCACCTTCAAATACCGTCTGACCTTAAGCTTTGCGCTTTATCTGGCGGCCAATGTGTTTACGATCACCCTGGGGGCATTTTACCTCATCCAGAGCGATGGGAGCGGGTTTACCTCTGTTCCCTTCCTGGCCGGTCTCTCCTTCTGGGTGGTGGGCAATCTGGTCGTATTCTATTTCCTGTACCGCAACGCAGTCCAGACCGATAAGCTCCACCAGGCCATCGACAAGCTGGCTTCCGGAGAGACCAGCTACAAGGTGGACGTTTCCCAGTTTTCCAGCCTGGAGGCGCAGCTGGCTGAGGGCTTAAACCGCATCAGCGACGGTCTGGAAACGGCTCTGGCCGAGCAGGTAAAAAGCGAGCGCTTAAAGGCAGACCTGATCACCAACGTATCCCACGATATTAAGACGCCGCTGACCTCCATCATCAACTATGTAGATCTCATCAAGCGCGAAAAGCCCCAGGATCCCACGATCCAGAAATATCTTGAGGTCCTGGACCAGAAATCCCAGCGCCTTAAGACGCTGACCGAGGATCTGGTGGAGGCCTCCAGGGCCAGCTCCGGAAATATCAAGCTGGATATGGCCAATATCGACATCGTGGAGCTGGTCCAGCAGACCAATGGTGAATTTGAGGAAAAATACGCCATCCGTCATCTGGACATCGTTACGACCCTCCCCAATGAGGTGATCCTCATTGAGGCCGACGGCAGACGGCTGTGGCGCGTACTGGAAAACCTGTACAACAACGCCTTTAAATACGCCATGGAAGGCACCCGCGTCTACGTGGGCATCGAGGACCGGGATTCCGAGGTCGTATTCTCCATTAAAAACGTTTCTGCCACGCCGTTAAACATCAGCCCCGACGAGCTGACCGAGCGCTTCGTCCGCGGCGATACGTCCCGTACCACCGAGGGAAGCGGACTGGGCCTTTCCATTGCCAAGGACCTGACCCAGCTCCAGGGCGGCCGGTTCGAGATCACCATTGACGGGGATCTGTTTAAGGCAGAGCTGACATTTGCCATTAAAAACTAGCCGGATCTGTATCTGTATTTCAAAAAAAGAGCTGCTGCCAGCAGAGGATCTTCAAAATCCCCCTGCCGCAGCAGCTCTCTTCTATATTGTTCTACCGGATATCCAGAATCAGCGAAGCCAGCAGCGCGATCCGCGGAATATACTGGCTGATCCGCAGGTATTCGCTTTCGGAATGAGCCCCGTCCCCCCAGCCTCCCAGGCCGTCCAGGGTGGGGATTCCCATGGCTGACACAGCGTTTCCGTCGCTGCCTCCGCCTACGAACTGGTGGGAAAACGAAAGTCCCAGCTTCCTGCCGCATTCCTTCGCAGCCACAAACAGCTCCATGTTCCCCTGGGTCTCCTCCATGGGAAGCTTCCCTTCCACGATCTCCACCTCCCTGGACGCACCAGGAACAGATATCGGCAATTCCAGGATCTCCCGTCGGATCCTCTGGCCCTCCTCCATAGATTTATAGCGGCAGTCCACGGAAAAGCTGGCCGCAGCCGGTACCACATTGACCTTCGTTCCTCCCTGGCATATGCCCACATTGACCGTAGTGCCGGCCTCATAATCCGTCAGTGCCTGGATCTTCAGGATCTCCGCAGCCATCTCCTGGATGGCGTTGATTCCTTCCTTATGGGCATTTCCCGCATGGGAGGCCTTCCCATGGATCGTCACATTGAATTTTATATTTCCCTTTCTTCCTGTCTTAAGATCCCCGTTTCCCACACAGGGCTCGCAGACCAGGGCCGCCCGGGCGTTTTCTGCCAGTCCGCAGATAATGTCCGAGGATTCATGGCTTCCCGTCTCCTCGTCTCCATTGAAAATAAAGACCAGCTTTCTCCCCGGATCGATCCCCAGCTCCTTATAGGCTCTGGCCGTCCATATGGCCGAGATAAGACCACTTTTCATATCCGAAACACCAGGGCCATACAGCCGGTCTCCCTCTGTGCGGTACTGAATGGCGCCGATCAGATGTACGGTATCATAATGGCCAATGATCAGGAGTTTTTCCTCTCCCTGTCCGAGCTCAAACCGCACCAGATCATGTCCTCCCTCCCGCTCATAGACCAGCGGCTCCTCTCCCGTCCGCTCCCGGATCAAAGCCTCCAGGACCTTCCTGGTTTCGGCCAGAGCCTCCAGATCCGATGTGCTGGCCTCTGCCTTCACCAGCCGCTCCAGATCCCCAAAGATCTCCGCCTCGTGATCCCTGAAATACTTTAAAAGTCTCTCCTCCATATGGATCCCTCCCTATATATTTAATTTTTACGCTTTTCTCCCTGGTCTGCAGATATTACCTTCACCCGCTTCCATTTTCCCGTCAGATACCAGCCAAAGGAAATGATATAGTTGGCCGCCCAGCCCATGGGAACGGCCATCCATGCCACCTGGATCCCGTAAACAGGGGCAAACACGTTGGTGACGATGACCCGGATGGACAAATTCACCAGATTGGCCGCCGTAAATGCCGCCACATCCCCAGCTCCCCGGAGAAGACCATCGGTAGTGGCCTTAAGGCCGATGAAGGCATAGAAAAAGGAAAGAAATTTCACGTAAGAAACGCCCACAGAATAGGCAGTGCTGCCGCCGCTCTCCAAAAACATGGACACAAACGCGCCGCCGAACAGCTGGTACATGATGCACAGGCCCGCGCCCACAGTGAGCACGGTCACATAGCACATCTTATAGCCCTCCTTCACCCGGTCCAGCTTTCCAGCGCCAATATTCTGGGCCGTAAAGGTGGACATGGCATTTCCCATGGCCAGCATGGGAACGATGCTTAAGGACTCGATCCGGCTTCCTGCCGAATAGCCTGCCAGGGCCGCGGAGCCGAAGCTGTTGACCACGGACTGGACCAGAAGGATGCCCATGTGGACGATGGACTGCTGGAGCGTGGAGGGAACGGCGATCTTCACCATGGACCGCATCATCCCGAAATCATAACAGCCATATTTTTCCTCTTCCTCATACCCCTTCAGCTTCCGCATCAGAAGGAAAAAGGAGAGTACCGCCGAGACGCCCTGGGCGATCAGCGTTGCCACCGCCACTCCACGGACTCCCTGATGGAAGCAGATCACGAACACCATATCCAGCGCAATGTTTAACAGGGAGGAGAAGATCAGAAGATACAGCGGTCTTTTGGAATCTCCCAGGGAATTAAAAATGGATGCCTGGACATTGTACATGAACAAAAACGGAAGACCCAGAAAATAAATGGCCAGATACAGGGCTGCATCGGAAAAAATGTCCTCCGGCGTATTGACCCACGAAAGGATCTGATGGTTAAAAACAGCACCAACGGTCCCCAGGATCACAGAGATCACCAGGAAATTGATCATGGTCGTAAATACGGCTGTCTTCATTTTCCCTATCTTTCCCGCTCCCAGAAACTGGGAGATGATCACCGAGCTCCCGATTCCGCCGCCGATGGCAATGGCGATGAACACGTTGGTGATGGCGTAGGACGCGCCCACGGCCGCCAGGGCATTTTCCCCGACGAAGCGGCCCACGATCACCGAGTCTGTGATATTGTAAAGCTGTTGGAACAGGTTGCCGAAGATCATGGGGAGGGCAAAAAATAAAAGCGCCTTCCCTGGATGATCTGTCAGCATGTCGTATCTCTTCTTTTTTGCTGTCTGATTTGCCGGCATGGTTTTCCACTCTTTCTATCTGTTTTTTCTGGCTGATGCCAGAGCCTGGCCAGGAGCCTGACAGTTTCATTATAGCACTCTGAGCCGGATTCTTCCAAGGGTTTCCTCTCAGAAAATCCAAATGTGAAAATCCCCAGGAAGTCCGCCAGCCCCCATATTGTGAAACCAGACCGGTCATGATATAATGCGTTACAAACAGATCCGATCGCCGCCAAAATCCGGCGCTTCATTCTCCCGGAGGGATACGGATCCCCCAAGAAAGGAATTTCCTGCCAATGATCGATTTCAATGAATATAAAAAATACTTTGACGATTATGCAGCCCGCTATGATCACACAGACGGCCGTGTTGCCCTTAAGATCGTCCATACCTATGCCGTTGTCTCTGTCATGGAAAATCTGTGCCAGAAGCGCCTTCTGCCGCCCCACACCGCCGGACTGGCCCTTTTATGCGCCCTTTTTCATGATATCGGCCGGTTTGAGCAGTTAAAACAGTACGACACCTTCCTGGACCATAAAAGCGTGGACCACGCATCCTTAAGCTGCCGGGTCCTGCGGGAAAACCATGTGCTGGACCGGCTGCCTGAGACAGACAGGGAAGCCGTTCTCACTGCCATCGAAAACCATAACAAGCTGAGGATCGATCCCACCGTGACGGCCGCAGCCTCTTCCTGTCCCGATGACGCCCAGAGTTTAAGAGCGCCGGGGCCCTGCTGCTCCGCCGGAGAGGTCCTGGAGCTGTGCCGCCTCATCCGGGACGCCGATAAATGCGACATTTTCCGTGTCTTTGCCACCGACGACATGACCGATGTGGTGGGGGCCTCCGAGGAAGAGATCTCCCGGGAAACCATAACCCCAGAGGTCATGGAAGCTCTCCGGGACCATGTTTCCGTGGACCGGCGTGCCAGGAAGACCCACCTGGACCAGTGGATCGGCTTTTTATGCTTTGTATTCGACTTAAACTACCGGGAAAGCATCCAGATCGTAAAGGAGCAGGGGTATTATAGAAAGCCCTTTGAGCGGACGGATTTTAAGAACCCTGCTGCCAGAGCCCTGGTCCACGAAGCTCTGGGAACGGTGGACCTGTACATGGAGACCTTCGGACAGACCATTCCCGACGCTCTCCGGGAATTTTTCCAGGACCACCCGAAGATGGCTCTGGCGTTTTCCGGTGGGACTGACTCCGCCTATCTCCTATACGCGGCCAGGGCCTGCGACTGCCATGTCCGGGCTTATTATGCAGCTTCCCCCTTCCAGCCGGCCTTTGAACTGGAGGACGCAAAAAAACTGGCCGTTTCCCTGAAAGCCGAGATGACCATACTCCCCTTAAACGTCCTGGAGCTGTCCGCAGTCCGGGAAAACCCCTCCGACCGCTGCTATCACTGTAAAAACGCCATCTTTTCAAGGATCCTGGAGGCGGCAGAAAAAGACGGCTTCCTGGAGGTCATGGACGGTACCAACGCCTCCGACGACGCCGGAGACCGGCCCGGGATGCGGGCCCTTCGGGAGCTCCGGGTCCTTTCCCCCCTGCGGGTCTGCGGCGTCACCAAAAAGGCCCTTCGGGAATATTCCCGGAACGCGGGACTCTTTACCTGGAACAAGCCGGCCTATGCCTGCCTTGCCACCAGAGTCCCCACTGGCTGCTCCATCGACCCGGAGATCCTAAAAAAGATCGAGCGGGCAGAGACCGGCCTCACCAGGCTTGGCTTTTCTGATTTCCGCGTCCGCGTCTGGAAGGATCCCGCAGGCCAGGATTCCTGGAATGCCAGGCTCCAGCTTACGGAATCCCAGTTTTACCTTCTGGCCGGAAAACGGCTGGAGGTCCTGGAGCTTTTAAAACCAGATTTCTCCCAGGTACTCCTGGATCTTTCCGCCCGGTCTGTGACCATATAAAAAACAGATACAGCAAAGGCAGTCTGAAATCCATCAGAGCTGCCTTTTTTCTGTATCCGCCTTTTCCTCATCCGTTCCGTAGTTCTCTCCATAAAATCGGTTCAGCCAGTCCACTGCATTCCGGATCCCCTCGTTATCGAAGGAAAATTCCTGAAACGTCTTTTTTTCATCCTCTGTCACAGAAAAAATATAGGGTCCTGGCCAGGCAGCGGCCTGAAGAACGTCGCCATTCTCTCCCGCTTCCTTCCGTATCATGAAATTCATTTCTTTCTCACTTCCCGTAAACGTGGTTTTTTTCAAATATGGGATGGAGATCATCCCATCCAGATCGATCATATTCCCCGCCTCCTGTCTAAATTCATTATATCATCCTTTTTCCTTCTCCGCTATTGTAAAATCTGTGAATTCTTTATATACTTTATTTTATCAGAAAACATAAAATATAAGAAAGGAACACACAAATGAAACAATTTGTCAAAGACCTGGTCCACTCCTATGAAGAACCGTTAAAAGAGATCCGCCACCATCTCCATGAAAACCCGGAGCTTTCCTTTGAGGAATACAGGACCGCAGAATACATCCGCAAGGCCCTTGGCTCCATGGGGATTGCCCTCCAGGACGGGATCACCGGCACCAGCACGGTGGGAATCCTGAAGGGCCGGGAGGCTGGTCCCTGCATCGCCTTCCGGGCAGATATCGACGCTCTTCCTGTGGAAGAAAATAACGATCTCCCCTATAAATCCAAAACGCCCGGCATCATGCACGCCTGCGGCCATGACACCCATGCCGCCTGTCTCTTAGTATTGGCCCGGATCTTATCTGAGCATCCGGAGCTGGTAAAAGGAACTGTAAAATTCATCTTCCAGGCAGCGGAGGAAAAGCTTCCCGGCGGAGCAAAGGCCCTCTGCGCAGATCATGCCTTAGACGGCGTGGACATGGTATTCGGAATGCACAGCTCCTCCAACCATCCCCTGGGGACCATCACCTTAAGCCACAGCTCCAGCTCCGCGGCCATCGGTATTTATGAAGTGGCTATCCACGGCAAGGGAGGACACGGAAGCGCTCCCCACAACGCGAAAAACCCGGTTCCTGTGGCCTGTCTCCTGGCCTCTGCCTTAAACCAGATCCTGGCAGAAAAGAAGGCCCCCGCAGATACCGGAGTATTCACCGTCTCCTACATAAACGGCGGCCAGTACCCCAATATCATCACAGATACCGTTACCCTGGGCGGCAACATCCGTACCCAGGACAATGACCTGATCCAGCAGATCTTCGGCCACATTGATTCCATCAGCCACGGCATCTGCGAGGCCCACGGAATGACCTGCGACGTGACCACCACCCTGGGATACCCGGCCACCATCAATACGCCGGAATACGCAGATGTGATCGCAGATGCGGCAGATACCATGGGGTACACACCGGTGGAGGAATCCGGTTCCCTGGGCGGGGAGGACTTCGCCTACTTCCTGATGGAAAAGCCCGGCGCATATTTCCATGTGGGTATGGCCGATCCGGACCGTCCCATCACCTCCAGCCCCCATCACAACTGCAGCTTCCAGCTGGATGAACGCGGACTGGCCATTGCCCTGGAAATGGAGCTGGCTCTGTACTTAAAGCTCACAAAACAGGATGGGGAATAAAACGGAAGTCTGATACTTGTAATTTCTTTCAGATATGATATACTAAATATAGAAAAAGGGAAAGCCACAGAAGCGGCTTACCCCGAACAATGAATTACTACCCTAACGGGCGGCCGTCACATGTGCGAGATGTGGCGGCTACTTTTTTCCCTTAAAGACTGTATAGCACAGTCCCACAAGGGCGCATATGAATATTCCCGTCTGAATCATATCAGAATATGTAATATACATAAGCAACGCCCTCCTTTCCTCTTTGGTCCGGAGGGGTTATAGGCCCTCCGAATCATCAGAGGGTAAGCCGCCCTGGCTCTGTGGTTTCCCATATTGGTATTATATAATAGCGATATCTGGATGACAATCTTTATTTTTATCCGCGATATCTGATACTTGTAATTTCTTTCAGATATGATATACTAAATATAGAAAAAGGGAAAGCCACAGAAGCGGCTTACCCTCAGACAGTTAGCAGCTGTATCTTTCAGCCGTCAACTATTTGCGGTAGTTGGCGGCTACTTTTTTCCCTTAAAGACTGTATAGCACAGTCCCACAAGGGCGCATATGAATATTCCCGTCTGAACCATATCAGAATATGTAATATACATAAGCAACGCCCTCCTTTCCTCTTTGGTCTGGAGGGGTTATAGGCCCTCCGAATCATCAGAGGGTAAGCCGCCCTGGCTCTGTGGTTTCCCATATTGGTATTATATAATAGCGATATCTGGATGACAATCTTTATTTTTGTTTTATAATTCCCTTTCACCGCATGGCGATCCCCGCGGAGCGTTTTTTATGTCGTAGGACGGCACTTTCCTATGGCATAAAAGATGCTGCAAAGGGAATATAAAGCCTGCCCTTTGCAGCATCTTCCATTTCTTACTTCTATTTTCTTACGCCTTCCACTGCTTCTTTATCTCTTCAAATTCACCGTCCGAACAGTAAATGGTATGCCCGGGAGCGATCTCATGGTAAGAAGGCTGGTTCCCATCCCCATACCGGTGCATTTCCGGATCATAATGGATCTTCTTCCGCTTCTTTTCATTGATGGGATCCGGCTCTGGGATAGCAGAAAGCAAAGCCCGGGTGTACGGATGCATGGGATTCTTAAATAATTCGTCGGAATCCGCCATCTCCACCAGCTTTCCATAATACATCACGCCGATCCGGTCAGAAAAGTACTTGACCACCGACAGGTTATGGGCAATGAAGAGAATGGTCAGCCCCATCTCCTCCTTCAGCTTGTTTAACAGATTGATGACCTGGGCCTGGACCGAAACGTCCAGGGCCGACACAGGCTCATCGGCGATCACCATCTGGGGCTTCACGATCAGCGCCCTGGCAATGCCGATCCTCTGCCTCTGGCCGCCGGAGAATTCGTGGGGGTACCGGGAGGCATGCTCCGCCTGAAGCCCCACGTGCTCCAGCATGGCCACCACCTGCCGATGCAGCTCCTCCGGATCCTTTACCCCGCGGATCTTTAAGCCCTCGGCAATGATCTCCTGGACTGTCATTCTGGGGTTTAAAGAGGCAATGGGATCCTGGAAGATCATGGCGATGTTGTCGGTGATATACTTTCTCAGGCTCTTATCCATCTTCCCGCTGATCTCTTTTCCGTCAAAGGACACGGTCCCGCTGGTGGGATCGTACAGACGGATGATGGTGCGGCCTGTGGTGGTCTTTCCGCAGCCGGATTCCCCCACCAGCCCGAAGGTCTCTCCCCGCTCCACATAAAAGGAAACATCGTCCACCGCCTTCACCACCGAGGTTTTCCCGCGCTTTTTCGTGGTAAAGTGCATACTTAAGTGATCCACATCCAGGATATGGTCACGCTCTTTTCTGTTATCCGATTTCATATCCTGCCTCCTCCCTCATCCTGGCGATCCTGTGCTTTAAGATATCCGGCATCTCCACCTTGGGCGCGTCGGGATGAAGCAGCCAGGTGGCGGCATAATGGGTATCAGAGATCTTAAAATACGGCGGCTCCTTTTCAAAATCGATCTTCATGGCATACTTATTTCTGGCCGCAAAGGCATCTCCCTTGGGCGGATGCAGCATGTTGGGCGGCGCACCGGGGATAGCAAACAGTGTCTCCTCCGTGTGAAGGTCCGGCATAGCCGAAAGGAGCGCCCAGGTATAAGGATGGGCCGGCCGATAGAAAATATCCTCGCAGGTCCCCACTTCCACAATGCGTCCTGCATACATCACGCAGATCCGGTCCGCCATGTTGGCCACCACGCCCAGATCGTGGGTGATGAAGATCACCGAAAGATCCCTTTCCCGCTTCATATCGTTGATCAGCTCCAGGATCCTGGCCTGGATGGTCACATCCAGTGCTGTTGTCGGCTCATCACAGATCAGGATCTCCGGGTTGCTGGCCAGAGCGATGGCGATGACGATCCTCTGGCGCATACCGCCGGAAAACTGGAAAGGATAAGCGTCATACCGCTCGGCGGCGTTGGGGATCCCCACAGCCTCCATAAGCTCGATGGCCCGGGCCTTGGCTTTGGACTTTTCAATGGCCTTGCTTAAGATCAGAGCCTCGGTGATCTGCTTTCCGATCTTCATAATGGGATTTAAGGCCGAAAGCGGGTCCTGGAATACCAGGGAGATCCGTTTTCCGCGGATCTTATAAAAATCGGCCTCCTTATACTTCGCCATATCCTGGCCCTGGTACATAATAGTGCCGCTGTCGATATGGCCGTTTTTGGCCAGGATCCCTAAGATCGCCTTGGTAGTCACGGATTTTCCAGAACCGGACTCCCCCACGATGGCCAGGGTCTCGCCCTTATACAGGTCAAAATTCACATCCCGCACCGCATGCACCTTTCCTGCAAAGGCATTGAAGGATACGGAAAGATCTTTTACGCTTAAAATTGGTTCCATACTTTTCTCTCCTTTCCTTATGCGCCCCGCTGGGTCGGATCAAAGGCGTCGCGCAGGCCGTTGGATAGCATGTTGAAGGCGATCATTAACAGGGAGATCACCACCGCCGGGAAAAATACCTGGTTGGGATACTGCTGCATCACCTTCTGGCCCTGGGATAAGAGAACGCCAATGGAGCTTTCCGGAGCACGGATCCCCAGTCCAATGTAAGCTAAGAAGGACTCGGTGAAGATAGCGCCCGGAATGGCGATCATGGCCCTGGTAATGATGGGGCCGATGGAGTTGGGCAGGATATGGCGGAAGATCAGAGCCATGTCCCTGACGCCCAGGGTCCTGGCCGCCAGCACGTACTCGCTGCCCTTATAGCGGTAAAACTGAGAGCGGATCATCCTGGCCGTTCCGATCCAGTTCTGGACCACCAGGCAGAGGATGATGGAAAGGATCCCCGTACCAAAAAACAGGATGAACAGAGTCACCACCACGATTTCCGGGAACGCGCCGATGATCTCGGTGATACGCATCATGATCATATCCACCTTTCCGCCGTAATAGCCTGCGATGGAGCCGTATACAATGCCGATGCACACGTTGCAGATCACAGAAATAAAGGCGATCAGCAGGGAGACCCTGGCGCCGCGCCACATGCGCACCCAGAGATCCCGGCCCAGATAGTCGGTCCCCATCCAGAAATACGTTCCGTCCTCCACGCCGGAGTACTTATAATAATCCACCTTAATATCGCACATTTCCACGCCCTGGACCGTGCGGTGATTGATGACCTTTAAGATACTGCCCTCCGGATACCGGGAGGTATCCTCCAGAGAGTCCACCCGCCGGTTGGTGAGCCACCGGGTCCCGTCCAGGATCCCATAGTTTTCCAGCACCGGCACCTTGGGCGGAAGATTGATGCGGTTCAGATCCTGGTCGTTGTAGTCCCAGCGGCTGAGGGCCGGGGCAAACACAGCGAACAGAAGAACGATCACGATCCCTATGAAGGCGATGATGGAAACCTTACTGCGGCAGAAGCGCAGCATGGCGTCCTTAAAGAAGCCGATGGGCTTATCCTGGAACTTTTCATCAGCGATCTCGCCCTCCATCTGGACAAACTCAAAGCTTTCCGGCTCCACCTGGTATTCAGGCAAATCGGAAGAATAAAATTTTGCCATTACTTCTTCCCTCCCATCCTCACACGCGGGTCAACAATGCCGTAAGACAGATCCACGATCAGAACCGTGATCAGAGAAACCAGCGAGTAAAAAATCAGTACTGCAAGGGTCACTGTATAATCCGGCGCGTTGACGGATTTGACCATGATACCACCCATGCCGGGAATCGAAAAGATCGTCTCGATCACCAGACTTCCGCCCATGATGCTCGTGAACATGGGAACGATGATGTTCATTAACGGAAGCAGGGAATTGCGGATCCCATGGTTCAAGGTAGCCTGCCGCTCCGTAAGCCCCTTGGTCTTGGCAAGGAGCATGAAGTCCGAATTGATGGTCTCGGCCAGCTCTGCCCTCAAATACCTGGTGACGCGGGCAATGGGGCCTAAGGACAGGGCGATGATGGGAAGTGCCAGACCATGGAACCTGGCCCAGCCAGTGGATGTGGCATCGAAGATGATCGGGAACAGCCCACCCTTAAACGCCACGAAATACTGGAGCAGCGTCGCAAAGATAAACGACGGCACGGAGATAAAGATGACCACCAGAAACGAGATCAGGTAGTCGGTGATGGAGTTTTTCCGTATGGCCGCCACGATCCCCAGGCCGATTCCCAGCGGCAGGGAGATCAGCAGCGAGAAGAAATTAATATATAACGTCACCGGGATCTTGGTCTTTATAATATCCCAGACCGGCACGTTAATGTTCATCTTAAGGGATGTCCCCCAGTCTCCCTCTAAGATCAGACCCTTTAAAAACAGGCCGTACTGGACGATGATCGGCTTATCAAGGTTATATTTTGCCTCCAGGGCCGCCCTCTGCTCATGGGTCATATCCACCGCATCGTCAAAAATCCCCCCAGGCATGAGGCGGATCACCATGAATCCCACGGTCAGTATGATAAACATGGTCAGCAGCATGGCTAAAATTCGCTGGATCGTATACTTCGCCATAAGACATGTTCCTTTCCACATCAGATTAGAAAATGGGGATGCCGCAAAACAGCAGCCTTGCAGCATCCCCATCCTGGTTCCTGTCAGTTATTCTGCAAACGATCAGTCCTTTGTACTGAGAATGTATCCAAAGCCATAGCCGGGGATATATTCGTCGCATACAAGATGGATCTTAGAGCTGATCAGATTGTAGGACGGAGCCTCATAGACCGGGCAGGCCGCCACTTCATCCAGAACGATCTTTTCCATCTGTCTTGTGAGGTCCATGCGGTATGCAGGATCCAGCTTCGCTTCGATATCGTAGTTGGCCTTTTCCCAAAGGGCGTCAAATTCGTCGTTATAATATGGCTCGTTCTTATTGGAATACATGCTGCTGTAAACCTTAAGTCCGTTCCACGGAGCCGGAGTACTGGTGTTCCAGCCTCTCCACTGAAGCTCGAAGCTGTTGGGATCGCCTTCCTTCCAGCCCTTGATATAGCTGTTTAATACGGAAGTGGAGCCAGCCATCAATTCCAGAGTAAAGCTGTCGCCAAATACCTCTGGCAGAGATTTGTGCAGAAATTCAGAAGCTGCTTTATTATTGGCGCTGGTCTCGTTATACTGTAAGGTCAGGGTCAGACTTGTAAGGCCGCATTCTTCCAGGGCCTTCTCATAATATTCCTTTGCCTTTGCCGGATCGTAGCCCAGGTTGGGCTCTAAGAGAGCCTGGGACTCTTCCATATCCCGGTAAGTCTTTCCGTCTAAGCCAAGACACTTGCTGGCAACCAGATAATTGGCCGGGATCCCGTTTGTCATCTTTGCAATGCTCTCACGATCGACAGCATAGAATAAGGCCTTGCGGAAATTTAAATTTCCAAGAATTCCATTGTTATTGGTATTTCCATGGTTGATGGTAAGGGTCTGAATCGAAGTGGCCGGGGCTTTCTTGATGCTAGGATCATCGATATACTGCTCGATGGATTCCGGGCTTAAGGAAACCGCGTCCAGTTCGCCGTTTAAGTAAAGCTCCAGGGCTGTATTCCGGTCGCCCACGATCTTATAGTTGTAGCCATCCAGCTTGATCTTATCGCCCAGAACGAAATCCGGGTTCTTCTTCATATCGAACTGGGAGCCTGCGATCCACTGGTCCAGGATAAATGCGCCGCAGCTCATGTATTTTTCCCTGGTGGATCCGTAAGTGTTTGTGCTCCGGTCCTCGCTCATACATGCCTCATAAGTAGGCTCATGAACCAGGCAGGTCCATACATAGTTAAAATGTGACTTAATGTCTTCAGCCGTCACGGGAGCGTCCAGCTGGAGCTCCAGGGTATAGTCGTCGGCTTTTTTAATTCCTACGTCCTCCCAGGCAACAGTTCCGGCGTTCCCCTGGAGAGAATAATCCGATGCTTTGGTAATAGTGATATAGTCGCTGGCAAGCTGGGAGGCACGGCTGTTGACCATAATAGGATCCAGACACATCTTAAAGGAGTAGATCACATCGTCTACGTCAATGGCGTCTCCATTTTCCCACTTGGCATTTTCACGGATCTTGATATGCCATACCTTTCCTTCCTCATCCGTCTGTTCCGGCTCTTTTTCTGCCAGCTCCGGGAGGTACTCGAAACTGGTCCCCTCCGCGTTGGGATACTGGCGGTAAAGCTGGAGGGAAGTCCTGGCGATCACGTCGCCGGATACGCTCATGGTATAAATATGCGGATTGATGGTATCCACATCCGTCGTCATATAGTCATGGAAGATCTTCAGCCCGGACTCTTCCGCCGAGGCTATCTCTCCGGCCTGGCTCTCTCCGGAGGTCCCAGCTGCGGCTGTGGTAACCGGCTCATTGGAATCCCCGGGATTCTTCGGTTCGCTGCTGCACCCGGAAAGCAGGCCGGCTGCCATGGCACATGCCATCATTGCTGCTAATACTCTTTTCTTCATTCACTCATTCCTCCTTTTTTATTGCAGGGCTTCTGCCCATAAATAACGACTGGCGTTTCTTGACTTTCTTTCCAATCCAGGTATAATAGGACTCATAATCATTTTTAGAAACAAAGGACGGTGCATCTATGTCTTCACTTTCAGTCAAAAATCTGAAAAACTACGTGGTCCTGGGGATCGCCGTGGCTGCTGCCTACATTTTTTTCCAGAAGGACCAGATCTTCCTCTACCGGCTCATCGACGGCCTCTTCATCGGCGGCATGCTCCCAATGATTCTGGGCTGTTTCCGCCTGGCCAAATATGCCGGCTCCTTTGATCTGCTGGTCTACTCCCACAAAAAGCTGGCGCGCTCGGGGAAAAACTCCGATCTTGCACAGGATGAAAAGGATTCCAATGGTTCTGCCGCTCCTGCTCCCGAACAGCTCGGGTCCTATTCCGACTATCTGACCCAGAAGAAACCGGCTGCCACCTATAAGGAGCCGCTTCTGGCCGGAGGCGTCTTTATCCTGGCCTCCCTGTTTTTGACCATTGCATTTTACTAAATGTGCATGACTCATTTATGTGTATTCTGTATATATTTGAGATATTTACTTGAGATTCATTGTGTTTATTATACAAATACATATATTGTGTGTCAAAGCAGAAACTGTTATTTTTCGTCCACATCGTAAATTGTCAGACAAAATAAAGGGATTAGGTTTTTAAAGAAGTTTTCTCCTTCGTTTAAACAACCTAATCCCTTTTGTATTTTACTCTAACTGGAGCTCTCCTGTTTCTGTGATCTCACAGCCTCCTCTGGTGCGGTTCACCTTTATGAGTCCCTGCTCCGAAAGACTCTGAAGGATGCTCCGGATCTTTCCCTCCGCCACCTGGATCCCTTCATTCTCCAAAATTTCCTGGAGACCGGCCCGCCCGGTCTTCGGATTCTGGGCCACCGTCTGTAAGACCCGTTTTTCCAGGGGAGAAAGCAGCGACGTTTTTTTCGCCATCTGAAGCCTTATGTAAGCCGGAAGATCCCGGATGGTCAGCTTTCCCTCCGAATGAAAACAGTAAACATACTTACAGAGGTTTTCGATCTCCTTTCCGTTGCCCGGCCATGAATACGCCGTCAGGCTGTTCCACAGCTCCTCGCTGCACATATCGGTCCAGCGCAGAGCTGAATTGTTGTAGATATTCCGTATAAAGTACTCAAATAAAAGCGGAATATCCTCGGGTCTCTGGCGGATGGGAAATGTCTCCAGGGATACCTCGCCGATCATATAAAAAAGAGACTTTAAAAACCTCCCCTCCTGGCACATGGTATAAAGATCCTCTTCCGTGGATGCGATAAACCGCACGTCGGGCATCTGGTCCATCATATTTAAAAATTCCTTCTGCATCGATATCGACATACAGTGAATGCCATTCAGATACAGGGTCCCGCCCTCTGCCCGATTTAAGATCCCCTCCCGGCCGTCTCCGGGAAACAGCTCCTCCATGATCTGCCCTTCACTCAAAACCGTCAGATTCAGCTTCATAAAGGGCTCTGCACTTCTCCTGGAATTATTGTGGATGGCCTGGGCCAGCACCTCTCTTCCCGTACCCGGCTCCCCGGAGATCAGCACCCGGTAATCCGTTAAGGAGATCCGTCTGGCCGCCTCCACCATGCGCAGAGAGCGGCTGTTGGCCGTCCGGTAATCATCAAAGCGGAAGTAGGCCCCTTCTCTCTTTATAACGTTTCCTTCCGTATCCCCCTCTGGAGCCGGTCTTTCCAGGGCCGGCTGGTCCATATGGCAGTGGATCATGGTCAGTCTCCGGTGGTTCATGTCCCGGATCTCCTGGACTGTCAGCTTCAGAGGCTCCTCCTTACCCCTACAGACCAGGAAAAATGGGGAACGCTGGTCCTGGGACCTTTTCGCAATGCCGTCCAGCTCCGGTACCGCCTCCTTAAGGAGCGTACCCACCAGGTGGGATCTGGGAATATCCAGGGCCTCCTTAAACTGCTTATTGATCATCTGGATCTTCCCCTCATCGTCTATGATACAGATGCCCGTATCAATGTTGCTGATGATGCTCTGGGTAATGAACTTCGTGTTAGTGGCCTGGCTCAGCTGGTGATTGGATATTTTCAAAAGCTGCACAAACTGGTTGATATAATTTAAGGACACCACATCCGCCAGGCTTAAAGGCAGATGGAAAAATGAGGCGATCTCCGAGATCGTCGAAATATCGGCGATCCGGATCCCGATGTCCACCAGCGTCTGGACGTTCCTGGGAGCCAGCTTATTTTCTCCCACCGTCACCGCATACTGGATCCTGGGATCCGTCTCCGGACAGTCCGGATAGTATGGAATGAAACGGTATTGGGTGATCCCAAGTGTGTATAGAAGCTGTATGCTGTCCTTTGCCGAGCATTCCGAATCATTGACCAGATACACCTCCGAATTGGACGGGATCGAAAGGATCCTGTTTAAATACGTATGGTTAAAGGTCCGGATACAGATCAGATACCGGATCTTCGGCGTCATGAGAGGCTCTGCCATCCTGGCCGCGGATCTGGAGCTGAACAGTACCAGATCCGCCTTTTCCATCCGTTCCGTATCCACATCTGCCGCAAGGCAGGTTTCCAGATGGATATATTTACTAAATATATGATTTAAATAGGACCGCATTCCTACATTTGTCGTTGAGCTCTGAGATACGATCAGCATTGTGGGCTTTTCCACCTTATACCCCCCCCTGTATTTTTCATTCAATTCCATTATAGTCGCTCATATACAGAAAAACAACCAGATCTCCCAGTCCTATATATTTTTTTGTTTTTCCTCCCTATGTTCCATAATTTCTTTGACATTTTCACAAAAAATTTGTACAATAGTACTGATTTAGAGCTATGATCTAAGAAAGGAGCGTGCTTTTCAATTGCTGCTGATCAAAAATGGAAATTTAATCACCATGGCCGGTATGTATGAGCAGACCGGCGATATCCTGATCGACGACGGAAAGATCGTAAAGGTCGGCCAGGTGGGAGAGGTGCCGGAGGACTGCCAGATCATCGATGCCGCCGGACGCACCGTCACTCCCGGTCTTGTGGACCCCCACTGCCATGCAGGTCTATGGGGAACCGCCTGCCGCGAGGAAATGGACGGAAATGAGTATACGGAGCCGGTCCTTCCGGGACTGCGGGGCTTAGATGCCATCAACCCAGAGGATGCCACCTTTGACGCGGCTCTCCGCCAGGGGATCACCACCGTTGTGACCGGTCCCGGAAGCTCCAACATCGTCGGCGGAACCTTCTTAGCCATCAAGACCGCCGGCGAAGATATGGAGTCCCGTGTCATCTGCCCGGAGCTGGCCATGAAAATGGCTCTGGGAGAGAACCCAAAGATGACCTTCGGAAACCGTGGAAAGGCTCCCAGAACACGGATGATGAGCGCCGCCCTTATGCGGGAGGAGCTTTTTAAGGCAAAGGAATATTATGAAAACTATAAGCTCCATGGCCAGGAGCCGGATTTCCCGTTCGACTTCCACCTGCACTCCTTAATGCGGGTATTTGAAGGAATGCGGGTCAAGATCCATGCCCATCAGGCGGACGATATCCAGACTGCTGTCCGCGTGGCCAATGAATTCGGCCTTCATTACTCCATCGAGCATTGTACCGAAGGATGGATGATCCCGGAATTCTTAAAGAAAAACAACGCCGAGTGCCTGCTGGGCCCCACCGTCGGCGGCAAGAGCAAGATCGAATGCCAGAACCGCTCCTATGAAGCCGGACGGATCCTGGAGGAGGCCGGAGTCACCTTCGCCCTGATCACCGACGCTCCCTTCGTTCCCATTGAGGACCAGCTGCTCCAGGTCATCCTTTATGTGAAAAACGGAATGTCCAGGGAAATGGGAATCCGCAGCGTGACCTTAAACGCTGCAAAGATCACAGATATCGACTCCAGAGTCGGAAGCATCGAGCCCGGTAAGGACGCTGACATCGTCATCTGGGATGTGGAACCGTTAGACACCATGTACCAGGCCGGTATCGTCCTCATCGACGGAAAGATCGCATATGAAAGAAAGGCAGGTGAACGCAATGTTGATTATCAAAAACTGTAATCTGATCAACATGGCCGGAATCTACAAAGAGAAAAAGGATCTGGTGGTAAAGGACGGAAAGGTCCTTGATATCTGTGACGACGCCTGCCAGAAATACGGCCAGGGCAACGTGATCATCGACGCCTGCGGAAACTATGTGACTCCCGGTATCGTCGAGCCCCACTGCTCCCTTGGCGTCAAAGAAGAGGTCTTCCGGTTTGAGGGCAACGACGCCGACGAGACCACCAATCCCATTGTACCCCAGGTGCGGGCCATGGACGCCATCAATCCCAGGGACGAGGGCTTTAAAATGGCTCTGGCCGGAGGCGTGACCACAGCCGTTACCTGTCCGGGCAACGCAAACCCCATCGGCGGAACCTGCGCAGCCATCAAAACCACTGGCAATACGGTGGAGGAAATGGTCATGGTGCCTGAGATCGCCATTAAAATGTGCCTCACTGACGGAGTGAAAAATACATACGGCGGAAAGAGATCGCCCATGACAAGACTTGGCACGGCAGCCCTGATCCGCGAGGCTCTGATGAAGGCGAAACGCTATCATGACCAGTGGACCGCTTCCCAGAAGGATCCGGCAAATAAGCCGCCGAAATTCGATATGAAGCTCCACTCCCTGATGCGCGTATTCGACGGAATGCCCGTAAAATTCATCGCCAAGCGCGGCCATGACATGATGACTGCCGTGCGCATCGCCGAGGAATTCGGCTTCACCTATACAGTAGAGAACTGTGTGGATGCCTGGAGGATCACAAAGGATCTGAAGAAGCACAACGTCCGCTGCGTGCTGGGACCGGTCTACGGAGAAAAGAACAGTGAAAACCGTTACCGGGATCCCATTGCAGGCTCTGTTCTGGAAGAAAACGGCATCGAATTTGCCGCCACCACCGGCCATCCGGAAATGAACGTGGAGCTCTCCATGGTCCAGATGACGCTGATGGTGAAAAAGGGATTAAATCCCATGACAGCCCTGGAGGCCGTGACCATCAACGCAGCCCGCGCCTGCGGCCTGGAGGACCGGGTGGGAAGCTTAGAGCCCGGTAAGGACGCCGACATCGTCATCTGGGACGGCGATCCCTTTAACTTCTATACATCGGCTGCCACAGTCCTCATTGAAGGAAATGTGGTCTACCAGAAACAGCAGTAAAATTTCCATAAAAAGCGCTCCGGGATCTGGCTACCCTTGCGGCGCCTTTGTCCCGGAGCGTTCTTCTTTTTTATAGATCCCTGGCCGCCGGAAAACCATAGGCCGTCTCCGCACTCATAACAGCCCGGAGAATGGCTTCCGACATGACCTGAGCCGCCAGAGTACCCACCATGTCCAGATCCGCCTCCAGCGTCCCTGTGGACAGGGCGTAGATACTGTCACCATCTGCCGTCGTATGGACCGGGCGGATGGAGCGGGCATAGCCGTTGTGGGTCATGGACGCGATCTTACAAAGCTGGGTCTTGTGGAAGGCCGCATTGGTGATGACCGCGCCGATGGTGGTGTTGGCCACAAACTTATTTTTTACCACCTCATAGCTCTTATAGACCTCGTCCTCGGTACAAAGGAAGGATTTTTTATCCTTTGCCAGAAGTCCGGCAACCTTCTTACCATTTTTCCAGTCATAAATATCTCCCAAAGCGTTGACCGCCACAATGGCTCCCACCTGCAGTTCTCCGATCTGTACCGCGTAGCTTCCGATCCCCGACTTCATACAGAACTCCGGTCCGTAAAACTTTCCCACAGTGGCTCCGGTCCCGGCACCGAAATTCCCGTCCCGGTAATTGCCCTTTTCCGCATTCTCACAGGCCGCATAGCCCATAGCCTTGTCCGGCCGGACCCGGTGATCTCCCACCATCAGATCGAACAGGCAGGATTCGCACACCAGGGGAACCTTTGTGATCCCCACATCGAAGCCGATATTCCGCTCCTCCAGATACTCCATTACGCCTCCGGCCGCATCCAACCCAAAGGCGCTGCCTCCGGACAGCAGCACCGCATGGATCGACTCTGCCGCCGCTGTGGGCTTCAAGAGCTCCGTTTCCCGGGACGCCGGACCGCCTCCCCGGACATCCAGCCCCGCTGCCATGCCCTGCTCACAGAGGATCACCGTGCAGCCGGTGGCGGCGTCTTTGTTTTCTGCGCTTCCGATCTTTATGTTTTCCAGCTCCTGGATCTTTATTTCTTTCATTTGGGGGACTCCTTTCCTAGCGAATGATGCTGCACAAACTCAGCCTATTCCATCTCTCCCAGCATCTTCTCCGCATCATCCGCTGCCTTTACCTTATCGTTGGCGCGGATGATGATGCCGTCCTCATCGATGAGATAGGTGGTGCGGACCACGCCCATGGACACCTTCCCGTAATTCTTCTTTTCCTTCCACACATCATAGGCCTCGATGACCGTCCGCTCCGGATCGGAAAGCAGCGTGAACGCAAGGCCGTATTTCTCCTCAAACCTTTTATGGGAGGCCACAGAGTCCTTGCTGACTCCCAGTATCACCGCGCCCTTCTCCATAAACTGCGGATAGCGCTCCGAATAGCCGCAGGCCTGCTTCGTACATCCCGGAGTATTGTCCTTGGGATAAAAATACAGGATCACCTTTTTTCCTTTGTAATCCTCCAGTCTGTGCATGACTCCGTTCTGGTCCGGCAGCTCAAACGCCGGCGCTTTTGTTCCTGTTTCCAGCATTGCAGATCCCTCCTTGTGATTTCTCTTATCCACTATTTTAAATCATAACCGGCAGTTTTTCCACCGTTTTAAAGCAAACTTTCCTCCAGTCCCCGCCGGATCGTATCACAGAAGCGTTCTTCAATAACTGTACATTTCTTCCAGCATTTGGTATAATGCTCTTTAAACCTTTGAGAAATGAGATGATACCTTGCCTGTATAAGCCTGAACACAGAAAATTACATTCAAAGAGGTGTCGTATGATCACAGAAAAGAAAGAAAAACAGATTTTAATGATGTCCTTTTTTTCGGGACTCCTGTTTGCCATCGCAGAATTTATTTTTGCCATATACAGCCATTCCCAGTCTGCACTGACGGACGCTGTATATGATGCGTCGGAGCTGGTCTTCATTGCCCTGCTCCTATTCCTGACGCCCCTGTTCCATAAGCCCGTATCGGAAAAGCATCCCTATGGGTATTTCCAGCTGGAATCCATATTTGTCATAATCAAGGGCGTTATGATGCTGTCCGTGACCATGGGCGTGTCCGCCGAGGTTCTGGATTCCGCTTTATCCGGCGGTAATCCCATAAACAATGCCCAGGTCTCCCTTTTCCAGTTCTGCCTCGGCGCAGCCAGCATCATCATTTTTCTTCTGATGAAGCGGCTGAACCGGAACCTGTCCTCGCCCACCATCACCGCAGAGCTTCTGGGATGGAAACTGGATATTGTATACAGTCTGGGCATGTCCCTGGCCTTTTTCCTGTCCCGTTATCTGGAAAAAACTCCCCTGGGATTTATCACCCCATATTTTGACCAGATCGTGGCCGTCCTTGTTATGGTATTCATGCTTCCAGAAAGCATCAAGGTTCTCTGGAGCGCCGTCCGGGATATATTCCTGTTCTCGCCGGATGAGGAATTTATAAATGAGGTCAAGGCCCTCTGCGGACCGGTCCTGGAGCAGTATCGCTTCTCCCCGGTTTTCTTCGATATCACACGGACCGGACGGCACCTGTGGGTCGCCGTATATTTTAAGATCGACACCGGCAGCCTGAAGGTCCAGGACCTGTCCGACGCCCTGGATTCCTTAAATGAAAAGGCCCGGGAAAAATTCCAGGAATGCACCTGTGAGCTGATCCTGGTTCCTTAAATCAAAAAATATTCAAAATCCCCCTTGACTATACTGTTACTGTACGGTTTATGATAAAAACATACCGTAACATGCAAGGAGGATTTTTATTTATGTCCGGTGAAAATGCATATCGACAGCCCGTTACCCTGAAAAACGTGCTGATGTTTTCCGTCCCTACCATCGTTATGACCGTGTTCATGTCCTTTTATACCATGGTGGACGGCCTGTTTGTATCTAACCTCATAGGAACCGATGCCTTATCCGCCGTCAATCTGACAGCGCCTGTGATCTCACTGGTCACAGCCATCTCCACCATGCTGGCCACTGGAGGGAGCGCCGTCATCATGCGGAAGGCCGGACAGCAGAAAGCCCAGGAAGCCAACGAAGACTTCACTTTTCTGATCGCTGTAAACGTGGCGGTGGGACTCATCATGTCCGGCCTGGGATATCTGATCATGGACCGCCTTTTTGAACGCATGAGCCTGTCCCCTGCCGTGGCCGGCTACTGCCGTATCTATCTGAGCCGTTATCTGATCTTTACGGTTCCGATCCTTCTGATGAACAATTTCACCTTGTACATGATCGCCGCCGGAAAGTCCGCTCTTTCCATGGTCTGTTCCATTACGGGAGGAATTTTGAATATAGTCCTGGACTATGTCTTCATCTCCATATTGGATATGGGGATCGCCGGGGCAGCCATTGCCACAGGGCTGGGGTACTCCGTGACAGCAGTGGCCGGTCTTGTGATCTTTTCCAAAAAAGACTGCCTGCTCCATTTTGTAAAGCCCGTGTGCAGGATCCGGACCCTGGTAAGCGCTGCTTCCAACGGAAGCTCGGAAATGGCAGCAGCTCTGGTGACTGGCATCGTCACCATGATGTTCAACTGGACCATGCTGAAATATGTGGGAGAAAACGGTGTGGCGGCCATAACCATCATCATGTATGTCCTGATGTTCGCCACATCCCTGTATACCGGCTATTCCTATGGCGTAGCACCCATGATCAGCTTCTATTATGGCGAGCAGAACCAGGATAAATTAAAGAAGCTGATCCGTCTCAGCATGAAGATCATCGGTTTCATTGGAGCGGCTGCTCTGATGGTCTCCCTGGCGGTCACAGAGCCCCTGGTGGCCATCTTCGCCCGGCCGGACAATCCTGTTTATGATCTGGCGGTAACAGGAAACCGCATCTGCTCCTCCGCTCTGGTCTTCATCGGCTTTAACGTATTTGCCAGCGGCATGTTCACGGCCCTGTCCAACGGCCTGGTTTCCGCAGTCCTGGCCTTTTCCCGCTCCTTTGTGTTCATGGTGGCCGCCATGCTGATCCTTCCGGCCATACTCGGTGTCACAGGCGCATGGCTGGCGACTCCGGCTGCTGAAGCCGCGGCGTTCTTACTGTCCGCTGTTATGTTTATAAAATACAGGAAAAAGTATCAGTATTAGGAAATGAGGCTGCCAGCAGGCCGGGGATCCTAAGTCAGGGTCCTGGCCTGCCGGAAGCCTCTCATGTCCAGAAAACTGTATTATGTACAATATTTTTTATATGCTTTCATTATTTCCCACTGGATCTCATCTCTAAAACGCTTTGGTCCAATGATCTCACACCTGTTAATATGGCTCATTCCTGATATATCTTTCCAGATGCCCACTGTATCGAATATATATTAGTATATGCAAAACTTGCTTACTATGCTAAAACTGACATCCGCGCTTTCAGTAAAATTGTATTTAAGGCAAACATCCTGTGTCATTAATATAGCAGCCTATAATACAGCCTGGGATGAAATTTAAGTGCTTTCAGCCCAGGAGTAAGAATAACTGCACTCTTTTTCATAGGTAATTGAGAGTTATTTTCCATCTATTTCAGTATTCTATTGTTCCAAATTACTCAGGCTCTTTTTGCTGATTTTACAAATAATTCCACGATCTGTTATCAATACTACCTTTGCCTTTGCTGTATCGCCAATTTTATCATAGATTCTTCCGGCACTCATACTCTCACCAATAACCGTATATGTACTATTTGCCACATAACCAATATCTCCAAGGCCTTCCATTTTTACCACGATTGCTTCCTTATCGTATTGGTTATCTGGCTCCTTCTCCAACTGCAGTGTCATACCCGGCTTCAGAAATTCTTTTCCGTAATAATATTTAGTTCCTGTCAGTGTAAAATAAATTTTTCCCATTATAATTTCCCTCCCATTAAAGATTGTAACAATTCGGATTCGAGCCACCATTCTCAAAATCTTATCTTACTTCGTATACAACAAACATATAACATTTTTCTTTGTGCTCCACCGCTTTGATGAAGACTTAATCTTCCGAACACTCTTTGTAATCGTCCTGTTTACAAATAGATCTATAGCTTTATTGGTGTAACCAACCATTATTTGTGTAATACCCCTTCATCCTCAAGAACCACCGTTTCCTTGAATATATCTGATGATGTCATCTTGCAGCAAATAGCTGTACATAAATCCATATAATCAAGTTAATTTAGGATTTTTCCGCCAGGGCTTTCCGAGAAAACTTTATACTCCATATATGATGGTTTACTATCACAGACATTTTAATTCCATTACCTTACAAAGCAACTTTCCAAAGGATTGTCTAAATTGCACATCATCCTCTGCGATTCTCTTTCTTGGATCTTTTACATGATTCTTTGAAGACGCCCTCCTAGCTTTCTTGTTCAAATATCATTCCATGAGCATCCGGTCTATATTATCATTGGTATACCATTTACCAGATTGATGGATTGCAAAAGCTCCTTTTCCAAGAACCATTGCAGCCACTCCATAATCCTGCATTAAGACAATATCATCTTTATTGCAAATATTTTCATATCATTTTCTCCTATATACAGCTGGTAGTGTCAAAAACTACCTACTTTTTATTGTTTAAATCTATTAAAAACCTCGATTTTACGGGAAGTTTCAAATAAAAAGAGCATTGACCTCCCTTTTCTGGTATAATGTCTATCGCCAAACAAACATCCCCGAAAGGAGCCAATGCTCATGGACATTATACTATACTTACTTTCTCTTATTCAATACCAACATCAACAAATTTGCTGGCTTTTAAATTTTATCTGCAGATATATCCCTCTCAAACAGTGGGCGTTCGATGATTCCCATTCTCCCAAATATCAGAAATTCAAAGTAGATGAACTTCCTGTCATTAAAACCTTTATCAAACAGGACTGGCAGTTCCTCCTTGAATACTATCAGTGGAAATATCATAAGCCCCTGAAGCCCGTTCAACGCCGGAACGGAAAAACCATCCCTGATGATACCGTATGCCCTCTGTGCGGCGCTCCACACCATTTCATCTATGACAACAATGGCGGCAATGGCCAGTATCAGTGCAAGGTCTGTGGACAGACCTTCTCTACTGGTGACTCCGTAACTGCTCCGAGCCGCTTTTTATGTCCTCACTGCGGACATTCTTTAGTTCCAAAGAAAGACCGGAAATTCTTCCGCAGGCACAAATGCGTGAACCCTAAGTGCCCTTACTATCTCCATAATCTCGCAAAAGTAGACCGCAAAGATTTGGAAGACGATAACGGCAAAACCAAATATAAGCTCCATTACATCTACCGTGAATTCACGGTGGATTTCTTTGCCATGGATTTAAATTCACTTCCAAAGAATGCTTCTTCCCTGAAATTCTCCAGGCACAACGCACATGTCATGTCCCTCTGTCTGACTCTGCATATCAACCTCGGGCTTTCTTTAAGGAAAACTTCCCAGGCTCTCAAAAACCTTTATAACATCAGCATCTCCCACCAGCAGATCGCCAACTACTGCAAAACTGCTGCTGTCTGTATCAAGCCCTTTGTCGATCATTACGGCTACAAAACAGGCGATGTTTTTACTGCTGACGAAACCTATATCAAAGTCCGGGGAATCAAAGCGTATATCTGGTTTATCATGGATGCCGCAAGCCGTTCCATTATCGGTTATCAGGTCTCTGACAGCCGAAGTGTCGGTCCCTGCATCCTTGCTATGCGGATGGCTTTCCGCCATCTGGCAGAACTGCCCGAAAACTTTCAGTTCATCGCAGATGGATACAGCGCTTATCCATTAGCTGCCATGGAGTTTGCCAGAAAATTTAAAAATAACTTTAAATTCAGCATTACACAGGTGATCGGCTTAACCAATGATGACGAGGTTTCAAAGGAATTCCGTCCCTACAAGCAGATGATTGAACGCCTGAACCGCACCTACAAGGCCTCTTACCGCACCACAAATGGATTTGATAATTATGAAGGTGCCAACTACGACTTAGCCTTATGGGTGGCTTACTATAATTTCCTGCGTCCACATAAACACAAGCAATATCAGGTCCTGAATCAGGTCGATATGCTGAATCAGGCTGACAATATGCCAGGTAAATGGCAGCTGCTTATCTTTCTGGGACAACAGACCATCTTAAACCTCCAAGCCGAAGGCTCTAACTGTTCTTAGATTCCAAGCCTGAGGTAGCATAACCAGCCACCGAAAGCACTGCTTTCGGCCTGCCCTTGAGGGCACGCAGAAGAACTGCTACACTGCTGTATACGACGGATGAATTTCTAACTGTTCTTGAGTTCTTCGCCGTCGGTGAGTCGCCTACAGCAGTTCTTTTGCGTGCTGTCAAGGGTGGCGGAAGTCTGCCCCAGACTAAAATATCTGCAATTTTCAAGGTTCATCTGAGTCTTTTTCTTTTGACTCAGTTTTTCATAGTTTACTTGACACTACCATACAGCTTTTATTAGATAATCTTACCTGATAAATGATCGATTTCATGCTGACAAATTTGCGCTGTCCATCCAGATAATTTCTGACGTTGTTGCTTCCAGTTAAAATCATAGTATTCTACTTCAATTTCCTGGTATCTAGATGTTTTGCGAAGCCCCTCTAAAGACAAGCAGCCTTCTTCTGTTTCATACAATCCGTTTTGGGAAGTAATTACTGGATTAAACATGACAACATCGATAAATCCCATATTCACAATAATAATATTCTTCTTTACACCAATCATATTTGCTGCCATACCAACACAATGTTCACGGTTTGCCTGCAGTGTATCCTGCAAATCTTTTCCTACCTGAATGTCAGCTCTTGTAGCGGGTGTAGATGGCTGACCTAAGAAGAAAATGTCTCTTACAATCTGTTTTACCATGCTGTTCTCCCTGTATCTTTATTTATCTATAACTCCATATTTCGTATCCTTGCCGTCTTGCCGAATCGTACACAGGCTGCATATTCTTCTGCAAAATATTATAAAATTCTTCCTTAGAATTCCCCGGCCTATACAACTCCTGTCCTGCCCAAATGGAATGCAGATTATCTCTATAACAAGCCTCAAACCGTTTATGCAAGTCCTCTTTCTCATAAATTAAATTGTACATATCGTACTGATTTTCTGCAAAAACAGTAAAAAAAGGATCCCATTTCGGTAGTTTGTTACTTTTGGATGAATTTAGAGAGGAATCCATCGGCATTAGATTCCATAATTCATCGTTCATAACAAAAGACCATGGTATAAAATGATCCACATCATAATTCTTTTTAAAAATCGGTTTGCCAGTAAACACATCTCTTACCTCTTTTACATCTAAAATGCCCTCCCATAGGCCACGCACATGATTTAGCTTGCGCATCTTCTCATCCATTGGTGCCAGTTTGTAAATTAATCCTGGGACCTCTGGATTATTATTTTGTAACCATTTTACCTTTTCATACTGTATCCACCCAAGAATATTGACCGTATTATCCTGAATCATGTTCATCCATTCAGCACTGAAATGGACCTCTTTTTTCAGCTTACTACTATCTCCAAATGTATAAGGTAAACGAGTAACAGTACTGTCAATTCGGCGGATATATTCTGTTAACCTGCGAATGCTTCCCCAAGGCACTTCTTCCTTTCTATTGGAGAAAAATCCTGCCAATGCACGTCCTGGGACCATATTAGTCAGCTGTTCTTTATAGGTTTTTAATTCCAGATCATATCCATAAATAGCATTTTTTATTTCCATCTTGGATGCATTTGACGGCAGACTGCTAATATCTGTTAGCTTAAGAACCGCTCTCTCTAGCCCATCTCTTACGAATCCATCTGCCTGCAATCCACTAAGGTGAATATGAAATTCCCTTACGGAATACCATGCATTACAAATCATCTCGTCAATAATTGCATTAAATGTGGTATCTTGCGTCCCTTCAGAGATAATATTGACAATTGCTTCCAACCAATAGAATTTATAACAATAAGAAGGATCCTTCATCATCTGGGAAAAACCAGAAATATCTAAGGTGTTATAATATTTGCCGTCAACATTTAACAAATATTCCCCTTGCGGAGGATTAAATTTAGCCACTTCTCTTCACCCCTTCCTGGACGTACATCAGAAGTAATCCACTGTTCCTCAACGGTAAGTTCTGGTATTTCTTTTATAAATTCCTAAAATGTATCTTCTCTAAAATCCGTAAAATAACGCCCATTACGTTCCCCTTCGAAATTACCATATTTTAAAGGATGTATAAATAACACTATTCTCTTTCAGCGCATTGCACATCTTCTGAAATACAGGAAACTGTTCTATCTTTGGTAAATGTAAGATGGAAGAACATGCCCAGATTCCATTATACATACTTATTGCATCAAGATCTTGAAATAACATTTCCTTTACATCAATCCCAGAAAATGCACTGACCAGTTTGCAAAGTTCTGCTGATCCATCCGTTGCTGTAACATCATATCCTTTCTAAAGAAAAAACTTTGTATCCCGACCAGAACCACAACCAAAATCAAGAATAGATGCATGTTCAGCTAATAATCGGTGAAAACGGTTTTGAGGTATATGCATGTCCGCATTCTGAGTATTCTCTATGAAATTTTTTGCATTAAGATTGTAATAGTTAATTGTCTGCTCCATAGAATATCTCCTTAAAATTAAATCTTAGTATCATAAAATGGTCTGTCTCTCGAATTTTTAATGGGGCAGACCATATTATGTTTTGATACCTCTTTACCACTAATAATAGTTTCAATACACTAATTATAATCCCCAAGCAGAACAATATCAATTTAAATAATACTATCGTTTGTGTCAAGTAATCGTTGGCAACTTACCCACTTCATTTTTTCCTTATGATATTTTTTCTGTTTTTGGGTATGCCAAATAGACCCTATGGGTTTTCCTTTGTTTAACAACAGAACGCTCTCTTAAACGCCTTTCTGGATGCTGTCTGTATCGCTTCAAACAGCGGCATATGCACATTTACCACATCCACATACGGATTTCCTTTCCCGTCCTTCTTTGGAGCTTTTGCGGCACTTAATGTTTCCACGATCTCCTGCATCTGCATTGTGAACACCAAGCCATCCGTATATCGCTCTATCGTCTCAATCAATTCCTTGTTTTCTTTTTGGTAAAGGATCTTGGCAAGGTTATTGGCTCCGTTTACCGACCAGCGCATCCTTCGGTTCTTCATCCTCAGCGTGATCACCGTACAATTCTGATTTTCCTGCACACCCATCCTTTTATAAAGAATCCCTTCCGGCGGGGCTGCTATCTTTATCCCCCTTTTATCGTAGGGCAGCAGACCTTCCCTGTTACGTTCCAGATATTGATATAATTCCCAGGCCTTTTGGCTGCTTTTATCCTTTTCATCCGGGCTTTCTACGCTGGTCGCATATATCTGTATATATTCCAGCATTTCCTCCGGCTTGCCTGTATCAAACAGTTCCCGGATCTCTCTCTGCGCTTTCTTATCACGGATCTTCCCTGTGATCTCCTGATATACATGATATCTGTCTAACTGGAAGATTGCTTCCGGGTCATATGGCTCGTAGATCCAGCTGCCTCCATCTCCGTTTAAGATGCGCTGGCCGATCTCATCCGCATCATATTTCTTGCAAATACAGGCCTCCCGCTTTTCATGGAATTTCTTACTGTTCTCCATCCCCGCAAGCATGGTTTTTCCCACCAGGCTGCTGCGGCCCTGCTTTTCTTTCTCCGCATCCCAGCCTTCATACATGGTAAAGACTTTCATTTCCTGTTTTTTCATCTTTTTATGCTGTTCATCCTGCATGGACAGCCATACGCCATCCATTTCTTCAAACAGTACCGGAATCTCCTTTTTTCCCTCTGACTGGTCCGCATGCATCTGTTTTACAGCATGTTCTTCCTCTTCGCTGATCCTTTCACCCAACCGCTGCATCACGTTCCACACACCGCCGGCACTGATGCTCTGGCCACAGGTGCTGCTTATTGTCTCTGCTGTAACGCGGTACGGCGCTTCTGTTACCGTCATGGCCAGCTTCTCTGCCAGGTTTGTGGAGATCAGGCCTATCTTTTCCATCTGCATGGCTTCATCCAGCAGATACACACAGGCTTTCTTTCCATCCTCAAGTTTTGTCTGATAGACGTGCCTGCCATAGCTGACTTCACCGTAGACTGTTTTTATCGTGGTGGTGCGGATCCCTTTATCCCGGTAATTCTTTTTATCCCTCCCCTCTGCCAGTTCCTTATCATAAGCCTCCAGCATGGCAGTTGTGATCTCTCTGCCCAGCTCACATACATAAGAAAATATTTTTTGCTCCAACTCCTTGAAAGATATTGGTTTTTCCTCTACAATAGTTTTCATCATACAGTTTCCTTTACATGTTTTTCTTAGCAGTTAACATCATAAAGAAAAACTGTGTGATTGGGAAGCAGGGATTTTCTCTGTTTCCCTTTTTTGTCTTAGGAATAGTTCCTATATTTGCCAATGATAATTATACACTAACAATACTATCTTATCTTCACTATTTCATAATACTCTAACAAATTCAGGGACGTATTCTCTCTTTTTCATAAGCAATCTATACTGTAAAAAAACCAGTCTCTATACGATACTGACATCCCGAACCCAGGTCATCTTATCCTAATTCTATTTCCTGTTTTTTACAGTTTCTTCGGCGTGATGCAATATTCTCTGCACCGTAGCTTCTCTGTATCTGCATCTGCTTTGGAGATCACGATTTTCCCTTTGATCTTGGTAGTTGCCATATCGATAGCAATTTCCTGACCATTTTCCTCTGTCTTTCCTTCTGAACAACATCTGATCCTACTGGTCCATGCTTTCGATCTTGTGCTCCGAGGAAACAGAGATATCTTTGACATCTGTTTCAGATTGTAGACAGATACCTACGGAGCCATATCTACCAACAGAACTTTTCCCTTTCCATTGCAAGACCAATTCCAAAATTTTTCCTATATCATCTCTTACTTGCATTTAATTCGATTCTAACTCGTTTTAATTCGTTTCCTGTTGAGGTAAATTTATTTTTAACTCGTTATTGCGAGTTAGAAATACGTTAATCATTTATATAAAGCCCCCCGCTTTCTGACAGAAGTTCCGAAACAACGTCTCGAATTTGCTTTTTCGTGCAAACTGAGATGCTTTGAACTTGCTTTTTCGTGATTTCGGAGTTATGATCAGATCATATTATGGATATACTATCCTCAAAAGCCGTTTTCCGATTGCTAACTTTCTGCAGGGCGATACTGGATAGCCAAAAGTTTTTGAACTTTCTGGTTCCGTCAATGGAAGTGGAATTGAATACGATGTGTTTATGAACATGGGATCGATCGATATGAGTTGCCACAATGAAGGCATGCTTACCTTTTGTAAAACGGAGAGCCAGTTCCTGCCCCAATCAGTTCGCTTCCTCCGGTGTGATCTTGCCGGGCTTGAAGGACTGACGAATCTGGTAAGCAATCACTTCATGCCTCTGTGGCGGCGATCGGTAGTCTGCTCATATTGGCGTTTGAACAACATAAACTTTTTATCCACGGTCATGGGATCATGACCAGTTCACCTTTGTCCGTCTTCTCCGGATTCTTCGCATAATCCGTTCTGTCGCCCAGACTCTGGGAAATGGTTTTTCCCCTTATTCATGTGCATGGGAATACGTCTGGTTACTGCCATGGGCATCCGTTCCTTTCGCATATTTATACAAAAAAAAGACCTGAGGCGTATCATTTCCCCAGGCCCGTTAAGTTGTGATTCGTCATGAAAAGATAAATTTCAATTTTTTTCCGGTCAATTCTTCCAGACAGAGAGAGACTACCTCGGCAAACATGCCAGAAAAATGAGAACGGCAAATCCAAATATGAGCGCCGCATAGATCCAAAACATGCTGAAAAAAGCATCAAAATACAGACACCCAATACCAGATATACAAGTCCGATAACCATAGCAAAAAGGTTCAAGGCGAGGGAGTAGACGATAGAAAGCACGGCAACAATTACCATGATCGACAGTGCAAGTCTTCGAGTGGGGGCGGACATTTTAAATGAATCGTTTTTCCATCCCAATTGTAATAATCCATTTAATCAGTCATTGATGCTCCCGGTTTCAATTCACTATCACAAAAATATTGAGTATTATAACCTAACACTTTATTTCCTCCAAAGAAAACCTCTGTACCTCTTACAAATTCTGCAGAAATATTACCATTATTAATAGCTTTAACTAGAACTTTATCTTTAAGGTCTGTAGCTTCTACTGTGATATCTTGGATAAATCAAGGTCCTTCATAATCATTTATCTTCATCTCAATTTCTCTGTAAGCTTTCCCTCTGTTTATTAGTAGAAAATTAAACCAGGCCGTTGGCACGGCAACCAGATCTAAGTACATGGAGCTCCATGCTTTTGATATAAAAAACGCGGAAGATTCAAAATCTTCCGCGATAGTGTGCTGGCGTCCCCGGCGCGATTCGAACGCACGGCCTTTCGCTTAGGAGTAGACCCGATACGACATCGGGAAGTGGCATCTAATGCTTAAAAATGCTTGGAAATACAAGGTTTTTCAGCATTTCAAATCCCATCTGATACTACGCTGTGATAGCTAATTCAGAGGGATTTTACACCGTCCGATTGGCTCGAAATTAGCAAGTCTTTCGATTTTTGGTGGACGTTGCAAGTGCAAGTAAATGTCACTATGTAACTTCTCGTGATGCGAAATGATAGGAAATCCTATTCATTCTCGTGTGAGGGTGCGGGTGTCCTTAGACACAGATTTCAGTCTGTTTTATATATCATTTCAAAATGAATTTTTCAACCAGAATTATTAAGAATTTCAAAGGTTTTTCAGACTCAATGATTCTATGTAATTTAGACCCGCCGAAGCAGGTCTTTTTTTATTTCAGCATAATCTCTCTATCCTCAGCGCCGAGCATATAAGCACCCTTGGCAAAAGCATCCCTTGCAAGAAGCTCTGCTACATCAACCCTATCGAACAGCATCCATATTTCTTTCTCTTTCGGAGTCAGTTCATGGCTATGGTCAAACAAATGCTCAAGTCCCAATCCTTCAAGCAATGCCGACTTTGCTGCTTTGTATTCCTCAGCTCTGCCAACATATTCGTCGTTCCTTTCCTTGGAAAATGCCTCGATATTGTCAGCTCTCAGATGCTCGTAATACTCGTCCATAAAGATTCTATCCATACTCGTTGACCTCCATAACAAAAAAATAAGGGCAGACCCTTTTACAGCTATTGTAGCTATGTAAAAGGATCTGCCCTTGCAGTTACTATAATGTTTTTGCCAGCGACTTCAGGAGTGCTGCCATTTCCGGATTTTGCAGAAGCTTCAGAAGAAGTTCTTTATCATCAGCGGAGCTTTCCGTTGCGGCTGGTTGAACCGGCTCAGGCGTTGCCTGTCTGCCTGAGTAGAACGCAGCTTCCATTCTTTCAGCGTTCAGTCTGCGGTCATCGTCGATGATATGGGAGTAAACATCCGCTACCATCTTGACCTGTGCATGACCGGAATCGCCTTGAACGGATTTCATATCGCCGCCGTTCAGCTTCAGCTTGTAAGTGATACTGGAATGTCGGAGACTATGGAAAACCACTTTCGGCAGTCCCTTCTCCTCAATCAGCTTATTGAAAGCACGGTTGATAACCTGCCCCTCAATCGGCTTGCCATTGGAAGAACAGAAAACCAGATTGAAGTCTACGAACTCGTCACCGAAAAGGTCTTTCAGTTCTTCGATGTCAGCCTTTCGCTGTACCAACATTTCCGCTACGGTTTTCGGTAAGAACACCTTGCGGACACTTGTTTTGGTCTTAGGAGTTTTGAGAACCAATGCGGTATGCGTACTGGCGAAGGTCGGTGGGAACTTGAACATGATGTCCTTACCGTCCAGATCTGCCATCGCTTCACGATTTACTCTCTGCAACTCCTTTTCAACGAAGATGCTTGCCTGACCAAGTTCAATACTGGTGGGGGAAATGTCAATACAGTCCCAGGTAAGCCCCAGAAGCTCGCCCATTCGCAGGGAACAGGAGAAGGCAAGGTTAATAGCCAGACGAAGAATATCATCGTCACAGGCTTCCAGAGCCTTCTGGAGCACTTCTGCTGTCCAGATATCCCTGGTCTTGTGTTCTTCTTTCGGCAGCGTAGCGTGCTCCACAGGGTTTCTGGTCATCAATTCCCACTTGACCGCTTGATTGAAAGCATTTCGCAATGTCTTGTGAACCTCTCGGACAGTATGCGGAGTCAGATATTCTGTACGGGCTTTTACATACTTAGAAGAAACCGCTTTGACAGAAAGCAAATCTCGGTAATACTTGTCCATGATTCTCGGCGTGACATCCTCCAGCTTCATATCACCGATGAGGGGACGAATATAGTTTGCAATCAGGCTCTTTCTGCTTTCATAGGTAGACATCGCCCAGGTGTTCACACCATAGATTGACATATACTCATCCAAAAGATCATTGACGGTTTTAGCAGAAGGGGGAATAAAGGTTCCGGACTCCTGCTCATATTCAACCTGCAACTTCCTTTTCTTTGCTTCGGCATTCGTTTCAAAGGTTTCCCACTTCTGACGCTTGTTGCCGTTCTCATCGGTGTATGTATAAACCACAGAATACTTCTTTTTTCTCTTAACGATAGATGCCATGTAATCAGCTCCTTTCCTGTCTATCTTCCGCTAACTGGTAGCGGGTCTGATTGTGATACCATTTTTCAAAGCTCTCTTTGGTAGCTCGCTTATACCTGCCAACCTTGATAAGCTCAAAATCTTCATTGGCAACGATATAGTAAATGGTCTGACGATGTACCCCAAGCATTCTTGCCATTTCCGGCAGACCGTAGGTGGATGCCATAATATCTGCATCCAGTTCCTGATCCTCTACCGTGCGGTAATCGGTTTGAGAAGCATACCATCTTTCAAAGCTCTCCTTTGTCACTCTGCGCTTGCCCAGGACATCGACCACATCAAAATGCCCTTTGGCAACCAGTTCGTAAGCAGTCGCTTCTTTCAGCCCAAGGCGCTGTCCAAGCTCCTCCATTGAATATGTAGTTTTCTTCAATTCCTCGCCGGGAGGGGTTCCATCGACCTTCTGGTATTTGAACTGATTGGCATACCATTCTTCAAAGCTGTCGATCATCACCCTCATGGTGTTGCCGACAAGAATGGTTTTGAAGTAATTCTTCTTAATGAGCCAGTATGACTCCGTTTTACCAAGACCGAGCATCCTGCCCATTTCCAGAACAGACATACTCGTGCGTTTTCTCATTTCCGCCATCGTACAACCTCCTATGTAAAAAATGTAGCCATGTGTTTCTTGTCATGGCTACATTTTATCGAACTCTCAATATGTTTTGAAGTTTGTCGCCGGGTTGTACGACGCCCTTGACAAATCTTACATTTGATGATCCAACCACTCATCAAAACTCTTTTTGGAGATTCTGATACTGCCACCGATGCGGACGCTATGGAAAACTTTCTTTTTCACAAGGTTGTATGCGCTGGTTCTGCTGATGCCCAGAATATCCTGAATCTCATCAACCGTATAGGTTCTCTTATCAAACTGAACTGCGTTAGCAGCCATCGCTTCTTCGGTGCGCTGATTCATGGCAGCGATTCTTTCTTCAAACATTTATGTTCACTCCTTCGCTCTCTTTGCTTTATGTTTTGGGGAACGCTTTTTCAGCTGTTCCATTGCCAGGCTGACAGATAAGGCTTTCTCAATCGCTACCATTTCACGGGGCGTTACCTTACCTAAGTAATTATCAATCCTGCTTTTATCAATGGTACGAATCTGTTCCAGCTGAACAACGGACGCTTCTTTGAATGCAGGATTGTCGTAAATAACAAAGTGCGTCGGCATATTCGCTTTCTTATGGATTCTGGTGGTGACCGTTGCCACAATCAATGTGGGAGCGTGTTTATTACCGGTATCGTTCTGAATGACGATAACCGGACGGATGCCGCCTTGTTCCGACCCAACTACCGGGTCCAGCTTGGCGCAATAAATATCACCACGGCAATATACCCAATTTTCTTTCATCATGTGCCATGACCTCCTTTCGTTGGCTATGTAATAACTGACTGCCAGAAAGGAATCAGGCAGTCAGTCCAAAAGTCTATGTGTCCCATATTTGCCACGCACCCCTGGGAAAGAGGGCTTACGCCCTCAGGGAATCACCGAACGACTGATTGCGAATCAGTTCCATAGGAATCTAACCTCTGCCGGGTTCTCCGCCAGCTCCGTAGAGAAGTATCTTTAATCCTGTTGCTTTCATGGCCGTATTGGGAGCAACCCAATATTTACAAGCCAGTATTGATCGCTGGCATCGGGAGAGAGACAAGCGCTTAATTTATAGAAGAAAGTCGTTCTGTTTCTCTATCCGATACGTCTCGGCGTACCGCTGATGTGGCTGATGCTCTCGCACCGGCAACAGGAACGTATTCGATGACTGTGTATTCAGTTTTCAAGGATCAAGCAGCCGATTTTCTTTGGCTGTATCTAAATTGTACCTGTTCCTCATGCAAGTTTTTATTGCCTCGTAGGTATAGTTTTGAGGTTATTCACGACCTAAAAATATGTAATCAAGGGTTGTCTCAAAGCGCACAACCAGTTCGATTGCCAAATCAATAGAGATACCTCTGTTGCCGGTTTCAATTCGTGCAATGGTGTTTGCGGCAACACCTAACTGCTCCGCAAGCTGTTCCTGTGTAAGCCCATGTTCCTTTCTCAAGGCTTTAATTCTTTTTCCGCTTTCAACCAAGTCGTAATACATTTTCGTTCCTCCGTGTTTTTGAATTTGTGAAGTTGCAAAATCAAAAACAGCGGGAGGAGATCGTGCCCGATTCTCAATACCCTTTGCCATCTGCCTGTCCTCCTTGCAGGCATAAAAAAAGAGCCGGAGTAAATTACTCCAAGCTCTCGTTCATGCCTTTGTGTTAATTATGGGGGAAAATAGGCAGGTATAAAAAAAGCCCCGTACCCATTACAGGCACGAGGCGTAACTCTCTCTATTCAATTTTATGCCGCTATCTCCCAGCATAGCCATTTTAACACTGGACAAGTCGGACTTTCAGTAGGGGAACCGTCGTATTTTCATCGGATTTTAGTCGGACTAAAATCCTGTCTTAGCATTCACAATAACACAATGCTTCTTCCTCCCGGGCACTTTCCAGGAAATCTTTCAATTTAGGAATGGCTGTTCCCCAAAGTGACAGACCAAATAACAGTATCGCTTCTTTCTTTCGGTCATAGTAGGTGCTGCGTTCCATATTCAAAACCTCCAGCATTTCTGATTCCCTGTACTTGAAGCGGTTGAGATATGCCTTTGAGATAATCTCACAGTACAGAGCGCCTTTATCTGGATATTCTCTGATTTTCAACATAGCCATATCTACCAGTTCAATGATCCACTTTGTCTCAAATAAGCTGCGAATGCGTTCTTCAAATCGTTCTCTCGCTTCATCCGGAGCAAAGTTCTCCAGATAAATCAATGCACCATCTAAGCTGTCACCGTAAGTACAAATAAGGGTATCACATACATCATTCGCACGATCAATGGTAGACCAGCACACCTCTCGATATATGGATAAAATCAGCTTTGCTCTTTCATACAGAACCTTCTCGTCAATGTTCTGCATCCGGCAAAGCATTCGAATACTGCTTAATACCTGTGTATTATATCTGCTCATTCAGAATCTCCTTTCAGCCTAATCCATAAAATAAGAATTCCTTTCTAACTCCTGTCACTTGGCTAAAGGGAAACAAATACCATGGGACAAGAATGACTATAACTTCCGATATTTGATTAAAATAACAGAAGTGAAATCGGAAGTTCTTGACTTTATAAAAGTTCCGATATATAATTAAGTGGAATTAAAACTTCTGTTATGATTCTTATTATAGCATTTTCCAGAAGTTTGTCAACAAATAATCGGAAGTTACGAATAAATATTTTTTGAAAGGAAGGATACTACCATGACATTTGGAGAAAAAATTAAAGAAGCTCGTTTGGCTATGAACCTATCTCAAACGGAGCTTGCCCAGATGACCGGCATTTCCGAAAGATCCCTTTACACCTATGAGCAGCTCGGAACACTCCCCAGAAAAAGCAACATCAGAAAACTTGCTGAAGCACTGCATATCTCTGTGTCCTATCTTTTGGACGAATCTGAAACGGATAGCCAGAGCCATATAGATCAGGATATGTTTATTTTAGAGGCAAAGGAAAACTTCGGTTCAAAAGGAGCAAAAGAAGCTCAGGAAGTGTTGGGTCGTGTAAATTCTCTGTTTGCCGGTGGAGAATTGGACGAGGACGCAAAAGATGTATTCTTCCAGGCGATTATGTCAGTTTATATGGACTCTAAGAAAACAGCACGGGAAAAGTACACTCCGAAGAAATACAGAAAGCATAAAGATAAAGAGTAAAATCCTCAAGCACAGAATATGTTTTCTGTGTGCGATTCGGAGGTGAAGCAAATGAAAACGGCAGAGCATATCATTGAAACTGTCGATAAGCTTGTGCGAAAATATCACACCAGAGACCCTTACGAGCTATGTCAGCTGTTAGGTATCAAAATCCACTATTACGATTTACAGAAGAAATTGAAGGGCTTCTTCTATTACCAGTCCAGACAAAAGAATATCGTGATAGATCACAATGTGAACGGTATCCTGGAGCGTATATTAGTCGCACATGAATTAGGACACGCTGTCCTGCATACAAAAATCGCTATGATGCACGGCTTTCAAGAAATGGAAGTTTTTGATGATAGATCAATCGAAGAAAATGAAGCAAACTTCTTTGCGGCGGAGCTTCTGTTAGAAGATGGGAAAGTCCTGGAATGCCTTTCGGAACACACATTTTTTGAAACGGCTAAAATGCTCTATGTACCGGCAGCATTATTAGACTACAAATTCAGCCTGCTCCACGAAAAAGGAGAGCTGGTAAATTCGATGTATATTCGTAAAGCAGATTTCCTGAAAGAAGATCTTCATGCCTACGATAACGACATTGGTTATGGCGATATATGAATATCTATTTTTATATCTTTACAGAAAAAGTCCACCAGTACGATGCGTAGTGCATCATGACTGGTGGACTTTTTGCTTCTTAAAGAATCAGTATATTGTGCTGCAAAAAAGAACCCCATAGCAGTTCACTCTGTACCGTCAATGGGCTTCTTTTTCATTATATCAATCAAGCTCCGCTTTTTTTATCATCTCTTGCTGGTCAATCAAGACATCAATCAACTTTCCTACGGTTATCAATGTTGTTACATTACACTTTTTCAGTTTTGCAGCAATCTCATTATCAATGATGCTGTCGCATTTTGCATATGGGGTATCCAGTAAAAAATAGTCAAAGTTCTTTTCCAAGACGAATGCCAGTTTTAGAAGCATTGCCAAAGAAACTTTCGTCTGTCCAACTTCAACATGGCTCATATGATTGTTCGAGCAACCAACCAACGCACCCAAATCAGCCTGACTATAACCCTTTTCCAGTCGGGCAGCTCTAATGCGCTGACCAATCTTAACGTAATCAATTTCCGGTTGCGTTTCAATCACCTCCATGCTGTGTATGATTCTGCTATACATTATAAAATGTACCAAAAATCTCAACAACCAACATCGGGTGCAAGTTGCATTTATAAATGCAATATGATAAAATTTTATAGGCAGATTGCATTAAATGATAGAATGAAAAGAACCCCAAGACGACAATATGAGCTATCTTGAGGTTCTTTAAAATAAAAAATTCGTAGAGTACATTACTCCACGAATCGCATTCTTCTCTGTTTTTTTTAGTTTATATCTTTATTTTACAAATTGTCGCACTGTTTGTCAATATGTTAGGGACATAAAACACGAGGTTTTGCACAAAAATCCATCTTAGAAAGTTCCAAAGTCACAATTTGCCGTCAGAATTATAGTCATATTGAAGGAGGTGTACCTTATGGCACGAAAAGGAGAAAATATTTACAAAAGGAAAGACGGCAGATGGGAAGGAAGATACATTAAGTCCCGATCTTCTACAGGCAAAGCCAATTACGGTTATGTTTATGCAAAGTCATATCGAGAAGTCAAGGCAAAACTTATCAGTCAAAGTTCGTGCACGAGTAATTCTGTCACTGTCGATCCAGAAATTAGCTCAGATCAATTTGAACAGGTTGCTATGGAATGGTTTCAAGCTATATGTCCTAAAGTGAAGGAATCTACAAGCAACAAATATAGGAATCTTCTCAGCTCGTATATACTTCCTGTGTTCGGAAGCAAACAATTGCGTGATATAACACACGAGTTTATTGAAACGCAGTGTAATTTTTTCCTTGTTTCTGGTGGATTAAAGGAGAATGGACTTTCCTCTAAAACTGTTTCAGATATTTTATCTCTAATTCGAAATGTCTTACAATTTGCCACCCGAAACGGGAAAGCCATTTCTTGTGACGCACGATCTATACAGATAAAACGTCAAACGAAGGAAATGAGAGTTTTGAGTCGTGCTGAACAGGAAAAATTATGCCAATACTTGTATTCTAATCTTGATTCCTGCAATATTGGTATATTAGTATGTTTATTCACTGGTCTCAGAGTAGGTGAAATTTGTGCGTTACGATGGGAAGATGTTTCATTCTCAGATTACACAATCCACGTGCATCAAACGCTCCAGAGAATCCAAGATAGAACCAACAGTGAATACAAGACAAGGATTGTTGTTACCACACCAAAAAGTGCTTGCTCCATCCGTACTATTCCAGTACCCCATGGCTTAATGACTATTCTTACAGCACACAAAGCTTCTTCTACTGGCTACATCCTAACCAATAGCGATCAGAATCCATTAGAACCAAGAACCATGCAAAATCATTTTAAGAAGGTATTGAAAAACAGCGGAATCACCTCCGCAAATTATCACTCGTTACGTCATACATTTGCTACAAGGTGCATAGAGCTTGGATTCGATGTAAAAAGTCTCAGCGAAATATTGGGTCATGCCAGCGTGAATATTACAATGAATCGCTATGTACACCCATCCATGGATTTAAAAAGAGAAAATATGCAACGGCTTTCTGATTTATTAGCCGTCAAATAAATTGTCAACACCGTCAAATAATGCTGAGTTTTCAGTGTTTGGCGGTGTTTTTTCGTGGAGTAATGTACTCTACGAAAGAGTATACCCAGGAGGAGATTTATTGATTCAATTTGTAGGGCGAGATGCTTATAAGCAGTTTTGGAATTTTAGTAAAGATGAGAAAGAGAACTTGGCCACTCAATTGGCGATTGAGTTACCCGCACTCAGAGGAAAAGTTGGTGCATCACAAGAAGAAATTGCTTCGGCTGTTGGTATTTCACGACAAACTTATAGTGCCTACGAAAATCGGACACGCCCAATTCCATGGAGTTTATATCTAGCACTATTGTTTTATTTTGATTACATTCCAAGTACACATTATATGATTCGCCAGCTTGAATTATTCCCAAATGAAAGAAGTTATGGAAATAAGACTTAGAAGCAAACTTAAGAGTGTGTTGATAGTGCAGTATCTTAAAATTTTGTATAATAGGAATTGAAGTTAAATTAGATGCTAAAAATTTGTAATTAAGAAGGAGTGATTACATGAACAAAAATATAAAATATTCTCAAAACTTTTTAACGAGTGAAAAAGTACTCAACCAAATAATAAAACAATTGAATTTAAAAGAAACCGATACCGTTTACGAAATTGGAACAGGTAAAGGGCATTTAACGACGAAACTGGCTAAAATAAGTAAACAGGTAACGTCTATTGAATTAGACAGTCATCTATTCAACTTATCGTCAGAAAAATTAAAACTGAATACTCGTGTCACTTTAATTCACCAAGATATTCTACAGTTTCAATTCCCTAACAAACAGAGGTATAAAATTGTTGGGAGTATTCCTTACCATTTAAGCACACAAATTATTAAAAAAGTGGTTTTTGAAAGCCATGCGTCTGACATCTATCTGATTGTTGAAGAAGGATTCTACAAGCGTACCTTGGATATTCACCGAACACTAGGGTTGCTCTTGCACACTCAAGTCTCGATTCAGCAATTGCTTAAGCTGCCAGCGGAATGCTTTCATCCTAAACCAAAAGTAAACAGTGTCTTAATAAAACTTACCCGCCATACCACAGATGTTCCAGATAAATATTGGAAGCTATATACGTACTTTGTTTCAAAATGGGTCAATCGAGAATATCGTCAACTGTTTACTAAAAATCAGTTTCATCAAGCAATGAAACACGCCAAAGTAAACAATTTAAGTACCGTTACTTATGAGCAAGTATTGTCTATTTTTAATAGTTATCTATTATTTAACGGGAGGAAATAATTCTATGAGTCGCTTTTGTAAATTTGGAAAGTTACACGTTACTAAAGGGAATGTAGATAAATTATTAGGTATACTACTGACAGCTTCCAAGGAGCTAAAGAGGTCCCTAGCGCCTACGGGGAATTTGTATCGATAAGGGGTACAAATTCCCACTAAGCGCTCGGGACCCCTTGTAGGAAAATGTCCTAAGTGTGGCAACAATATTGTATTAAAAAAATCGTTTTATGGTTGTTCAAATTATCCTGAATGTACCTTCACTTTAGCTGAACATTTTAGAAAGAAAAAACTCACCAAAACAAATGTAAAAGAATTACTAGAGGGAAAAGAAACCCTGGTAAAAGGAATCAAAACGAAAGATAGAAAGTCCTACAATGCCGTTGTAAAAATCGGAGAAAAGGGATATATTGATTTTATCTCTTTTTCAAAATAATCTCACAAATTGGCAAGCAGTGTAAACCTGTACAGGTTCACTCATTTTCTCGATTTTCCCTTCGGTGCAATCTTCGCAAATTTGCTTGTTGGGGAAGCATCCCCAATCCCCTTTGAACATCATCTGCCGATGATGGCTACACGATTTTCAATCGTTTCTCAAAGAACAGTAGAATAAAAATTTGCCCATGGTTGAAAGCACCGAAATCGAAAAGCAAAAAAGCAGCCACGATCCGCACCCTTTGGGGAGTGCAGACCGTGGCTTTTTGCTTTAACGGAAGTTCTTCTTTTCCTCTTTCTCTTTCTCTTTTTCCTGCTCTTTCTGCCTGTCGATATTCAAAATCGTTTCAACCGTCCGTTTGGCAATCAGCAGTTCTTCTTTCTCTTTTCTGATCTGACGGTACTCAGCGTAGTCCTGCTTTTTCTGGACTGCCAGCTGATGAAACTCCTCATACAATGATTGCATGGACGGGAGCTTTGTAATCTGCAATTCATCAAAGGCTTGCTTCGCCGCTTTATGAATTGTGATTTCCTGACGGTGTTCTTCAAAGAATTTTTTGCTATATCCAGACTTGCGGTACTCGATATAAATTTGCCTTGTGTTGCGATAATTTTTGATGTGCTGCTGCAACGCCTGAACCTCAACCATACGTTTCTCTGCGACCTTGATAGAATCAGAAAGCGCATCGAACCGGGCAGACAGATTTTCAATATGAGCAGTCAGATCGTCGTAGTTGCCCAAGCCTTTTTCTTTCAGTAGGATTACCGTTCGGGCAGCTTCTTTTCGGTTGAACTTCTTCGCCCACTTTTCATAACCGACCGTCTTGCCCTCGGCCATCTTTGCCTGAATATCAATCAGCATCTGGAACTGCTTCGGGGCAGGAGCCTTGGCAGAGCCGCCTTTTGATTTGTGCAGGTTCTTGCCGGAGATAACCGCTTGAATTTCCTCTTTGCTATATCCTTCGCCCAGGGAACGCAGCCGAATGAAACGCTTCTGATTCTCGCCCTTGAACGCAGGCTGCTTTCCATCCTTGAACTCAAATCCCATGTCAGCCAGAGCCTGAACAAAGCCATCAAAGCTCTTTGGTTTCTGCTTCAGCACCGCATCAATCGCATCACATAATTCGTCACGCTGGGTACGCTTCTTGGGATAAACAGTTCTTTTCTGGCGCTCCCGATACGGCTTCGGTGTAATAATGGACAGCCCGTGTTCCAGGCAAACCATATCACTGAGTCTTTGCACCGCCAGACCGGAAAGAAAGAAGTTTTTGAATTTCCGTGTGGCATCCAGCGAGGTCGAATTATAAATGATATGATTGTGAATGTGGGATTTGTCGATGTGGGTCGCAACGATGAAAGCGTGTTTTCCCTTTGTCCATCGCATCGCTGTTTCATAGCCGACTTGGTTCGCTTCTTCCGGGGTGATTTCTCCCGGCTTAAAGGACTGGCGTATCTGGTATGCGATGATATTGTTCTTCTGCTGTCTGCCGGTAATATGCTGATACTGCCGTTTGGAAAGCAGAAATTCCTCATCTGCTGTCTTTGGATCACACTCATAGGAACTGATAAATTCGCCATCATTGGTTTTTGCGGCATTTTGTGAGTAGTCGGTTCTGTCTGCCAAACATTGAGCGACCGTCTTTCCCTTATTCACATGGAGTGCAATCAATCTTGTCGCTGCCATTCCCATCACTTCCTTCCCAAAAAGAAAAAGCCACCGGTCGGTGACTTTTCTCTGATATTATCTTATGACCTGATAAATGCTCCCAGACTTTCTCCAATATTCTCGACTTTCATAACAGCCCAGACGAGCAAGAACACCGCTGCTATTGTCGCAATTCCAAGAACCACAAGAATAAGCAGGGACTGCCACAAAGCCTTTACAATGCAGTAAATCGCAGATCCGCCAATGACCAAGAGCAATAAACCAATTACATAGGACACAACATTTGTAAGCAGATTTCCAAGAATGCAAATCACTTTTACAACGAACAGCACCGGCAGTGCCAATATCTTCAATACCAGCTTCATAGGCTCAACCCCTTTCTTTTAATTATATTGTACAAGGGTATCTGCCATAACGCAATGATGTCAACCCTTATGTAAAAGCCGCAGCCGAAACTGCGACTTCCCAACAAGTTGTCGGATTACTGGATTGAGGACAGGCGAACAAGAACTTCTCTCATGTCCGTCCAGATCTCCTCCAGCCGTTTTTGCAAATCCTCAATGTCAGCACGATAGATGCTGCCTGTTTCGTTCGCTCGCTTTGCGTACTGGTTCAGGTTGTTGGAGCAGATTCGCAGGAGCGAAACCAGGGCTTTCACATCCTGCAAATCCAGTCTGATACAGTAACCATCCAGAGCCATTTTCCGCAGATAGGCTCCCATGCTGCGGATGCCAAGCTCGTCCATCTTCTCATGGATTCGCTCGACCTCCTCCTTGGATGCAAGGAAATGAACATCCTGATCTCGCTTTGCCATTACAACACCTCCTCACGGGTTTCAGAGTATTTTGCAGGCGAGATATGCTCCGCTTTGGATTTCAGATCAGCCAACACAGAAGGACGCTCTGACTCGCTTCTTTCGTCACGATTTTCCACAGAGTCCTCCATATTCAGGGCTGCATCCAGTTCTGCCAGTCGCTGACTTTTGGCTGTCAGCTCTGCTTCCTGCGGGAACGGTTTTCCAACCTCCGCCTTGGCTGCTTCCTGCTGATTGTAGAGATTATTCAACTGCTCATTGGCTCGTTCTAAGCGCTCAAGGATGCCTGCAAGGGCATTGTCCAGTCGGGTGATATTTCCTCGTGCGTCCGTTCCAAGGGCTACTCTGTGGCTCACAGCGCCCTTCAGGGTCACATCGAACTCGTTCCGGAAACTGTCAAACGAAAGCTCCATCTGAAAGCCACGGTAACTGCCAAGAGGAACCGGATCGGCACTTTTCGTGTCCTTACAAGCCGCAAGGAGGATTTCACCGGCATCTGCCTTTTCGGTGTAGGCTTTGCCCATGATTTCCATGCCGCAAAAGCCATCGGCAATCTGCGGGTGTGCTTCCACGGTTTTAATATCAGCTTCAAAGCCATGAATATAGCCTGTCTGCTTTTCAATCTCAGCCGGGAAGTATTTCAGAAGCTTATCTTCCATACGGTACTGCTGGCTCTGGTGGTCAGCTTTCAGCACCTTCAGCCTTGCCACATCAATGTCCAAGTCCATCTTTTCCTTGATAAGCGGATTGCCGGCACACAGCGCCTTGATCTCCGCATAGGACAGCGCCTGCTCATCCACATCGTCACAGGAGCGAACCGGTGATTTGGAGGTCATAATCTGAGAAATAAACTTCTGCTTGTTTTCCAAGGTCTGATACAGGTAGGCATCGAAGGTTCCCTCGGTCACATACTGATACACCTGAACCTCTTTGTTCCGGTTGCCCTGACGGATGATACGACCGTTTCTCTGGGTCATATCAGACGGACGCCAACCCACATCCAAGTGGTGAACTGCCACCAATTTGTCCTGGACGTTGGTTCCTGCACCCATCTTTTGCGTACTGCCAAGAAGCACTCGCACCTGCCCGGTACGAACCTTGGCAAAGAGGTCTTTTTTCTTTGCCTCGGTATCTGCATCATGGATAAAGGCAACTTCTTCCGCAGGCACACCGTTTGCAATCAGCTTGGTTTTGACATCATCATAGACATTGAAGGTTCCATCATTTTTCGGTGTGCTAAGGTCGCAGAACACCAACTGGGTCAATTTGTCAGCCTGACCGTCCTGCCAGATACGCAGGATATTTCCCACGCAGGCATTGAGCTTGCTGTCAGGGTCATCGGGTAACAGGGTGTTCATTAGCCGCTGATCCAGTCCCAATTTTCGTCCGTCGCTGGTAATCTTGAGCATATTATCGACGGACGGGTCTACAATACCGGCATGAACATCTGCTGCTCTCTCTGAAAGGGAAGCCACCATATCCTTCTGGTACTCAGAGGGCTGAACCACAACCGTTTCAAACTTTGCTTCGGGAACAGGGAGATGCAACTGGTCAGAGGTCTTGATGTCGGCAACCTCCTTGAACATATTCATCAGTTCAGGCAGGTTGAAGAACTTCGCAAATCGGGTTCTGGCACGATAGCCGGTTCCCTCCGGTGCAAGCTCAATCGCAGTTGTTGTTTCTCCGAAGGTCGATGCCCAGGAATCAAAATGGGTCAGGTTCTTTTGCTGGAGCGTACTGTACTGGAGATAGCGCATGACCGTATAAAGCTCGGTCATCGAGTTACTTACTGGAGTACCGGTTGCAAAGATCACACCACGCCCGCCGGTCAGCTCATCCATATAGCGGCACTTCATAAACATATCCGAAGATTTCTGGGCTTCGGAGGTGGACAGACCTGCCACATTTCGCATTTTTGTGTAGAGGAACAAATTCTTGAACGCATGGCTTTCGTCCACAAACAGCCGGTCTACACCCAACTGCTCAAAGGTAATGACATCATCTTTCTTGTCAGCGGCAAGGAGCTTGTCCAGTCTGGCTTCCAATGATTTTCGTGTTTTCTCCATCTGCTTGATCGTGAAGTTTTCGCCACGCTGCCATTTCAGCTCCGCAATCGCACCCTCGATCTCATCAATCTGCTCCCGCAGCTGCCGTTCCTGTCGTTCGGCAGAAAGCGGGATTTTTTCAAACTGGCTGTGACCGATGATGACTGCATCATAGTCACCCGTTGCGATACGAGCGCAGAACTTCTTACGGTTTGCTGTTTCAAAATCCTTCTTGGTGGCAACAAGGAGCTTGGCACTCGGATAGAGGTGCAGGAACTCGTTTGCCCACTGTAAGGTCAAGTGATTCGGCACAACGAACAGGGATTTCTGGCTCAATCCAAGCCGTTTACTCTCCATAGCCGATGCAGCCATCTCGAAGGTCTTGCCCGCACCAACTTCGTGTGCAAGCAGCGTATTTCCACCATATAGCACATGAGCGATAGCATTTCTCTGGTGTTCACGGAGGGTAATATCCGGGTTCATGCCGCCGAAACGGATATGAGAGCCATCATACTCACGAGGTCTGGTGGAGTTAAAAAGTTCGTTGTACTTGGTGGAAAGGGTTTCTCGTCTGTGCGGATCTCTCCAAATCCAATCTCGGAACGCATCCTTGATTGCCTGCTGTTTCTGCTGTGCCAGGGTAGTTTCTTTTTTATTGAGGACACGCTTCTGCTTACCATCTGCATCTTCAATCGTATCATAGATACGAATATCCTTCAGATTCAGCGTTTCCTCCAGAATCCGATATGCGTTGGCTCGCTCTGTACCGTAGGTGACATACGCCGCCACATCGTTGTAGTTGGGAGAACTCTTACCGTTGATGCGCCACTCTGCGGTCAGCTCGGAGAACTTGACCTCAATGGAACGGCGCAAGTAATACGGCGTTTCAAAGGTTTCCTCCATGAACTGCTGAATATAATCGGCATCAATCCATGTTGCACCCAAACGCACATCAATCTCGGACGCATCCAAGTCCTTCGGCTGTGCTTTCTGCAAGGCTTCCACATTGATGTGGAAGGAAGAATCCCTGTCTGCCGCCATCTGTGCGACACGCAGCTTGCTTCTTACATCACCGGAAAGGTAATCATCGGCAGTCTGCCATCCAACTTCCACAGCATCGGGAGCCATCGGGTCTTTGAAGATCACCCCTCGAAGCTCTGCCTGAATCGCATCGTATTCTCCAGGTGTTCCAAGCAGCTGTGCCATAAACGGCAAATCCACCTTGCCACGCTCACCGATAGAGATTGCCAGAGCTTCGGACGGCGTATCCACGCTCGTCACTCTGCGTTCCGGCTTGATGGTTCGCTTGGTGAACATATCCGCCTTGCTTTTCAGATTGCCGTCCTCATCCACATTTTCCAGAGAACACAGGAGATAGTAGGAGGAATCGTCAGCAAATGCCTGACCATTGGCTCGATTATTGATAAGCCCGTTCTTTGCGGCAAACGCATCGTAGGCATCATTCAGTTCTGCCTGTTTCTGAGTAATCATTTCATCCGGGTAATCCTCAAGCTGATATTCGATCAGCTCGTTGACGATACCACGAAGTTCCACCATGCCCATCACACGGTCTTTTGCTTTCTCATTCAGGTCTACACGGCGCATCAGGGAGTTTTCACGGAAGTACACATTGCCATCCACCACGGTATAAGAGAAATTCTTTACATCCGGGGTTGCAGGAATGGTTTCGATTTCCTTACCCTTGTCAGCTTCGGGAAGCTCCACAGCCTGATAGGTTCCTTGGATGTGGGAAACTGCTTCTTTCAGAAGTTCGGACAGTTCCATGCCCTCAATGGGACGCACTGTAATGTCCATGCCGTAGGCGGTACTTTCTTCCACCGTATCGCCCAGAACCATTTCAGGATGAGCGACAAAGTAGCTGTTCATGGTGTGTCCTTCTTCGGTGCGGTCAAGGTTTACCCATTCCGGTACAATGTCAATCGGATGGTCACGCTTTTGCAGGAACAGGATGTCGGACACGACTTCCGTGCCTGCGTTTTTCTTAAAGGCATCGTTTGGCAGACGGATTGCACCAAGCAGTTCCGCCCTCTGCGCCATATATCGCCTTGCGTCAGAGTTCTTGGAATCCATGGTGTAACGGCTTGTCACAAAAGCGACCACACCACCGGGACGAACCTGATCCAAAGCCTTGGCAAAGAAATAGTTGTGAATGGAGAATCCCAGCTTGTCATACGGCTTGTCGGACACTTTGTAGTTGCCGAAAGGGACATTACCCACAGCCAGATCGTAAAAGTCTCGGCGGTCTGTCGTTTCAAAACCGGCTACTTTGATTTCTGCGTTGGGATAGAGCTTCTGAGCAATTCTGCCGGTGATGGAATCCAGTTCCACACCATACAAACGGCTGCTCTGCATTTCAGGAGGGAGCATACCAAAGAAGTTGCCGATACCCATAGCAGGCTCCAGAATATTTCCTGTTTCAAAGCCCATCTGTCCGACCGCATCGTAGATGGAGCGAATGACCGTAGGGCTGGTGTAATGTGCGTTCAGGGTGGAAGCTCTTGCCGCAGCATATTCATCTTCGGAAAGCAGGTTTTTCAGTGTCTGATACTCCTTCGCCCAATTTCCCTTGTCCGGGTCAAAGGCATCTGCCAGACCGCCCCAACCGACATAATTCGACAAAATCTCCTGTTCTTCGGTAGTGGCGTTCCTGTTCTCGCTTTCCAGTTTGAACAGAGTTTCAATGGCTGCGATGTTTCTTGCGAATTTCTGCTTCGGTCCACCTTCACCGATGTTGTCATCCGTGATGTGGAAGTTCACCGCAGGAACAGGTGGGATTTCTCTGGTGGTGATGGACTGCTCAAGCTGAGCGATAATGTCCATGACTTCGGCATTCTGCCATCCGTCCACCTGGGCATAATCCTGAATGATGGTGTCCTTTCCATCTACGCACTGTACGAAGTCCAGACTACCCGGCAGATCTCTGGTATTCATTGCACCCAGGGCTTTTCTCTGCGTGTCAGGAAGTGCATAGTAGGCTCGCAGGGCATCATCAAAGGAACTGTATTCCTTGATGTCCAGCGCACCCCGCTTCTGAATGTCCTCGGCAACATAAAAATGATCGATGAAGTGTTCCGGTTCCTGCTGTTCGGGTTCCGCACTGGCTCTGACCTGTGCGTGTGCCTTTTCGTCAGGGTAGTCCCCATAGATACGGATGCACTTATGCTCCTGCTGATCGTAAACGGCAGCACCATCGTACTTGAATCCGTCATCCTCCATGGTTCCGTCCACATAGCCCTGGGCAGCTTTTTCCGCTTCTTCCAGAGTGTAGTAGTCCAGTTTATCATCGAAGCCGTTTTCAAAGTGATGGTAGGCGGCAACCAGATAGCGGGGAGCCATGCGCTCCTCGTAGCTGTTAATCATCTCAGGTGTCAGCCATTCTGGTTTGTCGGGAATCATTTCATACAGCTCACGCATCTTGGCAATCTGTGCATGGCGGTTGCCTGCCCACAGATGCTTTTCGCTGTGCTGTCCTGCACCAAGGAAGTATTCGCAGTCCATACGCAGACGGTCTAACAGCTGATACTCAGGGGTGTAGTCCCTCGGTTCGGTTTTGCCCAGAAAATCCTCTGTAACGGGCTTTTCTTCGGTTTGGGCATCAACCCTTACCGCATGGTTTCTTTCGTCCTGAGAGAGCATACGCTCGAAATTCTCACGATTCTCGGCACGGAAGATGGGATAAGCAAGCGTAGGGTCACGCAGCTGAACTTCTCTGTCCGTGATCTGCTCCACACGGAAAGCTGTATCGTCCAGATATACCGTGTCACCGACCTGATAATTCCATTTCGGTTCCTCGGAAGCAGATGCTTCCACAACTTCGGCAGGCTCTGCCACAGGCGCTTCTGGCTGAACCGACTCCATCGCAGCTACGGACTGACGAACTTCCTCCAAATAGTCATTGGCAAGCCATTCGTCCGTGAAGTATTCCGTAACGCCTTCCGGGTCTACATAGTAGTCATCGGTCTGATTATCCCAGATCGCATACTCGCCATCCTCGGTATCAATCACTGCGAAACGGTCATAAACATCTTCCAACGGATCAGTTTTAGCTTCTTCGATAGCCTGTCGTTCCGCTTCTTCCTCCGGGCTGAGGTAGCGTCCCTTTCGTATCAGACCGTCGATTCTCTGCACCACCTGCGCCCAGGACATCTGCAATTTATCGCAACCGCTCTTGGTGTAAGCAACACCCTTGGCATCGTGATCCTGACCGCTGTGCGTTGCACCAGAGCAGGCATGGGAATGACCACCGGTTCCGTATTCATGCTTCAGGAAGTCCATCTTTTCCTTGGCAGAATGATTCTCCTGCCAGTAGTTATAAATACGGGCTTTACCACCGGAAAAGCCGCTTCCACGGGTCAAGTCTGCATTGACTTCATCATCCGTAATGAACTGGCGGACAAGGGGCATCTGCATCATATCGGTCTGATACTCACGCAAAGGCATATTCAACTCATACAGCTGTTTCTGAATGAGATTCAGCTTGTGATAGTGAAAACGAAGCAGATCGGGATTTTCCGCAAGGGTTTTTCTAAATTCCGAATACTGCTGTACCAAGGTTGCGTGGAAACGAGGGTCATCCAACTTTTCAGCCAAGTCTGCGGTTTCGTCAGGGAAACCACGAAACGGTTCCTGATGAAGAATTGCCAGATAGTTGCTGGAACGGGCTTCTTCACTCAAATCGTGATAAAGATGCCACAGGGATTCTGCCAACTTCTGACGCTCATATCCGGATGCTTCTACCAGTTCCACATTAGTTGCGAACCGACCATTTTCAAGCAGTTCTCCAATGCGCTCGGCAACCGTTTCCCAAGAAACGATCTGCGCTCTGGGGCTGTCAATGGCAGAGGAACCTTTGGCAAGGTGGATACCGTCCTCGGCATACCACGCACAGATATTCCCGCTATCTTCTTTCAGACCATAGCCGCCGTGATAGACCTGCTTTAAGGTCTGAACGATTTCTTCCAACGGCTTCTGCTTCATATATTCCAGCGCTACGACTTTTCGGGCTTCATCGGTATTGCTACCAAGCAGAAGGAAGTGGTCGATTTCTTCCTGGGCAAAAGAAAAAGCAGAGGGCGTAAAGCTCTCTGCTCGGTCGATAAAACTGATTTGTTCATTTTCGGAGAGGAAAAGGTTCAGACTCAGCTGTTGATAAGCTCCGTCATCACGACTTCCTCCGCCTGTGCTTTCAGGCTGTTCATGTGCTGCACCCACGCCATCTGCTGCGTTTCCTTGTCCGGTGCGGGGCTGTCCTTCAGGTACTGCTCCATCAGAAACTCCACTCTGGCTTTCGCTGTTTCCTCGATCTCCCACAGGTGCGGGAACAGGCTCTCCGTCAGAATCATGTCGTTCAGGAGCATCGGATTGTTCTGTTCCAAAAATGCTCGACGCATCCTGCCGTACTTGCCCAGAGGTTTCTCTCCCTCGTTCTCCAACTGAAGGTTCGGAATCTGATAATCTCCGGCCTGTCTGTAAGTCATCTCGCTCATAATCTGTACTCCTTTCGGTAGCTTTAATCTGCTCATGTTCTCCAATCGCTTTTTCGATTTCCTGAAACATCCTTGTGCTGATGGCATTCACCGCAGTACCAAGGGCATTTACCGTCTGTCTGGTGTTAAAATCAAACACCTTCTGGAAATCCTCATGCTCGAAGTAGTTGTCGGGACTTTCCACGAACCGGCAATACATCGTATAGGATACGCTGTTTGCCACCGCATTTTTGAAAGCTACTTCGATGTTGAGTTCATCATACTCCTCAAGGAAGCTGTTGGCAACGATGTCGAGGAACTGCTTTTTGTAATCGTCCCAATACTCAGCCGCCAGTGCGGATGCAATATCTTCAAGCTGTGCTTCCAGTACCCCGTCAGCGGCAACACCGAAGGTACGCTCCATCGCTTCCATGACATAGGAGCGGTTTTCAGGCGTCACCTCCCACGGTTTCAGTTCCGGGGAAGAACGGCGAACGCCGGTATCCGCCACATCAAACACATAGCGCAGATACGGTTTATCCCTGTTCATCACAAACAGAGCAATGCCGGTAGAGCCACGCTTTACATATCTGCGGTAATTTTCAGCGTTCCAGTCCTCATAGGGCTTGCAAAAGGTCGCATTGGGGCGCTGAGCATAAATCATCACCTGTTCCGGATAGGTGAACTCATAGTTGCGGGACATCGTTCTCAAAAACGAAGTCCAGTTATCTGTGTTCGAGGTGATTTTCCCAATCGTTTCTTTTGCTAATCCGGAATAAAATCGCTCTTTTGCGTTCATTGTATCCCTCCAATCCTATCAATCCGGATAAAGGTTCAGCTTCTCAAAGGCGGCATCGTCCATGGCTGAAACTTTACGGAGAACCGAGTCTGCCAAAGCAAAAAGCTCTGACTCGTCCTCCGAAAGCTGTTCCTTCATCAGTGTCAGTGCTTCACACAGCCCTGACCTTGTGCCAGGGCTGTAAAGCATCATCATGTTCCGCTCATCCTGTGTGAAATCCATCATTCAATCTCCCTTTCCGGGTGGCTCTTGGGCGGCTTATGGGAAACATCCGGCACGGGCTTTTCCTTTAACTGCTCCAACACCGAAGGACGTTCCTCTAATCCGGACGCTTTTCCGTTATTGATGATACCGTCAATCATCCCATAATCATCTTCCATTGCCATCTCTGCGTTTTTCAGGTAGTTTTCGGACTTCATAAAGTTTTCCAGCTTCTGAAACCCAACAGAATCTACATAGTGAAAGGATACCTCACCGACTACCTTTAAGGCTACGATGTCGCTGACCGACATACTGTGACCACGGAAATCATCCGGGTGGTCAATATTGAACTTTACATACAAATCTTCCAGCTGCCGATTCACATCCTCGGACATAGAAATGGAGCCATGATAGACCACCTCGTAACGGTCAATCTCAGGCTCCATTTCTTTCTTCTGAAGGTAGCTGTAATTTGCAAACATGAGCGGGATATTATCGTCTACATCTTCCCGCAGCTGAAGAATCGCATAGGAATCCGTGGGGCTTTCCAGAAAAGCAACCATTCTGTCATCCGGGGTGGTATTTCCGTGAACATCATCCCATTTTTCGTTTTTCATATCCGTGTCCTCCTTATCGTTCAGGCTCTTTGCGTTTGGGAGAGGGACTGGCAGGCGCAGCTTTTTCTGCGGCCTGTGCCAGTTTTTCCATGACCGACTCACGCTTCGGAGAGTCGAGCTTATCCAGCTGACTTTTCAGCACTTTGGCAACCTCAACCGCAGTTTCCTCACGGGCTTCTTCAATGGCTGTATTCAGGAACTCACGATACGGAGCCGTATTACCAGCGGCAAGATCTGCCTTGATTTCTTGGATATGCGCCTGCACATCATCGACCTGATCCATATATTCATAGGGGTCGAAGTTCTCTGCAAAACGGTCGAGCTTAAAAGCAAGCTCAGCGATAGGGTCATTGACCACCACCGCCTGTCTGCCGACTTCAAAAGCCTGCTCCATGACATCCTCATAGAACATTGCCCGCAGTTCCCGGCGCTCCAGCCCGAAGGATTCCAGAATATCCCGGCGGACTTCGAGCATGGACAGTTCAGGGTTATCAACCTGACCGCCATCAATCTCGTTGTAGTTTTCATCCAACAGGGTGTAGTCGTAACCATCTTCGCAGGTCTGCACCGCAAGGATTCTATCCTTTCCGACCTTCCATGCGGCTTCATCGCCCATAATCTCAGGCTCCGGCATATAGCTTGCGCCGTTGCGCTCCATAATTTCTGCAAACTGGCAGATATGAAACACATTGTATCCGATCTGCGTATGATACTCGTCAATGAAGGTGCAGGGCTTCACAACCATTTCATCCGGGTAGTGAATCTGCACACAGCTGCCATCGGGGATATGAAACAAATCCTTATAATGGCTGTCGATAAATCGGATTTCCTTACCATCCGGGTTGTACTCATTTGTCATTTGCGCTTTCCTCCATTTTCAAATTCCATACTGAACTTCGTTTTGCCATCATCTGATACCTCCATAAAGACGGTGGCATCAAAGGTGTTGCCCGTTCTTTCGGACTTGCAATTCTTGAGCTTTACCTTGCCGGAACCAAGCAATTTCTGCGCCGTGGCAGAAGTCATGCTCTTGCCGATGCTCGCAAAGTAGCGATTGTTTTTCCAGAGGGCAAATTTGCAAGCTCTGTTGGAACAGAAAAATGCCTTGGCTTTGTCCTCTACAGCACTGCCGCAGAGCGGGCATTTGCCGATAGAATTGGCTTCTTTCGACATCATAACCTCGGAATCACGGATTACTTCATAGTTCTGAATCAGACCGGCAATCACATCTTTGATCTCGTCCATAAAGTCCTCGCTGGCATATTCGCCTTTCTCAATGAGCAACAATTTTTCTTCCCAATCCGCCGTCATGGATGGGGACTGAATCTGTTCCGGCATGACTGTTACCAGAGCCGTACCCTTGTGGGTCGGAATCAGGTGTTTGGTTTTCTTATCACCCTTACGCTCCAGAAAACCGATGCGAACCAGCTTCTCAATGATACCGGCACGGGTCGCAGGCGTTCCCAAACCTTTGCGCTCCACCTCATCAGGCATTTCGTCCGCACCGGCAGTTTCCATAGCAGAAAGCAGAGTATCCTCGGTAAAGTGTTTAGGGGGAGATGTTTTCCCTTCCTTGATTTCCGTGCCGCTGACGGTCATTTCGTCACCAACGGAAACAGAAGGGAGTGTCTGCACGTTTTCGTCGGATTTTGTCGAATCATTTTTCTGAACCAGAGCTTTCCATCCATCCTGCACAACAGTTTTGCCTTTGGTGGAAAACACGGTACCGCCACAGTCCAGCTCAATAACTGTCTCTGCGTATCGGTGCGGATCGCCAACAGCTACGCACAACCGATTCGAGATCAGTTGCAAAATTGCAAGTTCACCCTTGGGAAGTTCGCTCAGATTGCATTTCTGCAATTCTCTGGTCGGAATGATGGCATGGTGATCTGTGACCTTTTTGTTATTCACAACCTGCTCTGCATGAACTGGTATGTTATCCACATCCTCCACGGGGAATGTGTGGAAAGCCAGCTTTACGAGGTCGGTCAGGCTATGTGCCATATCTTCCGTCAGAAACCTGCTGTCGGTACGGGGATAAGTGACCAGTTTCTTTTCATAGAGGTTCTGCGTGTAGTCCAAGGTCTGCTGTGCCGTGTAGCCAAGCACACGGTTGGCTTCTCTCTGTAAACTGGTCAGGTCATAGAGCGCAGGCGGCTTTTCTGTTTTCTCCTTACATTCAGCTTTCTGAACGATTGCCACCGAACAGCTTTGTTTGACAGCTTCGGCTGCTGCCTTGGTTTTGAAGCGTTCGCTTGCAGCCGTAAAACCATCCAATCCAATCTGAACTGTGTAGAACAGTTCAGGCTTGAATGCGGAAATGGCAGCTTCTCGCATAACAGCCATAGCAAGGGTAGGGGTCATAACACGACCAACATTCAGGGTCTGCCCGTAAAGGGTCGAAAAAAGTCGAGTAGCGTTAATACCAACAATCCAGTCGGCTCGTTCTCGACACAGTGCTGCTTCATACAAAGCATCATATTCCGTTCCAGACCTGAGATTTTCAAAGCCCTCCTTGATTGCTACATCTTCCATCGAGGAAATCCAAAGCCGCTCAAACGGCTTTCTGCACCCGGCTTTGTGGTACACCAACCGAAAGATCAGCTCGCCCTCACGACCGGCATCTGTTGCACACACAAGACTCGCAACATCTTCTCTGGCCATGAGCTTTTTCAGAATCCCAAACTGTTTTTTCGTACCGGCAGAAACCTCATACTGCCAGTCCATCGGGAAGATAGGAAGGTCTGCATAAGCCCATTTGCTGTACTTCGCATCATAGACTTCCGGCTGTGCCAGCTCCACCAAATGCCCTACACACCAGCTGACCACATATCCGTTTCCCTCTAAGTAGCCATCCTCACGCTTGGCAGCACCTAACACTTTGGCAATACTCTGTGCAACCGAAGGCTTTTCAGCCAAAACTAATTTCATTTGCATCTGCTCCTTTCACAAAAAAATAAGCAGCCACACACCGTAGTGCATGACTGCTATGTAAAAAGTTCGGAAAGGATTTTTGCAACCTGATACAATTTTCTGTTCTACAATCTCCGTCATAATAAAAATATCTCCATCATTTCAAAAGAGAATGACGGAGATATTTCACCTTGCTTATTCTTGTAGCAACCAATCGGCTATATCGTGAATTTCGATTCCTTCATAGCTATATTGGGGATGTTTGGTTCTGGCAATAATCATTTTCGGATAAGCGTCTCGAATCTGAAGCAGAGGAGAGCATTCTCTCTCAAATGTTTCCTGCCCGGAAATGTTGTCGCTGACCTGAATATAAATCTTTTCGCTACCTCTCTGAGCAACAAAGTCGATTTCCTTTTGATAGAGCTTGCCGACATAGACATCATATCCACGGCGAAGAAGCTCGATACAAACAACGTTTTCATATACTCTGCCATAGTCTATATTTCTGCTTCCCAGTATTGCATATCGAATACCGCTGTCACACAAATAGAACTTTTCAGAGCTTTCAAGGTATTTCTTACCTCGGATGTCATATCTCTTAATATCATAAAATACAAAAGCATTGCACAAATACTTAATGTACTTGCCGACGGTTACATGATTGGTTGGAGTCTCATTTGCTGTCAGTAGCTGACTGACCTTATTCGGAGAAGTCAGGTTGCTGATATTATCCATAAGGAACTCGCTCAGACGTTGTAAAACCAAAGTGTCCGGGAGAGTATATTTCTGTACCAAATCCCTTGTAACAATCGTTTCGTAGACCTCTTTGATATAGTTTGTTCTGTCTTTTTCGGTTCTATAAGCATAGGAACCTGCTAAACCGCCCTTGATAGCGTACTCATCAAAGAGCTTATCTTTGTCACTAATATCATCATAATACTGGCAATATTCCTGGAAGCTGAAAGGAAACACATGAATTTCAATATAGCGTCCGGTAAACAGAGTTGCCAGATCTGCACTCAACAGGAAAGCATTAGAGCCTGTTACATAGATGTCGTATTTTCCCTTAGAGTACAGGCTATTGATTGCCAACTCAAACTTGGGACACATCTGAACCTCGTCTACAAACAGGTAGTTCGTTTTTCCTTCCTGATAATGTTCTTCCACATAGGCGTGTAAGGCATGGTATTCCTTGATTTCTTCATACGCCAAATCCATGAAGTCGATGAAGATAATATTGATGTTTTCAAAATTGCTTTTCAGATACGCAATATACGCCTGCATCAATTTGGACTTACCAGATCGACGAATGCCCGTGATGATCTTGATGTCAGGAGTACCATTCAGTTCAATGATTCTATCGAGATATTTTGCTCTCGTGATTGTTTTCATATAGTCACCCGCTTTCAAAAATTGAAGTTTTTTCATTTCTCGAAACCGCTTCGCTGTACTTATTATACTGTCTGCTAATAGTATATGCAAGATGTCACTTTCAAAAACGCAAATTTTTTTATTTTTTGAAAGCGGAAACTATGTAAAGGCAACCCGAAGGCTGCCCCAGGCATCAAGCCTATCCTGTTTACACAGGTTCATTATCATCTTCATCGACGGAGCTATCTTCATCGTCGTCCTCAAACTCCGGATCGTACCCATAGTCCTCGTCATCGTCCACATAATCAGCATCTGGGTCAGGCTTTGCCGCTTCCTGTGCCTTCTTCTTTTCCTGGACTTTCTTAAATACGAAGAATCCACCACCACAGGCAAGCACAATCAGAGTAAGAATCGCCGGGAGCATATTTGTGGATTTCGGCTTTTCCTCCGGTGTCGGTTCTGTAATTTCAGGAACTGTTTCAACTACTTCCGGCTTTGTTTCCTCAACCGGCTTGGTGAACTCTGCAACTTCTTCCTCGTCCATCAGCTTGAGCAGGTCGGCTTCATCCACCTGATTCAGAAAATGCACGGTTTCCTCGCCCTTATCATCACGGTCAATGATGATATAGAAGTAGTTTCCGTTTTTGGTTACAGCGGTAATGAACTGCTTTCCGCTTTTCGTAGGCGAGCCAGCGTCATCAACCAAAGTCAGATTGCCGTCGGGAGTAAGCGGTAGCATCGGCTCCTCCGGCTCTGTTTCGGGAACTTTTTCTTCGACCGCAGGTTCTTCAGTCGCTACGCTTTCATCTACATAGGCAAATGCCGTTGTAGAAAACACGCCAAAACACATTGCACACGCCAGCAATGCGGCTCCAATTTTCTTAAATCTCATTCTGCGTTTCCTCCTCATTCATAGTATTGATCGTATCAGGCTTCGGAGCCATATCCGCAGCAAACATACGGAGCAGCTCGGAAAGCTGTTCGGGATTCAGGTTCGCAGCATGAACCATCTCATGGATTTCGGAATTTTCCTCCTCACGGTATCTGCGTTCCAGGTCTTTCACCTTAGCATCCCATTCTGCCCGTTTCTTACGGGCTTTTTCAAGGTCTGCACCTATTCTGTCTAACTTGGCACTCAATCGCCATCCCTCCTTTAGTTTCTGATTCTGCCGAAGCAGTAAAAATGCTGTTGCCAGTAATTCGATTCGATAGAAGCGTAGGAAATGGGGTTTCCGCAGTGGATCATCATACCATTGCCAACATAGATACCAACGTGTGATGCACCGGAGGTATCATAAGTGCCTTGGAAGAAAATCAAATCTCCCGGTTTGGCAGAGCTTTTCGGGATAATGTCGCATACGCCCATCAAACCGTTTGCGGTCAAACGACCAACACTCCAACCGTTTCCGCAGTGATTGATTACATAGGAAACAAATCCGGAGCAGTCAAAGGAGGTAGACGGGCTGCTGCCGCCCCACACATACGGGTATCCCAGATATTTTTCAGCTTCCCGAATCATATTGGCAAATCTTGTGTCTGTCAGCGCTTCGCCCGGAATATCATAATCGGTGTACTCGCCGCCAGGGGTGGCGTAAATGTCATTTCCGAAAATATCCGGTCTGTTGCCCCTTGTCTGAAGCAAAATTCTATATCGCTCCATATCATCTTCCGACAAGCCGGAATTTGAAATCACACTGTTCAAGCCCTTATTTCTGAGCTTCACATTCAGAATATAATATTCGTAATCTTCTTCCTCTGTTGTTGTCTCTCCCGTTTCGGGATCAGTAGAAGATGTTGTTCGTGTACGAATCTCTACTACTTCCGTCAGGGTCAGCTCATATTGTTGCTCAAATAGCCATTGCAGGGTAGCCTGCACCTCATCTCTGGTGTAATCCTCAAACTTCACCGTCAAATACGCCGCCAGCTCATAAGGATTGTGGTTGATTTCATCAAGGTCATACCGGTACTCGTCATATCCGCTATGAGTACGCTCGATATTATTGATTTTATTGCGGAGCGCAGCTTCCAAAGCCTTGTAATCATTGTCCGCACCAATAATATCTTCCTCTTTTGCAGTAAAAGAAGTTCCCAGAATGATCTGTGTGCCGCCTTGGAACATAGCCGAACAAGACGAGAACATCCCTGAGAGTATCATAAAAAGCAGTCCGGCAATCAAAACAAACAGAATCGTTTTAGAGTGTGTGGTGCAGAACTCCGTTACTCTTTCTGTGATGTTCTTGGCTCCCTGAGCTGCTTTGCCCGTTGCCTTGCCTGCACCCTTAGATGCAGAAGCCGTTGTCGAAGCGGTATTCTTACCGGCTTTGGCGGCAGCATATTCTTTCTTGATTGCCCTTTTCTGTTGCCAACGGGAAAAGGGATTGGAACCGGCATCGGGGTTGTCCTTTTTGAACTTCTCATACAGGGCATTTACATTTGCTTTATCTGACTTCTCAACCAGCTTTTCCGCCTTGTCGTAGGCTTTCAGCTTGTGACTGTAAACGGCATGATCGACGGTATAGACAGTGGATTCAACAGCCTTGGTCGTTTCCTGCACAGCCTGAACGCCGATATTATCATCCTCATATTCTGACACCGCCCGATGTGCTTTGGATGTGAGCGTGACTGCGGCACCACGGCTTGCCATGTGCTTTGCCACAGATGGGCGCTCGATTTCCGTAAACTCCGCTTTTTCAAAACGGAGCTTTGCTTTACGGGAACCGGCTGCATCTGTTTCCAGCTTTAGCTTCGGCTTTGCCTTTTTAGAAGCCAATTTGTCTGCCGCTTTTTCAGCCCTATCAACCGCCTTATCTGCACGGTCGGCAGCTTTCTTCACATGAGAATCTGCAAGGTCATCTTCGGTAAAACGGAGTCGTGTAGGTCTTTTCGCCATACATTACGCCTCCTTTTCCTGTGCCACCTCGTTTAACTTCGTGGTCATAATGCGATACAGTTCCAGATCTGTCGGGAATCGGTCAATGAACGGCAGAATCACATTGCCATAGAACAGAAGTCCTTCGCCCTCACCGGAGTTGGTTACATAGGACAGCTGATGCGGCGAAATGTTCAACCGCTGTGCCAGAATACTTCGGTCATCGCTTGCCTGATTCAGCATATAGATGAAATCAGAGTTTTCGAGGATGTTGGCAATCTCCGGGGAACGAAGCAGGTCTTTGACATTCTGAGTAATACCGGTCGGCAAGCCGCCCCATTTACGGAATCGCTTCCAGATTTCTACGGAATAGGTTGCCGTCTGTTCTTCCTTCAGAAGCAGATGGAACTCGTCAATATAATATCTGGTCGATTTACCGGCAGAACGGTTGGCAGTTACACGCCCCCAGACCTGATCCTGAACGATCAGCATACCGATTTTTTTCAGCTGATTGCCCAGCTCCTTAATGTCGAAGCACACCAGACGATTCTGAATATCCACATTGGTTCTGTTGTTAAACAGTTTCAGAGAACCCTTAACATAGATTTCCAAGGCGGTCGCTACATGGTGGGCTTCCTTTTCGTCCTGTTTCAGAAGGGCATCATACAAATCCTCAAGGATCGGCATATTCTCAGGGGCAGGATTGTCGAAATATCTCTGGTAAATCTGATGCACACAACGGTCGATAACCGTCTTTTCGATAGGCTGCAAGCCATCCTTACTGCCCATAATCAACTCACAGAGGGACAGGATAAAATCAGCTTTCAGTGCTACCGGGTTGTCATCCTCAGAGTAGTTCAGGTTGATGTCCATAGGGTTGATATAGTTGGTACTGGAGGAGCTGATTTTTACCACCTGACCATTGAACTTGTGAACCAGAGCCGCATATTCCGCTTCGGGGTCGCAGATGATAATATCGTCATCCGTAACCAGGAACGCATTGGTGATTTCACGCTTTGCGGAAAAGGATTTACCGGAACCGGGAGTACCCAGAATCAGTCCGTTGGGGTTCTTGAGCTTCTTTCTGTCCACCATGATAAGGTTGTTCGACAGAGCATTCAGCCCGTAATAGAGCGTTTCTCCACCATTCTGGAACAGCTCCTGCGTGGTGAAAGGCACAAAAATAGCCGTGGAACTGGTAGTCAGGCCACGACGAATCTCAATCAGGTTTTGTGCCAAAGGCAGGCTGCTCATCAGTCCGGATTCCTGCTGAAAATCCAAACGACGCAGATTGCAGTTATGCTTCTGGGCGATGCTCTGTGCCTGGAACACATTGTTCTCCAGTTCCTGCTCGGTGCGCCCGGTGTTCAGCACCAGAAATGTCACCATGAACATTCGCTCATTCTGGCTCTGCAATTCTTTCAGAAGTGACTTCGCATCTTTACCATAGGTAGCAAGGTCAGATGGGATAATGTCCATGTCATAGCCAGAACGCACAGCCTTTTTCTGTTCCTCGATTTTGGAACGGTCAAGCTCGGTGATGATTCTCTTGATGGTCTTAATCGCCGCAGTCTGGTCAACCGACTGGATGTGCATGGTCACGATCTGCGTGGATTCCATATCCAGAAAATCCGCCAGCATACGATCAGACAGGTCTGATGCCGTAATTGCCAGATAAGACATCGAACCGAAGATACTGCCCATCTGGAAGGTGCGGTTGGTCTTAAAGGCAAACGCCGTCGGAGCAATGAAGTCCTTTACGGACAGCCCGGATTCCACAAGATACTTCCAATCGAAGAAGAACTTATCATTATCACCCATGTGGAACATAGAGTGCATCAGATGCAGCCGCTCTTTGCCGTTCATGGTAGTGGCAATGACACCCAAACGCCGAAAGTTATTGAGCAGATCGTTTTCGATATGGTTGAGTCTCGGCTTTGCCTGCCGCATGGATTCGGCTTCAATGCCGAATGTCAGGTACTTGGTTTTGGTCAAGCCGTTGTTGCCCTGCGCCAACTGCTTTTTCAGCATCTGGCTATACTCGGCACGGACGGGATTGAAGCTGTCCTTCTTGAACGGGATACGGATACTCTTTTCAAAGCTTTCAGCATCGGTACTCAGGTTCATAAAGGAAAGCTCAAAGTGAATGGAGCTGTCAAAGAAATTCAGGAAACTGCACCACTCATCGAAGATGGCAGTCTTATCTTCCTGCTGTGCCAGCTGATAGTTGATGTCCTGAAACTGAATGGTCTTGGTGTAATAACTGTCAGTGACACGGCAGATGCCATCCGGGAACATTCTCTGAAAGGGAATGGACTGCTGTGCAGTCTGCGGAATACCGTTGTCCTTCTTTGCCCGTTCCACAACAGCTTTAATTTCTCGCTGCTGCTTCCGATTCAGATTTGCAGGCATTTTGATGTTTCTTGCCTGTGGCTTCTTTTTGAAAAACAATTCGTTCAACCTCCTTTTCCAGTTTGTACTGACGCATCAAAGCGTCATAATAGTTGTCCGTCTGATAAGGGCGAACCTTGGGACGAACGAATTTGGTCTGAATGAAGTGTTCTACAACCACTTCCAACGGCTGACTATCCTTTTCATACATTGCCAGAAAGAACAACGGTAACATGACGATCATCATGGACAGTGCTGCAAGGCTCACATTTCCGGTTGCTTTGACCAGAAAGAAAATCGGCACTCCGATGAGCGCCGCCGCACCAAAGCAAAGTAACTGCCGTTTCGTCAGATTGAAGAACACTTTTGTTTTTACCCTCGTCAGGTCACGAGGTACGGGAATATACGCTGCCAAACAATTTCCTCCTTCCCTTAGTGAGCGCTGAATACACCCTTCGCAAGCGAACCAGTCTTAAACAGGGTGAAGCACAAAAGGACGGTGTAGCCCATAACACCCCAGATAGAACCGATGATGTCATCACTGAATGCGATAGACTGAATCAGCACCGCATAAATGCCCACGCAGATCATAATCAGGAATCCCTGGAATCCGATTGCAAACAGCGAACGCAGATAATTCTGTCCGATATTGCTCTGTTCTCTGTTTCCAAAAGTGGAAAGCGGAATCGGGGCAAGGCTGACCATCAGATAAATTTCAATCATTCGACCGTAGACGATCACAAAGATGATGATTGCCAAAGCGGACATCGTGACCTGCACGATAAAGGATTGCAGGAACAAGCCGAGCAAAGGACCCAAATCCATTGCCATCAGCGTTTCTTCCATTGTTTCCAATGCCGAAGCATCTATGGCAGTATTTCCGGATATGATACCGGCGCTTGCGTTTATAACGTGCTGTGTCGCATCAAACACAGCCATCGTGATATTGAATGTGTTTGTGATTAACATGACCGCAACAAAAGTCTTGAACACCCATTTGAAGAAGATCCAGGTTTCAAAATTTGCCAGATTGTTGTGGTCAATAATCATCTGAATTAGCTCATAACAGGCAATGAAGGTCAGAATCAAGCCTGCGATTGGGATAATCACTGACTCGGAGATGTTTCGTACCATGGCAAAGACACCCGGCGAAAAATTCGCCGGGGTCATGCCAACGGAGGTTGCTATCTCGCCAACCTGGTTGTTGACGGACTCAAACATCCCCGACAGATTTCCCATAATAGCTGAAACGAGCATTTCTTTCAGCCAGTCTGTGATCTGTTGGAGTATGCTGTCCAAAGGCGATTACCTCCTTGTTTTGTGATTAACCGAACAGTCCGGAGAGCAGAGGTACAAGGGTGGTGCCGATGAGGGCAACACCGCCGCCAGCCATGAGCTGCTTCATGCCCTGGGACTTTGCTCATGTGAGATAAAGAAGTAAAAGAAGTGTAAAAAATTTTGCCGTTCCCTGTCCGGCTGACTGCCGGACGGGTCGGGCTTTAGTCGGGCAATTCTACCTTGCCGACAAAAGAATAATAGATTTCGATTTCCTGTCTGCGGAGCTTCCCCCGGCGTTTCCCGTCCAGTGCTTCCGATTCGTGGATAACGATTTTCTCCACAAACTCCCGTAACAGGGTAGGGGTGAGTTCCTCAAAGCTGGTGTACTTGCGTACCACTTTCATAAACTTTTCAGCGTTCGCCGTGGCTTCCAGCGTCCGTGAAAGCTCGCCCTGCAGAACGGCGGCACGCTCTTTCAGTTCCTTTTGCTCGGCTTCGTAGTCTGCCGAAAGCTCCGTGAAACGCTCGTTCGATATGCGCCCCGCCACACTGTCCTCATACAGCCGCTTGAAGATAGCGGAGAGTTCCGTAATCCGTTTTTCTGCCGCTTCCAGCTCTTTCTTCTTGGCGGCGTTCCGGCGTTTGCTCCCGTCCTCGGTCTGCTCGGTCAAGAGCTTCATAAACCGGGCTTCGTGCTTGGCTGCATAGCTGGTAACTTTCCGCAAATTCTCGGTCACTCCGGCGGTCAAAAGGTCGGTGCGGATAAAGTGCGCCGTACAGTCACGGGTGCGCTTCTTGTAGCTGCCGCATATGTAGCAGTCCTGCCGCCGCTTGTCCGTCTGATACCTCTGCTGATACATGACGCTGCCGCAATCGGCACAAAAGAGTATGCCGGAGAACAAGCCCACTTCATCATAGCGGTTCGGGCGTTTGCGCTGCTTGCGAAGCTCCTGCACACGCTCCCATGTGTCACGGTCTATGATGATTTCGTGGTGGTTCTCGAAAACCGCCTGTTTGTCCTCGCTGTTGTAGATAATCTTGCTGCATTTGTAGGATTGTGTGGTGGTCTTGAAGTTCACAAGGCAGCCCGTGTATTCCCGGTTTTCAAGGATATGCACCACGGTGTTCGCCGCCCACTTGCACTCATAGCCGGGGTGGTAGCGGCGGGTGCTTCCCGTCCGGCGGTATTCCAGTGTTCCCGGCGTGGGGATTTGCTGCTCCGTAAGCATACGGGCTATCTTGGTCGGGCCGTTCCCGGCAAGGCAGAGGCTGTATATCTGCTTCACCACGGGGGCGGCTTCCTCGTCAATGATGAAATTTTCGTCCTCGTCCATGAGGTAGCCGTACACGGGCTTGCTTGTGACAGGCTTCCCGCTCATGCCTTTTGACCTCTTGACTGCTCTAATTTTCTTGCTCGTATCCCTCACCAGCCATTCGTTAAAAATGTTACGCAGAGGGGCAAAATCGTTGTCGCCCTGTGCGCTGTCAACGCCGTCATTGATAGCAATGAAACGGACATTTTTCTGTGGGAAAATCATTTCCGTGTACATTCCCACTTGTAAGTAGTTCCGCCCTAACCTTGACATATCCTTGACTATGACTGTTCCCACAAGCCCCGCTTCAATGTCGGCAAGCATGGACTGGAAGCCGGGTCTTTGGAAATTTGCCCCCGAAAATCCGTCGTCCGTGTACCATTTCAGATTCGTAAAGCCGTTCTGTTTAGCGTAGGATTCAAGAATCCGCTTCTGGTTGGAAATAGAATTGCTCTCGCCTTGCAGCTCGTCCTCATGGGATAATCTCGGATAAAGGGCGGTAATAAGTGTTTGGGTTGTCTGTCTTGACATAATATCCTCCGTTTCCGACAGCCAGCCCACTATTCCGTAGCTCTATTATACCATAGGGCGGGGCTGGCTGTATAGTCCTTTTTGCTTCTTTATGTCGAAAAATATCACGCTTTTTTATTAAGGTTTATAGCATATGGCTTATGGTAGAAAATATCAAATTTTTGTGCTATACTTTAGTTCGTTAGAAAGTGACAAGCTAAATCTACGGGGGGCAACACATGGACGCACAAGTTTTTTGGGATGTTATCGGCAATTACAATAGGCAAACATGGATAATCCAAATTACATTACTCGTTTTTTTACTCATTGCGGTTGCTTTGTCCTATACAAAAAAAATAAAGTGGGCGGCAAAATTCTCGCTTGGAATTATTAACCTCTTTATAGGCATTGGATTTTTCGCTTGGTATGGAACAGAGCCTATTCAGAAATTTTTTGCATTTCCGTTGTATATCACTTGCGGTATTCTGTTCCTATACGAAAGTCTGCATAACAAGGACGATATACTCAAAACACCTACCGCATTTCAGATGTTTCTGCTGGTACTTTATTTGGCGTACCCTTTTGTTTCCATTCTTTTGGGTAATTCTTTCCCGCAAATGGTAACATACATCATGCCTTGCCCCGTAATCAGCATAAGCATGGCGGTTTATGCTGGCTATAAAAGAAAAAACAAGCTACTCCTCGCTTTACTGACCATATGGGGATTGACCGGAATAAAATCAGTAATCTTCAATGCCTATGAAGATATAATTCTATTGATTTGCGGTTTATATGGTATCGTGCTGCTGGCAAATGAAATACGGCAATCAAGCAAGAAATAAACATGGTGTCATTTATTACTATTCCAGCGGTCACGCTCCACGGCATAACCGCTTTTTCATGCCTGGTTTATGCGGTAAAAGGCGGCTTGTGTCCGGCTGCATTCTCGGCTTCCAGCACTTTCATCATCTTGTCGGCGGCGGTGGCGGTAGTGTCCTGTTTGAAGTAGCCGGAAACCACAAGGACGGTGTTCCCCCGGCGTACCTCGGTCACGCAATCCGGGCGGCGGGCGGTAGTGGCGGTGCTTCTGTTGGGGGTGTCGGTCATAGGCTCTCCTTTCTGTTCAGCAGCATTTTAAGGCGTTCCATTTTCGCCTGTGCTTTGGCTTTCCTGAAATTCTCCCCCATAATGCAGACGGGGCAGCACATTTCTGTTAGTCGGTCATAAATGCGGGCGTGGGCGGTGTCCTCCGGGTTCTGCAATTCTTCCAGCGTGAGATTCGTTGTCACGATTAAGGGCTTGCCGCTGCGGTATCGGCTGTCAACCACGTTGTAAACCTGTTCAAGCCCGTATTCCGTGTCACGCTCCATGCCGAAATCGTCAAGGATAAGCAAAGGGAAGCTGCAAAGGCGGGATATGTATTCGTTCCTGTCCTTGTAGCTGGCGGCAAGGTCATTAAGGATAAGGGCAAAGTTCGTCATGCAGACGGAAACCTCTTTCTCCATGAGGGCGTTGGCGATACACCCGGCAAAATAGCTTTTCCCTGTGCCGACACTTCCCCACAAAATCAGCCCGTGGTTCTCTGCTTTCATCAGTTCCCAACACTCCACATATTCACGGGCATAACACATTTGCGGGCATTTCCCGTTGTCGTTCCCGAAAGTCCATTCCCTCATAGCCGGGTCTGTAAATCCCTTTCTTTTCAGCCGTTCCACTTCCTCCCGGTGCTTCTGCTCCCGGTCTGCGGCTTCCAGCATTTCCCGGCGTTTCCGCTGGCAGTCACATTCTTTGGGGTGGCGGTCACGTCCGAAAAGCGTCTTGCCCTCCGGGAAGTAGGCTTCTTTGGGTTTATGGCAGCTCCCGCAATATAAAAGCCCGTCCTCCCCGGTATAGTCCTCCGGCTCTGCTTCCTGTGCCGTGGCAAGCCGGAAAATAGCGTTATCGTAATCACTCATAAAATCGTCCTCCTTGTTCATGTTTTTTTACGCCCTGTTTACGGGGCGTTGTGTCTATGCTGTCAAAGGCTCTCGCCCTCCTTGTAGGAATAATCGGGGATTCCCTTTTTCGGCTTCCCCTTTGCCTTATCATCAGCCGCCCAACGCCGGATAGTGGCGGCATGGTTCTTGTAGTTCTTCCCGCTGGAAGCGATATAGCCGGATAGACGGTCAATGTAATACTCCCATTTGCCGGGAAGCTCCTCTTGCAGCTCCGCAAGCTCTTTTTCTGACAGATAGACGTTTTTGTATCTGCCAAAAGGGGCGGGGGCGGTCTGTCCTGTCTTTATCTCTCCCTCTCTCTTTATCTCTAACTCTATATCTATCTCTTTCTCTATCTCTATCTCTGGTGGACAAATGTCCGCCCCGTCTGGTGGACGTTTGTCCGCCACGGCTTCTGGCAATGCCTTTTGTTCCTGCAAAGCCAGCCTTGCACGGCGTTTCCGCTCCCCCTCGGTAGAGGACTGACCGATTAAGAGTTCTATGTTGCTCATGTACAAAGCCCCGTTCTGCAAGGGTTCTACAAGCCCCAGTTTCATAAAAATCTGCAAAGCCCTTTCCACTGTGCCGACCTGCTGGCGGGTGATGGTGGCTATCATCTGTGCGGTGTAGGGGATATTCTCGGCAAGCTGGAGCTTTCCCCCGTTTTTCAGCGATTTTAGGTACAGCTTCAAGAGAATGTTTGAGTAGAGCATACCGTCCTGCATACTTTCCAGCAGCACGATAGCGTCCTCGTCAAAATAGCTCTCTTTCAGCTTTAGGTAGTAATATTTGCGGTTGTCTGCCATTCGTTCCTCCTTTGGTCTGTTTTGGGCTTCTGTTACGCTTTAGAACGCCGTTTTTGGGGGTAAAGGATATAAATATCGTCTACCCGTTGAGGGCGGTCAAAAAAGCCTTGATTTACGGGGGTTTGGAATATCCTAAAGCGTGACATTTATCCCTCTGTTTCCGCTTGCGCTGTGCGGCTTTGATTCTTTTCATGCGTCCGGCGCAATCCCGGCAGTATTTCCCCCGGTTTGACTTGGGGAGAAAATACCCGCCGCACTCGGTACAGCGTTTCCTGTCTGCCCGGTGGAACAGGGCGGCTTCCAGCCCTTTATCCAGCGGCAGCACGGCGACAGTGAACCAGCGGCAGAGAAGCGAATAGCTGATACTCTGCACACATACGCAAGGCTCGCCGTTATCCAGCACAATGCAGTTGCCGTTATCGTAGTTGCAGCACTCATGCACAAGGCGGCGGGCGGCTCTGTGTTGTTGATAGTCCATGTAGGGGCGTTTACCGTTCATTTTCCCGCCCCTTTCCCCGTTCCGGCTCACGGCGCAAGATTTTGTCAAGATTGCTTTTCACGGTCTGCAATTCCCGGACGTTCTCTTTCTTCTCCCGGTACTCGTTGTAAAGGCTGTTTTTCTCCCTTGTAAGCTGCTCAATCTCTGCTTGTAGGGCTTTGGACGCTGGCAGCTTGGAGATTCCCTGTGTCTTGAAATATCGGGCGGCAGATTCGGAAATGATAAACTCGCTTTCGTGCTGCTCCCGGTAGGCTCTCCGGGCTTTCTCCGTTTTCTGCGCCCGCAATCCGTCACGGGCTGGCTTGGTCTTGATATACGCCAATAGCTGTTTCTGCAAGTCTTTTTTCTCCCGTAAAGTGCTTTCCACGGCTTTCAGTTTCCCGGTGGTTTCATGCAGTTCTGTACTGGCGGCGGCAAGGGCGGCTTCCAGTTCTTCCGGGGAAGTAAAGCCGGATTCCTCGTAAATGCTCACGGTAGCCGCCATTTGCTTCAAGTTGTGCAAGGTCGCCCACTTTTCATAGCCCCGCCCCTTGCCCTCGGCTTTCTTGGCGGCTATGTCTACCATGCACTGTACGCTGTCTTGTTTCGGGGCGGTTATAGCGGCTTTGTTGCGCTGTAAGCGGTCTTTTATGCTGTGGGGGTATTCCTGTCTGGGTAGGGGCTTTTCGGCGGTTCTGGCGGCGTTCTGTGCGTTTTGGGTGAGTGTTTCCAACACGGCGGCACGGTCAAAATCATCACCTAATTTCCGGGCGGTGATGGGCTTCGTCCTGTCCGGCGTGAGATATGACAATCTCCCCCGGCTCTCCTTGACGGTCACGCCCTCCCGGAGCAGCAGAGAGGAAAAGTCGTCAAAAGTGGCAGCGGCGGCAAGGGCTTTCCGTATGGTCTGCCTTAGCTTCTCCTTATCGGTTTCAAACTTGGTCTGTTTGGGCGGCTCTCCTGTGGCGGCTTGGGAAGCGTTCTCTTTATCCAGTGCGGCTTGTCCTTTCCGCTTCGCCCAATACTCACGCTCGGTAATGCGGTTCTTGCTCCCGTTCAGCAAGTCAATCTGATAGAGGTTTTCCCGGTGGCACATCTCCATGACTTCCGCTTTGAAGTATTCCATAGCTGCGTCTGTACAGCGGTGCTTGCAGCCCTCCCTTGTGTCGGCTGGTCTTTCCATGTAGGGCAATAGCGGCACTTCCTCAATCCGCAAGCTGTTTATGACGATATGCACATGAATATTGCCGCTGTGGTTATGCCCGTCCGGGTGAGTACAAACAAGGGCTTGGTGTCCGGGAAAATGTTCTTTACAAAACTGCTCGCCTAACTGCTGCGCCCGGTCTACGGTCAAGCCGTTGTCGGGTGCGTCACGGGGGTCAAAGCTGATAATGTAATGGTGGCTCTTTACGTCCTCACGTTTTTGGTTCTTGCCGTATTTGAGATTGGAGCGCATACAGGCTATTGCAAAATCTTCCTCACCGCAATTCAGAGAGGAAATGCGGTAATCGTCACGGAGAACAAGCCGCCCGTTTCCGTCCAGTGTGGGCTTCATGGTAAACTCGTCATGCTCAAAGGTTAGGTACTGTTCAGCCGCCCCATAGTCGGCATTTTTAGAGCTGATATGTTTGAATGTTGCCAACGGCTTCACCTACTTTCTGCAAGACTTCAAACTTCAAGGCGGCAAGCTCCGCTGTGGCGGCTCGTACCTCTTGGGAGAGGGCGTTATAGGGTGTGCCGTACTCGTTCAGACAGCGGGCAATCTGGTTCAAGTTGCCGCCGATTTTCCCGTACTCGGCTGTGAGTTTCCCAACGGCAGAGAGCAGTTCATCATTGACCGGGGAAACGGTAATGACGGGGCTTATGCTTGACTTGATAAGGGCTTGCCTGATAAACTCGGCTTGGCTCATTTTACAGAGGGTGACACGCTCGGAAAACTCGGCATATTCTTCCTCGGTCAAGCGTGTCTTGATTACCCGGTGGCGGTGGGGCGTGTTGTATCTTTTCATGGCTGTGAACCTCCTTTCGTGGGTGGATTTTTTCAAGCGGCGCAAGCCGCAAAAAGGCGGGCTTGGGGTGGCAACCCCAACAAGATTCCCATAGGACAAAATGAGCCGATAGGCGAAATTTGGTACTGTGGTAGAATCTTGCTCTAAGAAAGTGGCGGCTTCCTCTGTGTGGGCTTTTGCTGATACCTCCGGCGGGCGGGGCGTGGATTCTGCCAGCTATGCGGCGTATTTCTCCCCTTACTACCTACAACACCACACAAAGCAAAAATGACGGAGATTTCCGAAAATTTCTCCATTTTCCTTTCATTCCCTACACCACCAGAAAACCGAAAACTGCCAAAAATGGGCGTGTTCTGTTTCTCCTTTCGTGGGGCAATACGGCGCTTTTTCAAAACGCCGAACATAAACGCAAAAAAAACAGGAAATCTTTTCTTGATTTCCTGTCTTGATATGCCGTTATGTATGTATGGCTACTATTAAATTTTTAGCTGGCTAAAATTCTATAAATTTGAAGTTATCTTTTTCTATCGCTTAAAATTTTCTCATTGAATCTATCAAGAAATTCTTTGGAATTGACCCATGTAAGGCTCCCATCCTCATTTGTGAAATCATAACCAGACAATTCATATAATGCAGTTGCACAAATATATTCATACATTCCCGCATTCGGACTTTTGTAGATAATCCAATATAACGGCTTCATAGCCGACTCACCCATATTCAACACTTCATTATATTGTTGACTGTCAAATACCCTTGTCCAACCTTCAGTTATCACTATTTCTGGATTTTCCCGCTCTGCTTCAACTTCTTCTTCAACTAATGCTCGAAGTTTTGTAGCAACTGCTTCTAATACTTCTGCATCTAAATTTTCCAAATAAAGTTCCTCATTAACTCCATCCTCTGTAATTTCAAGCCAACTCAAAGAATCTGTTTCAATAATTTCCTGCGATTCAACATGTTGATTTTTAGTTTCTTCTACATGTTGAGTTGTATCAGCGGAAATATCTTCAACATCTTTATGGTTACATGATGTTATGAGGAATAAAAAAATTATAATACCAATCATTGAAGTAATCTTTTTCATGAATGTTTTCCTCCAATAAATTGCGATTTGTTGTCGCTTTATTATATATCCATTTTTTAAAAAATGGAAGCGATTTTTTATACTTCCTGTTCATCAAAACGGAACTTAAACAGGGCAGCAACAAGCCGCTGTTTTATGCTGTCCTCGGTGTCCTTGTTGACCTGTCCGTTTTCAAGGGAAGCAAGCCGGATTCTTTTGCCATAATGCCGTAAAACTTCGTCAACGGCTTCCGGCTCTCCGCTGGTTGCTCTGACAATCGTTTCATACGGTACAAGTTTAGGATTCCTCACGGAAAAGCACCTCCATTTCTTCATGCAGCATTTGCAAGGCACTGTGTATATGATGCCACGCTGTACTCCGGCAGCGTCCGTATAATTCCCCGATTTCCTGTTGTGTGTAACGCCCGAAAAAGTAAAGATAAATGATTTCCCTTTTTTTCTCCGGCAGAGAGGACAGGGCTTCAGCAAGCTCCCCGTTTGTGAGGATAACCCTCTGACCACATATCGTAACAGGGTATTATTTATAGGGGTCTATAAATAATTTATCTGACGTACTGAATGGGTAAAACTTTTCTTCTGTGAGGTATTCAAAGGATATTTCCCTTTGCCGCCGTTTATCCCTGTCACGCCATGCGTTGATAGCCGCATAGCGTATGACGGTCTTGCAAAAGCCATTGAACGTGTACATAATGTGTTCTTTGTATGCTTCTGTGCAAGGCATAGATGATTCCCCCTTTCTCCCACATGGGACGGTGCATAGTTAATAGTTACATTTATATTTCAGAGGGACAGCAGCGTTTAGACTGTCGCCCCCTCTGATTACCAATTAGCAAAGTTGCAAAGAAACATTAACATTTTATAGTAACTGGTCAATTTCACCTGTTTGTATTGCATGGATTTTTTCGCTTATTTTCTCCCTTGACCAATCCCACCACTTTATTTCCAATAATGTATTTATTACATTTTCTGAAAATCGTTTTCTTATCGGTTTAGCTGGTATTCCTCCGACAATCGTATATGGTGGAACATCTTTTGTAACTACGGCACGAGTGCCGATAATTGCCCCGTCACCTATAGTTACGCCTGCAAATATAACGGCTTCATATCCAATCCAAACATCATTACCGATAACAATATTACCTTTATTGTCCCATGCGTTAGCAACATCTTTACGGTCTAATTCCCATTCTTCAAAAAATATAGGGAACGGATATGTTGATAAAGAAGTTAATGTATGGTTCGCACTGTTAAAAATAAATTTTGCCCCACAAGCTATTGAACAAAATTTTCCAATCATCAATTTATCTTTGTTAATCGGATAATGGTAAAGAACATTGTTCTTTTCAAACAGAAGTGGGTCATTAACAAAATCGTTATACATTGTATAATCACCAATAGATATATTGGGATTTGATATAACAGGCTTCAAGTAGATGGTTTGTTTATCCCCAGAGCGGGGGTATATGCGCTTTTCTAAAATATCCATATCAATCACCTTGTCCTTTCTATCGTTTATTTACATTCTACTTTTTTGTATTTTTTATTTCAATACACTGTATAGTTCGGTATGATTTAGTATAAACAAAGGAGCCGCATTATGAGCGACTCCCACTTGTTATTTCTGATATATAATTTTTCGGATAGCGTAAACAGAAAGATTGTATTTTTCAGCAAGAAGTTTGATAGAAAACCCGTTGTTATACTCAATTATAATCTCTGAATTTCTTTTCCTTAATTCTTCTTTATAGCCGGACAGTTCCCCCCAATATCGGCGCTGTTTTTCATCTACTGGAACATAAATATATCCTCCCTGTATGTAGCGTTGTAATTCCTTAACCAATTTATCGGGCAGAAGTAAATTTGCATTTATATATTTCATGCGAGCTTCCTCCTTGATTAGATAGTCAAGTAGCAAAGCCAGCATATTTAGTATATTAGCGACTGTTATTACTCCATGCAAACGTCGCTTCTACTGGCTTTGCATGGAGCTGTACTTCATTTTTCCCTTTTTTATCGGTACGCATAAGCTCACCTCTTTCGTTTTATCTAATTTGGACAGGAGTATTATAGCATTTATAAAATACAAATTCAATGTTCACGATAAGAAAGACATAAGGAATGAGAGGGATTCCGTCGTCGTCGGCATTGTGGGAATGTGTATAACTGGCTATCTTATGGAATTGTGGGTAACTCTGTTTGCAGGACGTGGGAAAGCTGCACTTTAGCTTTTCCATGTGCTGTGAATAGAGTTATCCATGATTCCATAGCCAGTTATGCACATTTCCACAATGCTTGTCTTTTGGTCTTTGGTTTCTTTGGTTCGGAATAGTGTGGTGCTGGCGGTCTATCTCTTGTTTTCGGTTGCTTGCTTCTTTACCGTACATGAGCATTTGCGCCGGGGTTATCGTTGCCGTAGCCCTCAAGCAGATTGATTGCACCCCAGATGCCAAGACCTGCGCCCAGAGCGATAACGAGAGTCTGAAGAACGGTTACTGCGCTATTGAAAAATGCCATAATATTTTCCTCCTAAAATTTGAAATTGTTTTGAGAATAGAAAAAGCCCTCCGTACTACCGGCATCAAAACCGGACGGAAGGCTTAGTTTACGAGAATCTTTTCAAGGAACTCCTCGACGGTTATCACGCCAAGTTTCTGTTCCATTCTGCTTCTTGCATATTCAGTTTCACAATCATATATATCACCACCACCTTTCATAAGAAACAGCCAATACATTGACTGCAACAAATCTTCACGAGAAGCACAGATTGTCGGTGAAAAAACGACAGGTGAAACCTTCAGAACCTCTGCGAGTTTCGCTGTGGTTTCTGCATTAGGGGTTCGAGCGTTTTTCTCATACTGAGCAATACGGACATCCGCTGTTTTCTCGGAATACCCCATTAGGAGTCCAAGCTCTTTCTGGGTAAGGCGGCGAAATCGTCTAACGAACTTCAATCGCTGCCCAATAGAGGTATCCGTGATCCACCAAGTCATTTTTTTTACACCTCGCTTTCTGCAAATTCTCGATATACAACCTCATTTTTTGCTCTGCGCTTGCCTACGGCTTCACTGGGAGCAAGGTCAGGGTAGGTTGCCTGCACTTTCTGTCTGCTTCTGCGGACAGTTTCAAACCCCGGAAAGCTGCGTCTATCCAGTTCCTTCAAAAACACAGGAACCGTCATGGCATGAATGTCGATGCCACGCAGACCGGAATAGTGTTCCAGTACCATCAGGTACAAATGATTGTCGGTATTTCTTGCCTTGTGGTCGTGTTCCAAGATGTTCTTAACCAGGGCAGATACCGTTTTCAGATTTTCCAAACAGAAACCTCCTTAATCCGCATCGACTACCACAAACTCATCACCTGCCTTGAGCTTCAACCTTCGACTCAGAAACTGCTCAATGTTGAACTCATTTCTCTTATCAAAGTCTGATGTGTACTTATAATTGGGGTGCTGCGTCAGATCGTACTTGTCAGAAAGAAACGGTCTGACACCACGCAACTGCAAAATACACTTGCTGCCATCCAGAACCGCAAGCTCATCTACGCTCGCAAGGTCTTTGCCTAACTTCTGATAATTCAAGCCGTAAGACGGGCTGTTACCTCTGGTGTTGGAGGTGTTGTAGGTGTCGATAGTTTCTTTTCCCAATGCCTGATTCAGTTCTTTGAGCGTGGTTGGCTCAGAACCACCCAGGAAAATTCGGGAATCCATGTTGCCGATGATGGTATCGGCATTGTCTTTATAAATGGCTTTCAGCTGTGATTGTGCCTGGAGAACAAGGCAAGCCGATATTTCACGGCTTCGGATTGTCGCTACCAGTTTTTCCAGATTGGGAATCTGACCGATGTTTGCCATCTCATCAATCAAGCAGCGCACATGAACCGGCAGTCTGCCGCCGTACACATCATCTGCTTTCTCGCACAACAAGTTGAACAGCTGTGTGTAAATCATGGAGATCAAAAAATTAAACGTCGCATCCGTATCTGACATAATCAGAAAGAGCGCCGTTTTCTTATCTCCGAGAGTATCCAACTGCAACTCGTCATAGGCAGTCACATCTCTGACCTCCTGAATATCAAAAGGAGCCAGACGAGCGCCGCAGGAAATCAAAATCGACTTAGCGGTCTTGCCGGCAGCCAGCTTGTATTTTTTATACTGACGGACTGCAAAGTGATTCGGCTTTTTCTTTTCCAGGGCTTCAAACATCAGATCCACCGGGTTCTGGAACTCCTCATCATCTTCCCGCACCTCCATTGCGTTCAGGAACTCAATCAGGGTGGAGAAATTCTGTTCCTCAACCGGAGCTTCATAGTGGATATATCCGATCAAGGCACAGTAGAGCAGCGTTTCCGCCTTCGTCCAGAACTCATCACCGGCTTTTCCATCACCCTTTGTGTTGGCAATCAGCGTTGTCACCAGTTTCAGAATGTCTTTTTCTGAATGGATATAGGCAAATGGGTTATAGTGCATCGACTTCTGAAAGTTGATGGTGTTGAAAATCTTGATGGTGTAGCCATGCTTCAAAAGGGCGTTGCCGCACTCAATCACGATGCTGCCTTTCGGGTCAGTGACCACATAGGAACTGTGCATCTGGAGAAGGTTTGGCTTCAACCAAAAGCGAGTTTTACCGGAACCCGAACCGCCGATAATCAGAACATTCTTATTTCGGGCATTGGCAGGATTCTTCGGGCGATTGCTCATCATCAGCCGCTCCGTTTTCGTCAGGATCACATTGTCCTCGAACTTTGGTGCAATAAACGGCTCAATATCTTTTGCCGTTCCCCATGAAGCGTTTTGTCAAGTGCTTTTTTGAGTTATTGACGCAAGCCCTTGTTAGTGCGGCGGGAAACGGGACAGGAAAAGGGGCGCAAAACGCGCCTGTGGACGCTTAGAAGCCGTTTTTGCGGGTGGGTAGTATAAAACCCTTACCCGGTGGGTTTTCGTGTCTGAAACGCCTTAAAAATCAAGCCTTTTTAAGCCCTATTGCGTAACACTCCATTCTGTTCCTTGGGAGAGGTCGGGGGCGCGGGGGCAGAGCCACCGCATAACCTACCGACAGCCGCCGAAGTAGTGCAGACGGTTTTGCCGTTAGAATGGAGCAGACGAAAGCGGGGCAGGATTTTTTATCCTGTTCCCCGTTTTCGGCGGCGAAATGGCAACGGCAAAAATCCAGACGGTCAAGGGTTTAAGAGTGGAGATTTTTTCGCGCACTTTGCGAAAAAAAACTACTCGCCCCTTGACGGTCTGGATAGTCGGAACGGACGTAGAACGGGGGATTGCTTTTCGTAATTGGGTATGGTATAATTTTCCCCAGTACAAACCGATAAATCGGAATTTAACGAACAAGATTTATATATTGACTTAAGGAGGAAACTTATGGACATTAAAGAAATCATTGAATGTGAATTTGGCTTAATAGTTCATGATATTTTTGTTCTAGGTCAGGGGCTTGATAGTATTGCATATCTTGTAAATGATGAATATGTATTTAAACAGTCAAAAAATGATGAAGCCAAAAATAATTTGAATAAGGAGATACAAGTATTAAATTATCTGAAAGGTAAAATTACATTACAGATACCTAATATTGAATATTATAGTGAAGAATATGGTGTATGTGGTTATAAAGAAATCAAAGGTAATAAACTAAGCCCTATTATTTACAAAAATATGAGTGATGATGAAAAGGATAAGTTGGTACAGGATATTACATTGTTTCTAAGAGAAATGCATTCTATGCCTTTACCTAATATTGATGGGTTAGAATTGAATGTAATTGATGATTATAAAAGTGATTATGACATTTTACGGGAAATAATCTATCATAAAATACCTGATCGTTCAAAAGAATGGATAGATGATTTATATAAAAGGATATTAAATGATGAACGAATTTCTCAATATGTTAAAGCCCTATGCCATAATGATTTAAGCTGTAATCATATTATAATTAAAAACAACAAGGCTGTTGGTATAATTGATTTTGGAGATGTTGCTATTACTGACAGAGATAAGGATTTTATATATTTGCTTGAGAATAGCAGTGAAGAAATTGGCAGAGAATTTGGTTTAAGAGTTTTGGAATATTATAATCATCCAAATATAAATATAGCAATTTTGAAAGCAAATTTGAATGATGAATATTACCCCATTGAGCAAATACTTGAGGGACGAGCAAAAAAATTAGATAAAATGTATCTTGCAGGATTAAATAAAATAATAAATGTTGGAGAGTTGAAAGATGAATAAAGAATATGGTATGATAGATTGACAAATTCCAGTTTATCGGTCTAATAAAAGTCCAAAACAGGGCGGCAGGGCAGAAGCGTTGACTATTCCGCCGCCCTGTCCGTTATCGCTCCACATCCTGCTTTCTGTGGGGTTGCTGTTCTCGCTGTTCCTGCCGCAAGATACTATAAACGCTCTTTCTGATTTTCTCGGCTTCTTTCACTTCCTCTTTCAATGCAAGATACCGCTGATTAAGCGTTTTCCTCTCGGCGGTCAGCTTGGTGTATTCTTCTTTCCATGTCTTTGTCGGGATTGTGGTCTTGCCGTTCATCACGCCTTTGAGATAATCTTTCGCTGTTGTGAATAAGATTTGCTCGGCTTCGGTCAGCGGCTTCTTTCCCTTACACTTGAAATAAATGTCGGCTTGCTCTAAGTGCTTTTTCAGAGTGGCAAGCCGCCGTTCAACGGGTTTCAGTTTCCCTTGAATATCCAGTTGTTCCCCTATCATGGACTTGAATTTTTCATCAAGCCCCGCCATATCCATGATGTTATTGGTTTGCAGGAAATTCAGCATTTTTGCCGCGTCTTTGAGATTATACAGGGATTGGGAATATCCCGTTTTCCCCGCCTGTGCCTTGCGTGACAGTATACCTTGAATGTAGTCGGCAAGGGTGGGCGGCTCGGTGTTCCCGGCTTCTTCTTTCAACCAGTTTTGCAGTTTGGAGATACGCGCCTTTAACTGCCGCAACTTCTGGTTCGTCACTTCGATTTCCCGGTTAAGGTCGCCGCGCCCGGTGCGGATGCCGCGCTTCTCCATAGCGGAAGCGGCAACGCCTAAATGGACGGTGGGGATTTGGTTTATTCCCTGCCGTTCATAACTGCGGTGGTCGATACGCTCGGCGTGTTCGTACTGTTCCAATGTCTGATTACAAAGCCTCGCCCATGCCGCCCGCCATTCCTCGGCTTTGGTCTGCTCGTTCCAGTCGGTAGCGGGAATGGATTTACATTTATACTGCCGCTTTTTCGGGTCATAGATTTTATTACCGTCCCTGTCAAGAATGTACTCTTTTTTCTGCTTCGCTCCCCACTCGCCGCCCTCGTCAAAAGGGCGCATTGTCAGCATGATATGGGCGTGGGGGTTGCCGCCGCCCGTATCATGTAGGCATACATCGGCGCACATTCCCGCCGCCACAAAATGCCGTTTCACATACTCGCGGACAAGGGAAATGCTTTGCTCCCTCGTCAGTTCGCGGGGCAAGGAAATTTCAATCTCCCGCGCAAGTTGGGCGTTTTTTGCTTTCTCGATTTTCTCCACTTCGTTCCACAAAACCGCCCTGTCCGCATATTCAGCGGGGGCGTGGTCGGGTAGTAAAATCTCGGTGTGGACGACACCGCCCTTGTGGGTGTAGTCGTGGGTCATTCCGTCAAACTGGTTTGTGATTTTCTCCCCCGCCCGGTAAGCGGCGGCGGCAACAGCGGATTTGCCCTTGCCGCGGGATATGACTTTGATACTGCAATGGTAGATTGCCACGCGCCGCGCTCCTTTCTGCGGGCAACTCCCGCCGTTTTCTTTTGTGCCGACAGGCACAAAACGCCGTCTGCAAGACCGCACATACCACATTCATGTGGTATATAAGTGCGCCCTTGCTTTAAGCAAGGGTATGGGCGTAAGCCCGTTACCCTTGTAGACCGCCCCCGCCCGCGTCCCCGTCTGCGCTGTCCTCGCGGGCTGTATGGGCGGTTTTAGCGGCGGGTGGCGTGTTACCCTGTGCCGCCGTTTCCGCGTCCTGTGCGGGGGCTGTGGGGGCGTTCCGGGCGGTCAATTCGTCCAGTATGCGGCGGGCTTGGTCGCTCATTACCGTCTTTTCAAGAAAGGTCTTGAATTGTTCCTCTGTCAGCGGTATCGTGTCGGGGACAAGGCTTTCAAAAAGCCCCATGCGGCGGCATAGGCGTTTCGTCCTGTCCTTGCGCTCCTGTGCCTTTTGCTCCTGCACAAGCTGTCTGCGCCTGTTTTCAAGTTGTCGGATTTCTTCCTCAATGCTTGTGATTTTTTCGGCTTTGGTCTTTGCCATGCGTCAATCGCTCCTTTCATGTCTGGCGTGGAATGGAATGGATGGGATAGGAATGGATTTTTACAGACAATCGGTTTCCCGTTTTATTCCTGCCTGTCGGCAAGTATCATTTTCAACAGCTTGTCGCGGAATGTTTCTGTGCCGTTGTGGTTGAAAAACAACTCCGCAACAATGGTCTGCCCGTTCCTGTGTGTCGTGATGATACCGTCCGGCTTTCGGGGCAGGGTGGGCGTTTCTCTCTTTTCTGTCAATGGGTCGCTCCTTTCTGTGGGCGCGGAAAAGGGATTTCCCATGATTGGAAAATCCCTCCCGGCTGTTGGCTATTCAGTTTTACTGTGCGGTTGCGGCGGCTTGCGCCTTTTTCCTTGCCCGGTATTCCCTCGCTTTGATACGGTCATACTCCCGTTGCTTTTCAATGTTTCTGGCGCGGTAGGCTCTGGAATATTCCCGGTGGTAAGCGCGGCTCTTTTCCTTTTTCGCTTCTTCGATTTCCTCCCTCATTTGTATGATTTCCTGCTCTGTCGGCTCTGCAAGCTGTGTCAGTTCGTTCTCAAACCTGCCGATATGGTTGAAGTATATCCCGATATGCTGAATGGCGTATCTTGCCCGTTTCTGGTCGCGCTCATGCACTTCGATTTTGCTGATAAACTCGTTGAGGATAGCAGGGGTGAGTTCGGCAAAGTCGGCGTAGCGTTCTGTCAGCTTCACAAACCTCTGCGCCCGCCCTCCCGCGTTCTCAAAAGCCGATAACTGCTCTTTGATTTCCGCAAGCTCCGTTTTCAGTGTATAGTATTCTTCTGAATACTTCTGCGACATCTGCTCGTAACGGTCTTGTTCAATCGTGCCGAGGGCGTTATCCTCGTACAGCTTATCCAGAACCTTTTCGATTTGTTCAAGCCGCGTTGTAATCTGCGGGACACGTTTCTGCTGTTTCTTCGTCCGGTCGGTCTGCTGTACGTCAAGGCTCTTTTTCACTAATGCTTCAAAGTCTGCCCGGTTGCTGATAGAGTATTCCGCGATTTTTTTCAGCACTTCGGAAACGGTCTGCATGAGTAAATCCGCGTCCATGATGTGTGGGGAATTACACTTGGGGTTTCTGGCTTTTCCCTTGTGGTACTCACTGCAATAGGCGATATGCCGCTTGCCGCCGTTCCTGTAATCTATCCGTATGTGCATTTTTGCGCCGCAGTCCTTACAGAAAAGCAAGCCCGACAAAGGGTGGATTTCCCCGTCCCCGTTGGGGCGTTTGACGGGAATGTTTTCCAAAATCCGCTGTACGTTCTCAAAATCGGCGCGGTCAACAATCGGCTCATGCACGTTTTCCGTAATCTGCCACTGGCTTCTGTCTACATAGTGGTTTCGTTTGTCCCGGAAATGCTTTGCTGTCTTGAAGTTGACTACATCACCGCAATACTCTTGTCGCGTAAGGATTTTTGTCAAGGTCGTCTTGTTCCATTTATAGCGGTTTTCCTCGTTCAGCGGCTTGCTTTTTGCCGTTCCCCGCCCCCGGTCTTTCATGTAGAAAGTAGGGGTTGGGACTTGCTCATTTTTCAGATATACGGCAATCTGGTTTCGGTTCTTCCCGTCCAGAAACAGGCGGAAAATAAGGCGGACAACTTCGGCGGCTTCTTCGTCAATCAACCAGAAATCCTTGTCGCCGGGGTCTTTGACATATCCGTATGGGGCTTCGGTTGCGATTGGCTTTCCGCTTGCGCCTTTTGTGCGGATACCCGTTTTTACTTTCTTGCTGATGTCCCTTGCATACCATTCTGACATGATGTTGATGAACGGCGCAAACTCCAACGTGTCGGGCTTCTCGCTGTCTATCCCGTTGTTTACCGCGATAAAGCGCACGTTGTTCCGTCTGAAAATCTCCATAGCGTTTCCCACTTGGAGATAGTCGCGCCCCCAGCGGGTCATGTCTTTCATAATACAGACACCGATTTTTCCGTTTTCCACGTCCTCAATCATGCGGGAGTAGGCAGAACGGTCAAAAAATCTGCCGCTTTCGTCGTCATCAATGTAGTGCCGGATATTGGTTAATTTTAACTGTCTGGCGTAGCTTTCCAGAAATTTCTTCTGGTTCTGTATGGAGTTGCTTTCGCCGCCGTCCCTGTCCTCGTCCCCCACGGATAGGCGGGAGTAAAGGGCTGTGATTTTGCTGTAATCATTCATGTGCATATCCTCCTGCGTCAATATAGGTGTTGCTTACAGTTAAGATTATGCACTCCAACGAGCAGAACCGTACTCAACATTGTGTCGGTACTTCTTTGCGTTTTTGCCTTTTAGATAGACAGCCAGCCGAAGTCCTGCGCCGCAGAGAATACCAATCAGCAAATCCAACGGGTGAAAGCTGGGAAACGGATTGTTCAGGGCTATCGGAAGGGCATGAAAAAAGCTGAGGATTTTCGCAGATGAATCTGCCCCCTCAGCCAATCTCCATGCTTCTCCTAAATTCGTAGCGAACAACCCTACCAGAAAATACGGTAAATTCAGAATCAGGAGCTTTTTCATTTTTCTCTTATCCATCACAGATCACGCTCCTGTTTCTTCTCTCGAACCTTCTTCGGAATCGCTGCGACAATTTCCTTGAACTTCTTCAGCTGCGCCAGAACGCTCGGCTTTTCATTCTTGGTTAATGCCCTTGCCTGATGTTCCTTGCAGATTGCATCCAAAGCATCTGCATCTTTAGAACGGACAAAAACAAGAAACCGGGGAGGATCAACGGACTTATCTTTTCTTACGGCAAAGTCCACGCCATACTTCTTGGCGAGCTTTTCAAAATCACGGATACTCTCTTTGTCGATCTCAACATTCGTAGCACCCTGATTCTGTCCCAAAAGCTGTTTCACGGATTGCTTTCCATGAACGGCAGGGTCTCGTGCCTTTTTCATCTTCACTTTTTCCCGGTGCTGCAAATACTTGCGGATACCGGCAATGATAGTGCGCCCCGTCAGCTTGGTTGTGCTGATCGCCAGGTTTACTGTTCTGTTTTCAACTTCTTCCTGCATGATTCATCACCTCCTGCAAGCAGTAGAGTGAACAGATTATCGTGCCATATCTCTGTGGTCGTAATACAGATTGCCCTTGGCAACTGCGGCATGGCTGATAATCTTGATATTGCCAGCTTTCTGGTTATCCAGAGCCTTCTGATAACCCACATCGCTCAAATACAGGCGATTTCTTTCGCCTTTCCAACCGACAGGCGATTCATCGGTCAGCACATCGAAAATAATCATGTGCTTGGTGGCGTCATCAAATCGTGCCAAGTCCATATAGGTATGTCCCTGGTACTCCTTGGCACCATCCTGAATCCGCTTTCGCTCCATCAGCTCTCCAATCGTCGAATTTCTTTGCATAAGAACCTCCTTACAGAACATCTCGGTCAGGGTTACTTTTGTGGGGAACCGAATCAGCTTTGACAGGTGCATCTTCTTTCTTCACCATGTCATCCGGCAGGGGAAGCGCCATAATGCTGCGCCCCATGCGTACAAAAGTCTCAGGCTGATGAAAGTGTTCCTCAAACTGCTTCATCAGTTCCGGGGACAGAGAACAAAAATCATCCTCGCCCAATCCCACAACCAGAAAATCACCGGCGATAATGTCATAAATATCGCCGTCATCATCACGCAGCGCACGGTTCAGTTCTTTGCCTACGAGTTTACCTTCGTCGTGCATCACCAGTGCAACCGGCTCATTGAACGGATAAGTTGCCTCAATATCGCCACCTACGGCTTTCTGCAAATCCTCCAGCTCACAGCCGATCTGCACAGCCTGCGGATACATGAACGGCTTTACCAGCAACACATTCATGGTATCTGCCTGTTCTTTCTGAACCTCCCGTTCCTCGGTCGTGCCGAACGCAACACCGGTAAAGTTTTCGGAGTCCAGAATGTACTCCGAATTGTAATAAGCGGCTCTAACCTGTTCCTCTGCCGCATCGTGAGATTCTGCTTGCACCGTAACCGTTTTCTCCAAGGTTTCGGTGATCTTCACATCGTATTCTTTCAAGTTTCGATACCTCCGTTTCTTTGGAAATAAGAAAAGCGACCATCCATGAACCTGTTACAGTTCATAAATAGTCGCATCCACATCGGCTAAAAGCTCGAACAAGCAAATATCGTCCAGTTCGCAAATCAGGGAACCCATGTCGAAGAAAATATCGTCCTCGCATTCCACCGTAGTAACCACGCTGCGGTGTTCGTTAAGACAAATGGCTTCTTCCTTGTCCATCGTGATCGTAGACATACAGGACACCACATAGAATGTCATATCTTCTGCTAACCACAGCTCCTTGCTCTGAATCGTGCGAACTTTTTCATCGCCGCTCATATCTTCTACATAGGACAGAAGCCGCACGGCTCTGCTGTTCAGAAGTACCTTTCCCTGATAGTCGATACCCTCACCAGCAGAGGACAATACTCGATACTCGCTAATCATCTCGGCATTTTTCTGAAACGACTTTGCCAGAAGCGCAGGAGAAATATCATCGAACTCCTCACTGTAGTTTACGAGCATATCTACCATATAATCAGGATCGCAAAGGTCGTAGAGTTCTTCCAAAGCGCCCTGAATGTTTTTGGGTGTAAACATTTTTTACCTTACCTTTCCATTGATTTTTCTCTTTTTTTCTGCCATTGCTCCAAAAGCTGAATGATTTTATCCTCCATCTGCTTGTTGGTATAGGACTTCGGGAAGTATTTTCGCAACGAATCCGTTTTGAAGGTTACTCTGTCCAGCTCTCCCTTCTTGATTTCATTCATAATCTCGCACATCGCATCCAGCGTACACTCGCCCTCCTGTGCGAGCTTTTTAATTCGCTGTGCTTGCGAAAGGGAAGGAGCTGCTTGAGCATAATCCATTGCAGAAAGAAAATCCTTCTGTTCTTCACTTGCCAGATAGGAAAGCTCCACCGCAGGATTGAATTTGATCTGACCCGTATCTACCATATCCAGCAGTTCCGGAATCAGTTCGGTCAGACGGATATAACGGTGTACCTGATTTCTGCTTTCTCCTGCCTCCTGACCGACTATATCCATTGCCTGCAACTTCATCCCAACTTGGGATGAAGTTAAATCGGTGCGTTGACCTTGATGTTTAATCGCATCCAGCTTCATCTTATAAGCAAATGCTCTTTCACTCGGCAGGATACTCTCCCTCTGCAAATTCGCATCAACCATCAAAATAATGGCTGCATCATCGTCCAGGTCACGAACAATCGCAGGCATGGTTTCCTTACCCGCAAGCTCCGATGCCCGGTGCCGCCTGTGACCAGAAACGATTTCATAACCACCGTCGGGGTCAGGACGGACAATCGCAGGAGTGAGAACTCCGAAATCTCGGACGCTCTCTGCCGTTTTCATCATTTCTTCATCATCAACCACACGGAAGGGGTGTCCCTCAAAGGGGTGTAGCTCAGAAAGTGGAATTTCCTGCACACGCTCCTGCTGGGCTTCAGCTCTGGATTGATCGGTGGAGAAAATATCATCGTACCCCTTCAAGCTGATGTTTGCGCCTTTTTTCTGCATTGTTTAACACCTCCTTCGTCAGAATTTTATAGGCTTCGGCAACTTTGCCTTTGGGATCATGCTTGAAGATACTGGTTCCCTCTGCGCTGATTTCCTCTGCACGGACAGAGCGGGGAATGTCGGTCTTGTAAACCTTCAGCTTTCCGCCGTAGCTCTCCCGAATCAGATTGCTGATGTCTTTGGAGTAGTTGGTGCGGCTGTCCACCATCGTCAGAAGAATCCCTTCAATCCTCAGTTTCGGGTTGATTTGCCTCTTGACCTTGTTGATGGTTCCAAGCAGCTGTTCCAGACCCTTTGCAGGAAGGTATGCTGCCTGAACCGGTATCAGCACATTGTCGGCAGCTGCCAACGCATTGACGGTCAGCATACCCAAAGACGGCATACAGTCAAGAAGAATGTAATCATAATTCTGTTTGACTGTATCCAGGTATTGCCGGAGAATGGTTTCCCGGCTCATGGCATTGACCAGTGCTACCTCCATACCTGAGAGTTCGATGTTGGACGGCACCAAATCAACGCCCTCCGGATGATGAAGAATCCCTTCATCGGGAGTAATAGGGTTTTCCATCATAATCTTTCCCATCAGATCGGAAAGTGTCGGAGACAGATCATCCGGGCAGGGATTGCCCAAACTGACCGTCAGGGAAGCCTGGGGATCGGTGTCTACCAGAAGCACCTTTTTTCCTTCAAGAGCCAAGCCAACGCCCAGATTCTCGGTGGTGGTGGTCTTTCCAGTGCCTCCTTTCTGATTGACCACCGCAATGATGGTTGCTTTTTTCGACATTTATCGTCACTCTCCTTCCTCTCGCTTCATTTTCAATTTCTTAAATCCTCCTTCCAAATATCCGTGTGACATATCGTGCCGAACAAGAGCATCGTAGTAGGTGTCTATTGTCGTCGGCGCATTGTATATCGTAGTCAGCATATACTGACGGATATTTCTAATCTTTGTGGTGTTCTCCTTGAAGCAGTCCATAACATATCGAATGTGTTCGGCATTCAGTTTCATAAACCGACTGCGGACAATTTCTGCCGGACGCTCCTCTGCACCAATGCGAATCAACGGTCGCTTCGTGCAAACTGTTTCAACGATCAACTCCAGAATGTTATCCAGCATTTCGGAATCGTAAGGGTAATCCTTCTTCAACAAATCCATACTAAGCTGATCCGAGAAATAATCAAAGTATTCTTGATACCGGTCATTCTCGTCCATCATTCCACCATTTCCGGAAGGAAAGATAGAATCAGTATCACTAAATTCAGTATTTTTAATATCAGTATTATTACATTGTGATTTCGGAAGTTCTTGAGTTGTGATTTCCATTGTTCCAGAATTGTGATTTTCACAATTCAAGAGTTGTGAATCCACAGCAGAGATAAAGTTCTTCACATAGATCAGGTTGGGCTTTCCCAAACCCTGGCGCTTACGTTCAATCAATCCTGCTTTCTTCTCAAGTTCACTGAGCAGCTTGATAGCCTTTTGTTCAGCACAGTTCAGAGCCATCTTCGCTTCGTCGATTGTAAAAATGATATACACTCTACCGTTTTTATCTATCCAACCATTCTTGGCAGACAGGCTCATGCGGTCAAGCAAAATGCCATACAGCATCTTGGCATCGGCAGAAATATTCCAGAACCTCTCGTTCGTGAACAACACCTTCGGAACTCGATAGAATGTGAATAGATCGGATTGCTGACCGTAAAAATAATCAAAACTCACACGGCTTCACCACCTTCTTTCTGCGGAAAACTTTCTGTTGTCAGCGGAATGCTGCGGAAAGTCGTATCCGTCTTTTCGTAAGGACATCGGGCAAAATAGTAGAAGCGGTATTCCTGTTCATACACATCCATATCAACGAAGCCCCACTTCACGCATAACCTTCTTCGTACACCAACCAATGCACGGGTGATCTCGCCCATAGGGACAGCCATCACATTCCGACTTGGGTTTCGGCGGCAAAGAGATTAAGTAGTAGCAATTATTTCTACCCAGACGGCAGCCCTTTCTGCCATTCGTCCAGAAGTAGCAGTAATGACAGTCGCTCGGCTTGTCTGCGGTATAAACAGGCTTGCTCAAATAAAACACCTCCAATCTCTTGTATTTGCCCATGGGTTTGGGCATAAAAAAAGAGCGCCTATCCATCCCCAATGCGGGGCAAATAGACGCTCTATGTACATAACGATATTTAATTTTATCTGCTATAACTGCATGGTATTCAAAACATCCGCCTTTTTTGATTAGCTGGATTTTTGGCACGATTTTGGGGCTGATTAGCAGGAAGGGCATTTTCATTAGCAAGAACAGCCCGTTTTCTGCTAAAAATTAGCTGGCGATTTTGTCTTATAACAACCGTTCGATTCTGGAGGGGTTGTCAAAAATCAAATTTTGGAGTAGAATTTTATCTCATACAGTGAAAGAGCTTTTTCGTAGCTTTTTATATAAGAAAAGCCGAAAACCCTTGAAAACAAAGGCTTTCGGCGTTGTTCACTGGCGTCCATAAGAGGATTTGAACCTCCGACCCCACGCTTAGGAGAACAAATAACTCTTTGTCCTACGATTCCCTTACACTACATTCCGCTTCGTTTTGTGTCAATTTAGCCCAATGAATTTTTGGTTTCTCACGCCGTTTTGTGTCATTCTGCACAGTTTCAAGGCGCTGGAATACCTTTCGCGCAATTAGCAAAAAATTAGCAGACGGCATTTTTGAGCTTTTGTAAAAACGCAAATTAGCAGATTATTAGCAGAGCGGCCCGCCCGGGGTGTGTTATTTTTATACGCATCCCGGGCTATTTTATCATTTTTATGCAATAGAATCAATCTTAAAATAGGAGGTTTCCATGCCGGCTTATCAATTACAGATCAAACAGGTCGTGGATTACCCACGATGCCGGATTTATCGGCAATTCGTCCATCGGCTGATGGCAGACCGGAGCATTCGCACAAGCGGAGGCTCTGGTCTTTTTTATTTTACCGTACTTTGCAGCTACGCAAACTTCCGCACTTCATACCGCCGCATTGATGGTATTAGCTATACCATCTATCCGGGCGAATGGGTCTGCACACTCAAGGAAGTGTCCCAATGGTTTCGCACACGGTTTCAATGCCAGGCGTTGACAGTGCTGGAACAACTGCAGAAACAGCACTTTATCACTTTTCATACACTGGATCGCGGCAATGTGATCCGCTATAAAATTTGCGACTGGGCGCGGCATAACACGGTGCTTGAATATAATGCTCCCTGCCAAAAGGATACCGGCTTTTTCTTTCTGCCCGTTTCCGTTGTCACAGATCTCATCAGCACAAGCCGATGCTCCGAAATGGATATTATTCTGGACCTCTGGGTTTCAGCCGTCTACAACGATAATCAGGTACAGGGGTCAGACCTGGGGCCAGTAGTCTATTTCCGCAACGGCACCGGCAATCCTCTTGTTGCCTACACTGAACTGGCTGTCCGCTGGGGGGTGTCCCGGGCGACAGTCGGCCGCGTCCTCAAAAAGCTGGCCGCACTGGACTATATCTCCCTTATGTCCTTCCCGGGCCGACACGGCAGCGTGGTCTATTTGAAAAATTACCTGTCCACCATGTTTGAAATATCGGATGTTATGGTGGACAAAGAGGAGGTCGCTATGACGCTCAACATCCATTTGGAACTCCCCGATGAATCAGGCTCCAGCCAAAACACACCAAGTATAGAGCATGAGGTTATCGTTTCAAACGAACTCAATAGCGTTTCAAAATCGCACATTGAAATTATCATCCAAAAGATGGCTCAAATCCTGATGGCACAAGGGATTTCGTGCTTTGGTTGTCCCCTCTCCCGCTATAAGTTATATCCCTTATCGGGCGACTGCCGGGAAGATTTACTACCCCGCGCACGGGAACAGTCAACGCTCTGTTTTGGCTTGTCCATTCTGTGCGGGAACAGGCAGGTCACCACTTTTGAACTTACACTCTCTCCCGTCGCGGAGAATTGAATAAGGAGGTCTTACCATGAAGAAATTTGTTGAAAAAGATGTCGCAGAAAACCCGCTGTACCATGATACCTGGAAACTGTTGAAAAAATACCGCGATGTGGTGTGGAGCCTGGAAATTTCTGTCCAGCATGTGCGTTCCAAGTTTGAGATCGAATACGGCACATCCATCGAGGAATTTCTGGATTCCATCTATCTGGCCGGCGCCGATCTGAATGGGAGCGATATTGAACACCATGCTAAGTGCATTGAGCGCAGCCACAAAATGCTGAAACTTTTGGATTCAGCAGTCGAATTGCTTCGTACCCGCCACAAGAACGGCGAGGCCTATTACTGGCTGCTTTACTACTCCTTCCTCTCCCCGCAGCAACTCAAAAATGTGGAGGAGATCATCGAGAATTTGCGTCCGCATATCCGGGACATCTCATTCCGTACTTACTACCGCAGGCGCAGGGAAGCCATTGACGCACTCAGTTCCGTACTATGGGGGTACACCTCCAAAGACAGTTTGGATATGCTGGAACAGTTCTTTCCAGCGCCAAAACCAGATGAAAAGGCCAAGGGCAAATAATTGGCAGAATACGGGAATGAAATTGGCGCATTCCTGCCCTTGAGCCGTAAATCCTGGTGTGCTAAACTGAATATGCTCAAACTTGCACCCAAAACTGAATGCAGGCAGTGAACGGCACCTTTTTCAAGGTGCTTTTTTGCTGCCCTAATGACCGGCCGATTGGGGAGGGAGCCCGCATCTATTACAAGAGCTGCGGGCTCCTCTTTTGTTTGAGTCCCGCATATTACATTTGGATTGGAGGTCCGAAAATTGAAAAAACGCAAGATTCCTCACCAAAAGCGAAACGGCGATACCAGCCCTCCGCGCCGTTTTTCCATTGGCAGAATCGCTTATATGGCGTTTCTGTGTCCCACCGTCTCATTGATGTTCAGCCAGCCGGCCTTTGCCGCAACCGATGTTTGGACAAAGGCCACAGAAATCATGCAGGATGTCTACACGCAGATCCTCGCTATCTCCACGATTGCGGCCATTGTGACCGCTTCGGTAGCATTGCTGCTCATGAATTTCTCCCGTTCTGGTAAAACGGTGGATGAAAGCAGAGCTTGGCTCAAACGAATTGTTATCACCTGGGCCATCTTAAACAGTCTGGGCTTTATCATGTCCTATATCGTCCCCTTCTTTGAGGGTGGTCAGTGGGCAGGTTGATCGGCATCACATTGATACCCGACGAAAGGAGGCATGACCTATGGGTATTCTGGACGGCATTGTTGAATGGATTGCAGAGCAGGTCATGGCGGGCCTTGACTTGATAACCACCTCGGTTTTGGGGGCACTGGGCTGCGATATGGCGGTATTTCTGCGCTACTTTCCCGCGGCCGAAACGATGTACAGCGTTTTTGTGGCACTGGGCATCGGTATCATTCTCCTTAACTGGGTGTGGCAGCTGTTCAAGAACTTTGGCCTGGGAGCCGGTATTGAAGCGGAAGACCCGCTCAAATTGAGCATCCGGTCCGTCATTTTTATTCTTTTAGCGTTCTTCTCCAATGAGATTGTCAGCATGATCCTGACCATCGGCGGCACACCGTATAACTGGATTATGGATTCGGAGCTGCCGGCACTCAGTTTTGCGGATTTCAATTCTGTCATGCTGGTCATCATCGGGGTGTGCGCCAATGGGGCTGTGGCCCTTATCACTCTGATTTTAGTCATCATTCTGGCGTGGAACTACCTGAAGTTGCTGCTGGAAGCGGCAGAGCGATATGTATTGCTCGGCGTGCTGGTCTATACGGCTCCAGTAGCCTTTTCCATGGGGGCAAGCCAGACAACATCAAACATCTGGAAATCCTGGTGCCGGATGCTGGGCGGTCAGATTTTTCTTCTGCTGATGAACGCCTGGTGCCTGCGCCTGTTCACGAGCATGGTTGGTTCGTTTATCTCCAACCCGCTCTCTTTGTAAGGAGGGCCATTTTGAAAAGACTCAAGAAAATTTTGTTCCTTGCGCTGATGGTCGCAGCTCTCTCCTGTCTGTTCTGCCAGCCTGCTTTCGCTATTTCGGAGGAAGAAGTCCAGGCACAAGTGGACGCCGTAGGCAAAGAAGCCGTTTCGGGGAATGTGCTGATCTGGTTTATGTGCGCAATCGGATTTCTTAAAGTATCACAGAAGATCGATTCTTTTATGGCAAGTCTGGGCGTCAATGTCGGCCATACCGGAGGCAGTATGCTGGCGGAGGCTATGATTGCGGCCAGGGGATTCAGCGGATTTAAGAGCTTTGCCAGCAATCACTTTGCGGGAGGCCGCAGCAGTCATTCCTCCCATGTCCGTGCAAACGGTGGCGGAAAAGGCGGTGCTGGATTCGGCGCTGGTTTTGCCAGCGGTGGCTTGGCCGGCGTGATTAAAAGGAATGTTACCAATAATGCGGTCAAAACGGCCACAACGCCCCCGGATGCCAAGCCCTCCGGATTAAGTGGGCTGGTCGGCGGCGCTGCAGGCGGCATCGGTGGACATATCTACGCCTCCTCCGTAAGCAAAGGAGGCAATTTTGCCAACAATGTCATAGGATCGGTTGCTACCGGGAGTATCACCCAGATGGGAACTATGACCGGGGATAAAGCTGTAGAAGCTCTGCATTCCTACATGGGTCATGCGGCATTGGAGCCCGGGGCCGAGAATATTCCCACTTATCAGAATGTGGAGATTGGCGGCGGCCGCATTACCGGCACAGAAGTCACTCCGGAGCATCCAGAAGGCATCGCTTTTGGTATGTATCATGCAGACCAGTATGTGGCGCCGGAAGGCCAATACACAACCGTTCACGCTGTAGATGGTACTGCCTGGTATAAGCAGTATGCCGCGGATGCGGTTGAAAAATCCCCCTATATGGCACCGGACGGCTCGATTGCCTATCACGAATCCATCGTGAAGAAACTGCCGCCTACTCCCAAAAGAAAGGACAAACTCTAATGGCTGAAGAACAAAAAAACAGCTCCGCCGAAACAGTAGATGCTGCGGCCTCTGCCGCACATACGGTCAAAGGCGCTATCAAAGCTGGCAAGGCCATCTCTGGAGCAGCGAAAGGCGCTGCCGCCGCCGGCCCCTATGGGGCTGTGGCTGGGGCCGTCTGGGCCGGCCGAAAGCACATCGGCAAAATCATTGCCGTCATTGCCATTCTGCTTTTGCTGCCTGTCCTTTTCCTCCTGATGCTGCCCGGCCTGATTTTTGGAGGGCTGGTCAATGCCTTTTCACCAGCTGATCCTGACACGCCTATCCTCAACAGCGAAACCGCCATCGTAGAAAACGCCAACGACATTACCTTTGCCATCAACGCCATTCTGGGTGAGGCGCTGGATGATGTGATGGCCCGTATCGAAGTGGACTTTGCCTCTTCTGGCGCCGACAAAATGGAGGTCAAAAACCCCTATTCTTCCGGCCTGGTCTACAACGCCAACCTCATCGTTTCACAGTATTGCGCTGCCCGGGATGAAGACTTTGAGAGCATTTCGCTGGATGACCTGTCCACTGTCCTGCGGGAGAACAAAGAGCATCTATACTCTTATACCAGTGTGCGGGAGAGCCGTGAGGTCACATCCGAAGATCCGGAGACCGGTGAGGAAACCATCTCCACCGAGATCTGGATGATCTATACCATTCGCTACAACGGCGAGTCTTATCTTGCCGACCATGTTTTCGCGCTTACGGATGAGCAGAAAGAACTGGCGTCCGATTATGCCTCTAACCTAAGTCTCTTTTTAGGCGACGGCCTGCTGCAAAATGTGGACGAGTGGACAGGGAACAGTATCCCCTCCCTTGGAGATGTAACCTTTACCGACGGCGGGACCCCGGTTGTTTATTACAATCAGCTGGATGAACGCTATGCCAGTCAACCCTATGGCACCGATAACATCGGCGGCTATGGGTGCGGGCCCACCGCCATGGCAATCGTGGTTTCCTCCCTCACGGACGATATGGTAGACCCGGTGGAAATGGCAAAGTGGTCATATGACAATGGCTATTGGTGCAAAAGCAGCGGCTCTTATCACGCATTGATCCCTGCTGCTGCGGAGGAATGGGGCCTTCCGGTATCCGGCTGCACGACTTCCGAGCCCCAGCGGATTCTGGACGCTCTCGCAGATGGCAAGCTGGTCGTGGCAATTATGTCCGAAGGCCATTTTACCTCATCCGGCCACTTCATTGTTCTCCGTGGCGTAAAAGACGGCCAGATCATGGTGGCTGACCCGGCCAGTTACAAGCGAAGCGGGCAGTTGTGGGATCTGTCCATCATCTTAAATGAAGCAAGCCGCCGTGCGGCAGCAGGCGGTCCTTTCTGGATTATTGGCTGACCGCACCGCACCCCGGCATCAGAAACGAGGTAATACATGAGCAACAAGAATGACCATGATATTTATATCATACCGCCGAACTTCATAGAAACAGGCACTTTTTTTGGCGGTATGTTCCGTGCGCGGAATGTGATTGAAGCCGGCATCCTGGCACTTGCCATTGGGACGCCGGTTTTTTTGTGCCTTCCATTTGGGCTGACCGCCCGCATTATTGCTTTATGCCTGACTGCGCTCCCGGTGGCATTGGTTGCCCTCATTGGCATTTCAGGGGAAAGTCTCTCGCAGTTTCTGATCACTTTTCTGAAATACCTGCGGAATCGCCGCGTTGTCGGCGGTGACGGTGAACAGCCCTGTGAAAAAACGGCTCCCTCCAAATCAGCCGGCAAGCATCTCAAACAGAAGCCTCCAAAGGAGAGAAAGCCCAAGGCGCCGAAGCGCCGGCGGTCTGGTGAAGCAGATTTCCCCGCTGAGTTTGATGAAGTCCGCGGATATGAAATCCGTGAAAAGCTCCGGCCCAAGAAAAATGCTAAAAAGGATCGTCCTGCCAAGGGCAATAAGGCAAAAAAGAACGCAAAAAAGCGCCATGAAAAGGAACGCCTGCCCAAACGCCCCGCCCGTGTCAAGGAGCAGAAGCCCGCCTGCCTCAATCCAGTGGCGGATTATCTGCCCATTGAGAAAGTGGAGAACGGCATTATCTATACCAAAGACCATCGCTTTGTCAAGGTGGTCGAAGTTGTCCCCATCAACTTTATGCTGCGCAGCGCCCGGGAACAGAGGAATATCATCTACTCCTTCGTTTCGTACCTGAAGATCTCGCCCATCAAGCTCCAAATCAAGGTTCTGACCCGCCGTGCGGACATCAACCGCCACCTGGACACGGTGCGCCAGGAGATGGCCCATGAGGAAAACGAGCAGTGCCGCTTGATGCAGGAGGATTACCTGAACTTTGTGCAGCAGGTCGGCTCCCGGGAAGCTGTGACCCGGCGGTTTTTCCTGATTTTCGAGTATGAGCCCTGGGCCAATACCCGGCGCTCCGAACAGGAAGATGAGGCAATCCAATCTCTCCAAAGTGCTGTCCACACGGCATCCAATTACCTGCGTCAATGCGGCAACGAGGTCGTTGTCCACGAAAACGAGGACGAATTTACCGTAGATGTTTTCTATAATTTGTTGTGCCGAAATGAAAGTGCGGTCAAGCCCCTGTCGGTACGGGCACAGGAAATTGTGGCACAGTATCTCGACAAGGGGCGGGAGGGCGAGATTGACCGCATCCCGGCGGCTGAATTTGCTGCTCCCAAAAGCATCGACTTCACCCATGGACGGTATCTCTGCATAGACGGGCTGTACTATACTTATCTGCTCGTCCCATCAGATGGTTACAAAACACAGGTGCCCGCGGGCTGGCTGAGTTTGATCGTCAATGCCGGTGATGGCATTGACCTCGATATGTTTCTTTCACGCCAACCCAAAGAGCGCATTATTCAGCGGGTCGGCCAGCAGCTCCGCATCAACCGGTCAAAAATCAAGGATGCCAGCGACACGAACACGGACTTCGATGATATAGACGGCGCTATTCGGAGCGGCTATTTTCTGAAGGAGGGCCTTGCGAATAACGAAGATTTCTATTATCTCAACTTGTTGATTACTGTGACTGCCCCTTCTGTGGAGGACCTGGAGTGGAAGGCCAGCGAAATAAAAAAGCTCCTGCTTTCGCAGGATATGGATGTCTGCAACTGCCATTTTCGGGAGGAGCAGGCATTTTGTTCTGCCCTCCCGCTGGTTTCCATGGAAAAGGGACTGTTCGAGCGTGGTAAGCGCAACCTGTTGACTGGAGGCGCGGCCAGCTGCTATCCGTTCACTTCGTTTGAGATGTGCGATGACAATGGAATCCTTCTGGGGGTCAACAAATATAACAGTTCCCTCATCATCGTGGATATTTTCAACTCTGCGATTTACAAGAACGCCAATATGGCGATCCTGGGTACCAGCGGCGCAGGCAAGACCTTTACGATGCAGCTCATGGCGTTAAGAATGAGGCGGAAAAACATTCCCGTTTTCATCATTGCACCGTTGAAGGGGCACGAATTCCACCGTGCCTGTGCCAATGTAGGCGGGGAGTTTATCCAGATTTCCCCGGCCAGCCCGCACTGCATCAATGTGATGGAGATCCGCAAGGTGGATCGGTCGGTCAGTGAGCTTCTGGACGGGCCGGGAATCCAGCTCTCCGAACTGGCCGCCAAAATCCAGCAACTCCACATATTTTTCAGTCTGTTGATCCCTGATATGTCTCACGAGGAACGACAGCTGTTGGATGAGGCTCTGATCCGCACCTACAATTCCAAAGGTATCACTCATGACAACGCCTCATTGGAAGACCCGGCCAATCCGGGCTACTACCGGGAGATGCCGGTGCTGGGCGATTTATATGAGATTTTGAAGGCCGCCCCGGAAACCACTCGCATGGCCCATATCCTCAACCGTCTGGTGAATGGCTCCGCCAGTACCTTTAACAAGCAGACCAATGTGCGGCTGGATAATAAGTACACCGTACTGGATATTTCCTCGCTTACTGGTGATTTGCTGACTGTGGGGATGTTCGTGGCCCTTGATTTCGTTTGGGACCGCGCCAAAGCTGACCGCACCGAGGAAAAAGCCATTTTTATTGACGAGTGCTGGCAGCTTCTTTCCGGCGCAGGCGCCACGGGTACCAGGCTGGCCGGTGATTTCGTTTTGGAAATTTTCAAGACGATTCGCGGCTTCGGTGGATCAGCGATCTGCGCCAGCCAGGACCTTAACGACTTTTTCAATCTGGACGAAGGCCGTTTCGGGAAAGGCATCATCAACAACAGCAAGACTAAGATCATTCTCAATCTGGAGGATGACGAAGCGGAGCGTGTCCAGGAAACCCTCCATCTCTCTGACGCAGAAACGATGGAGGTCACACACTTTGAGCGCGGCAGCGGTCTGATCTCCACCAATAACAACAATATCATGGTGGAGTTCAAGGCCAGTCCATTGGAAAAAGATCTCATAACCACAGACCGCAGGGAACTGCGGGAGCTTTTGGAGCGCAAGCGCCAAGAACAAGCTGATTCCGCTTAAAAGGCATTTTCTCTGGGAGGTGCGGAAGCGCCTCCCTTTATTGCGCGGAGTAGTGTAAAGAACATGGTTGGATGCTTTACCAACAGACGGCGGGGCAGTACCGTCCTCCGCAACCATTTAGAATTTTATATGAGGTGAGTCCAATGTATTCGACAATAAAGTAATCAAACAATGAATTTAGAGGTGATATAAAGCGAGTTTAAGAGTTTCTTTAAGCAAGTTGGAGGCAATGAAGGCGACAAATGCAAATATAACACCCGTTTAGATACTTACGGCTGCGGCTGTCAACACAACTGTAACTACTGCTATGCCCGTTCATTGCTTCATTTTCGTGGATTATGGGATGCGGCGCATCCTCGTGTTGCAGACATTGAAAAGGTCCGGCGGAAAATCCGCAGTCTCCCATCCGGAAGCATCATCAGGCTTGGAGGCATGACAGACTGTTTTCAGCCCTGTGAACTCCAGTACCACACTACCTACCAGACCATCCAGGAGATGAATCTATGCAGGGTAAGCTATCTCATCGTCACGAAGTCTGCACTTCCCGCTGCCCCGGAGTATTTAGAGATCTTGGACAAGGAACTGGCCCATATTCAAATTACCGTGACCTGCCTGGACGATGCACAAACCGCCCAATTTGAAAAGGCCAGTCCTCCCAGCCAGCGCATCCGCGCAATTCAGGCTCTGCAAGCGGAAGGGTATGATGTGGCAATCCGATTAAGCCCCATCATCGAGGAATACATGGATTTCGACAAGCTGAATGATTTGGGAATTGAGCGGTGTGTGGTTGAATTTCTGCGCGTCAATTCGTGGATTAAGCAGTGGTTTCGGGGTGTTGATTTCTCTAAATATACCGTGCGGCAGGGAGGCTACCATCATCTTCCTTTGAAAGAAAAGCAGCGGATCGTGGAAAAAATCCATATTCCGCAGAAGACAATCTGTGAAGATGTAACGGAACACTATCAATTCTGGAGGGATTTTGTAAATCCCAATAAAGAGGATTGCTGTAATCTCCGGAAAACGCATCATTGACAGTTCCAATACGCCTATAAGACGCCTTTTTTTCCTACTATTCTCGAAAAACGCCGGATTGACGCTCTAATGGCGTCTTTCCACAATTCCTATTTAACAATGCGCTTTGAAGGCGTCTGATTGGCGCCTTTAATAAAGGAGGTGAGCCCCATGAAGACCAGGGCTGAAATCTATGGGAACGAGGCTACGGACTTGCTACGGATCGTGACGATGTACCCCGGCCTCTGTGAACACCAGCTTCTTTGTTTTCACCCTGGCAAAGAAGATACTACAAAGGCCCTGCTCTCTCATTTGGAGAGGCAGGGCCGCATTTTTCAAACAGACGGCGGTGGTTATTTCCTGGCAGGGCAAACACCAAAAACTGACCATGCGCTTGTCCGGGCAGTGTGGGTCCTGCTGGACTTCATCCGGCAGGTAGATTACCACGCTCCGGCTGATTTTCCCGTTAAACTCGTGTTTTTTGCCGACGGTGAATTATATGAGATTGCTTATATTGCCGCCGGGCAGGAGGCACTTGTCTGCCATGCTCTGCGGGGCAACAAAGGGGGAAGCCGCCGTATCATGCTGGTCGATACTCCGGCGCAAATCGCCCAAATCGACTGTCCGGGCATATCCGGATTTTGTACTGTAGACGAGGAAGGCCAGACAAATTATTTCAAGAAAGCAGGAGGCACATGATTGGATCGAAAACTAATATCCCACCGCATTGGAAGCATTCTCGACGATATATCCCGTCTGAGTAATGCGCTGTACGCGCTGGACACCACTGACATCCAGCGTTACCCCGACAACTATGAAACACTTTCCATAGATGCCGCTTTACGGGCAGAGCGGATTGCCTGCCGGCTGCGGCATCTGATTTATTCCAGCACAACCATCCGCAAAGGTGACTATCTCAAATCCGCCGGTGCAACGCACGGCATCACTGTCAACTGCGAGGACAGGGTGCTGGAGGTGACGCTGCCCTGTTTGCTGCCAAAGCGCAAACAGCGGCAAAGCGATGAGTTCCTGTTGGACCCGCTCTATTTTGTCCTTGATCAATACGCAAGAGAACACCCACTTCCGTATTACCGCGATTGCGTTGTCTGTTTCGCCCAGGTCTATGACCGGGCACTTCCCGACAGGCGGATACGCGATTACGATAATTTATCGGAAAAGCAATTACTGGATCTTCTCTCTTCCTTTGTGATGGCTGATGATACCGGCCTGTTGTGCGATGCCTATAACACGGCCGAACTGGGCGACCAGGATTGCACAAAAATCTATATCATGGAGAAGCAGCGTTTTCCGCAATGGCTGACGGAGCATAAAACGAGTCTACAATCCATCTCGGATTTTTGACCATTTTGGGCCTTCTCCGGCCCGACATCCAGCGAAGCGGCTGAAACGCCCGATTTTCCGGGCTTTTTCCCCTCATGGGGAGGCCCATTTTTACCGAAGTCCTCAGTCATTACGGTAAAAATCCTGTGCTTTCAAGGGAGGTGACTACTTGGGAAAAGCACCAACTATTTTCCACAGCCGGATACGCTTCCGTTCCGGCTTTTATCGCTGACCGCTATTTCGGGAGAGTTCCCCACCAGCCAGCTCAACCGCCTTCCCGCCAGCCCTTACTACTTGGAGGCGGTCGTGACTGCGCTCAAAAAGGCCGGACTGCTGCGCACCTACTACCGGGATCGGCTCCGGGGCTATCGGCTGGGGATCAAAGCCAAGTCAGCTCTGCTGGACGGATGGCCCGAGCGTTTTACATTCTGCCTTACAGGAGACGCAGAAACCAACCGGCTCAAAAGCGAAGCAAACCGGAGGTTTCGGCTCCACCGCCTCGCGGAAACCTATATTACTATGGGCAATGCCGGGGTATTGCTCTACCCGGATGAAAAGCCGAAGGTCTTTGCCCAGACCGGTTTTGGCGGCGAAACTGTAACATATCCCGCGTTTTACAGTTCACGCGAAGTCAAGGAGTTGGGGGCTGATGCCACCCAGATCCGAAGCTCCCGCTTCGCAGGGGTGCTGCTGGTCCCCACCGGCATCTTTGTGACCTACAATAGCGGGAGCGCTCTGATGAAGTGGCGCTACAAATCCGAACTGCGGGTAAAAACACTCCTCTGGAACATTCTATGCCAGCAGCGTCTGGCCCAGCAGTACCGTGTCGAACAGGTACATGGACTGGTATTGGGGGACAGCATGGACCTGGCCTACCAGATACTCACCAGTACCGGTGGGGCCAAGCATGACTACTTCATGCTGGACGGCAGCTACGACCACTTTTATTTCCTAACCAATGACCATCAGGGGGAGGTGATACTGGCGTTACTGTGTGACCCTGTGAAAACCGCGGAACTTGACCGCATTCTGTCACAGGGCCTCTACGCCGGCAATCCCGGCAGGGCCATGGAGCAGGATGCCGCAGAGCCGGATGGAACGCCGGTGCTGTTCGGTTACTTCTGCGATCTGCCGCGGATCGTGCGTTTCAACACCGCCCTCGAACTGATGGAACGCCCCGGTACGCTGATCTGCTTTGATTTTCAAGCAGATGTGCTGCGCCGCTATTGCAGTGACCGGGTACACCTGCAAACCATTGACTTTACAAAATTCGAGGGGAGGTTGTTCCCATAAACAAAAAGAAACTAATCATAGGCCTGGCAGCAGCGCCGGCCGCCGTATTTGCGATTCTATACGCAGGCGGTTTCCTGGCACAGCTGTTTGGCAATTACGCGGCGTGGAAACAGGGCGGCGGCATCCCCGGAGACGGAACTTCTCCGGCGATGGCGTCGCCTGATTTTTTTACCTGTCTGGCCTCCGTGTTTCATCCACCCTATGGAGTGTACGGTGTCCTGATCTGCATCGGCCTGTTGGCAATTTTGCTGCTCATGGTCATGCGCATGGGCTACAGCGATACCGGCGAATATGATACTGACCGGAATTTCATTTACTCGGCCAAGGGCACTTACGGTACTTCCGGCTGGATGAGCCGCAAGGAGATGGCCGGTGTGTTGGATCTGGTGCCTGACCTGCGCAAGCATAAAGGCGTTGTACTGGGAATGCTGGACAACAAGGCTGTCTGTATTCCCGAAAATCCCCATATCAACGGCAATCTGGCTGTGTATGGCTCCAGCGGCAGCATGAAAACCCGGTCCTTTTGCATGAATCGTATCCTTCAGGCGGCGGTCCGCGGAGAATCCCTGATTATTTCAGATCCGAAAAGTGAGCTCTACGAAAAATCCAGCGAGTATCTGCGGGATCAGGGGTACTGTGTCAAGGTGTTCAATTTGGTCAATCCGGAAAACTCGGACAGTTGGAACTGCCTTTCCGAAGTGGAGGGGCAGGAACTGATGGCGCAGCTTTTTGTAGATGTCATCATTAAGAACACCATCAACAACGGCAAGGGTGACCATTTCTGGGATTCCTGTGAGATGAACTTGCTGAAGGCCCTCGTCCTCTATGTGGACCAGAGTTATGCTGAACAAAACCGCAATATCGGAGAGGTGTACCGGCTGCTGACTTTAAGCGGCGAGTCCGATTTGGACAGCCTGTTTGAGAACTTGCCGCCCACCCATCCGGCCAAAGCGCCATACAGCTTGTATAAGCAGGCCAGCGATACAGTTCGTAGCGGCGTCATCATCGGCCTCGGCTCCCGTCTGCAGGTGTTCCAGTCGGAACTCATCAAGAAAATCACCACCCGGGATGAAATTGACTTGGAGCTGCCCGGCCAAGAGCGGTGCGCCTACTTCCTTGTTACCAGCGACCAGGACAGCACCTTTGACTTTCTGGCAAGCCTGTTCCTGTCCTTCTGCTTCATCAAGCTGGTGCGGTATGCAGACAAGAACTGCGAAGGAGGCAAACTGCCGGTACCGGTGCATGTCCTGGGTGAAGAATTAACAGCCTGCGGCACCATTCCAGACCTCTCCCGCCGGTTAAGCGTCATTCGTTCAAGAAATATCTCTATGAGCTGTGTGTTTCAGAACTTGGCGGGCTTGCAGAATCGGTATCCTCTCAATCTCTGGCAGGAAATTCTGGGCAACTGCGACGCGCAGTTGTTCCTGGGCTGCACAGATGAATTGACGGCGGAGTTTATTTCTTCCCGCACGGGACTGGCTTCTGTGTCGGTATCCAGCAAATCCAAGCAGCTGGGTACCTGGCGTATCTCCAACTACACGCCGGAATACCGGGAAACCTCTGGTGTCGGCAAGCGTCCTGTCCTCACCCCGGACGAAGTTCTGCGGCTCCCTATCAAGCAGGCGCTGGTCATCATCCGGGGGCAAAAAGTTCTCAAGGTAGACAAAATGGACTATTCCAAACATCCGGAGGCATCCAAGCTCCGTTCCTGCAAGGCATCCGCCCATATCCCCGAATGGCGCAGGCTGGAACAGGAGCAACCGAAACCCTCTGCGGCGCAGCCAAAGCCGCAGGCTCCCGCGCCTAAAAAGCCAGTGAAGAAAAAGCCGAAGGCGGCCAGCACATCTACCAACACCAAGCAGACCGCAGCCGTTCCTACCGCAGAGGCTCCGAATGGCATCATCACGACAGATAAGGACTCGATCCTTTCTTAATACAAAACATAGGAGGTTAATTTTATGGCAACCAAGAAAAAAGTATTGCTGGAGCAGGAAACTCCTGTTCCTGAAAACACCGCCCCCGCGGACGGTACCATTTCTTCCGCCGGCCCCCCGGCTGATGCGGCGGCGCCGCCTGACAGTGACGATTTGAGTGCGCTGCTGGCCTCTATGGGTCAGACCAATGACAGCGCCTCTACGGATCAACCTGATGGCGACGCCACTTTGGAAGGCTCTGACCCTCCCCTTGAGTTTATGGAAACGGAGGCGTCTGATGAAGCTGCCCCCGAGGGTGACGGCACGGCCTCTGGCGCCCCTTCCGATTCGGATGAGCCTGCCGGATCGGCGGCCGGTGAGGAAGAGACTCCTTCCAATTTGTCTGCTGAAGGTGCAGATGACACCCCGGCGGAGACGGTTTCCGAAACTGCTGGGGAGCCGGCTCCCCCCAAGCCCAAGCGGGCACCCCGGCGGAAAAAGGCGGCGCCTGTGGAAGCTCCCGTACATGGCGAGAATGAGGACTCTGCGGAGGCTCCGGCTGCTGAAGAGCAGGCTGTGGAATCTTCCGCCTCTGTTGAGAATACGGCGCCGCCTGATGAGGGAGAAACACCCATTTCAGAGGATACCGCTCCCCAAGAGGAGGCGCCGGTAGATACTGCGTCTGCTCTGCGCCGGACCGCCGTAACACACCGCAGTGACACCTCTATCCTGACCATCCGCAGTCGTGAAGAGGTGGAAACACAGGAAGACCGCGAGGATGTCATTTGGCACGAGATCCACAACGCCTACCGCACCCGCCGCATCCTCACAGGTCAGCTGGGCGGCATTGAGCAGCTGGACAACCGCAAAACTGTGGCCGTAGTGGATTACAAGGGATTCCGCATCATTATCCCCATCAAGGAGATGATGATCAATCTGGGCCGCAGCCCTTCCGGCCAGGAGTATGCCGACCTGATGCTGCGTCAAAACAAGATTTTGGGGAATATGCTGGGGGCGGACATTGACTTTGTGGTACGCGGCATCGACTCCAAGACCCGCAGCGTTGTCGCAAGCCGCCGTGAAGCTATGATGCGGAAGCGCCAGACCTTTTATTTCGATTTGGACGCCGAGGGGAAGTACCGCATCTACGAGGGGCGTATTGTTCAGGCCCGGGTCATCGCTGTTGCGGAGAAGGTCATCCGCGTCGAGGTATTCGGCGTTGAAACCTCAATTCTGGCCCGTGATTTGGCTTGGGACTGGATCGGCGATGCCCACGAGCGTTTCTCCGTGGGCGATGAAGTGCTGGTCCGCATTCTCAATGTGCGGCGCAACAGCCTTGAAGACCTCGGAATCCGTGCCGACATCAAGAGCACATCTGAAAATACCGACCGGGACAATCTCCAGAAGTGCCGAATCCAGGGTAAATACGCCGGAAAAGTGACCGATGTACACAAGGGTGTGGTTTATGTCCGGCTTGCCAATGGCGTCAATGCGGTAGCTCATTCCTGTTATGACTACCGGATGCCCGGAAAGAAGGATGATGTATCCTTTGCCGTCACCCATTTGGATGTGGAGCGCGGCATCGCTCTTGGAATCATCACCCGGATCATCCGGCAGAATCTGTAAACCGAAAACCGCCTGGGAAGTATCAAATAACTGCTTCTCGGGCGGTTATTTTATTATTTCAATCCTAACGCATATACATCCTTCCAACCCTCTCTATTTTTAATTTTATTTTCCGTTTGCGTTGATTTTTCACAAAATACGGGATATAATATATAAAAACACTGGATTAGGAGGTTGTTTATGCTGATTCAATTTAGTGTAGAGAACTATCTGTCTATCAAAGATAAAGTTGTCTTATCCCTGCTGTCCAGTAGGGACAATGAGCATCCAGAGCATCTCATCGCAGATGGAAACAAAAACTATCTGAAATCCGCTGTTATCTATGGAGCCAATGCTTCTGGGAAGTCTAATGTCTTGAACGCATTCTGGTTTATGGTAAACTATGTGCTGACTTCTCATAACCAGCAGCTCCATAAAACGATTGCGCGTTCACCATTTAAGTTCGATCCTGAAACACCTGCTCGCCCCAGTAGTTTTGAGGTCATCTTTACCACAGAAGGCGTTCGATATGCGTATGGCTTTTCTGTAACAGATAAGGCTGTCACGGAGGAATACCTATACTACTATCCCAACGGCAGACAGGCGCTTATTTTTGAGAGAAAAAACACCAAGGATTTCCGTTTTACGGTCGATGTTGATGAGCAAAACACACTCAAGGAGCGCACCTCTGCAAACAAGCTCTACTTGTCAGTTGCATCAAACTGGAGTTACGCCAAAGTGATCCCTGTCCTGGAGTGGTTTGCCTCCTGTCAAATCATCACGAAGAATTCCGTGGCGGATGCCTATGGAATTGAAGCAGAGCAGTTGAAAAATGACGACTACCGGCGTGTAATCGCATCTATGCTGCGTGTTGCAGATTTGGGAATACAGGCGCTCCAAATGCGCGATTCAGACCCTGCGCCTTCTCAACGCAGTGACATTTTTGCAAATATTGATGCCATTCATACGGTACATGACGCCAACGGAAATGCGTGTTCCTATGCCTTGAATATGGCAGAGGAATCTGACGGCACCAACAGTTATTTCAAGCTGATCGGTGTTGTGAAAAAGGCTTTAGACCTGGGGACGCTTCTTGTGGCTGATGAAATGGACGCACACCTCCATCCACTTCTGACCAAGCATCTGGTGTCCCTTTTCGACAGCACAGAATTTAATCCCAAGGGTGCTCAGTTGATCTTCACATCACACAGCACCAACCTTCTTGATTTGGATTTCTTGAGAAGAGATCAGATTTGGTTTACAGAAAAAGATGAGCAGACCGCAGCCACAGACTTGTTCTCCCTTTATGATTTTTCCATTCGCAAGGACACCAAAGTAGAAAAGGGATATTTGATCGGCCGTTTTGGTGCAATTCCTTTTATCAAGGGAGGGCTGTAAAATGGCACGGGGACAGATTGAAAAGCGTGGACAGCGACGCAGGAAATTAAAACCCGTCATTCTGATTGTGACGGAGGGCTCGCAAACCGAGCCAAAGTATTTTGAACATTATCGCAGCCGCCAGACCAACATTGATATTCGCGTGGTCGGCAGCCACACCAAAGGGGGCGAAACCGATTACCTCGCTCTGATTCGGAAAGCTGTGGAATACCAAAGCAAAAATCAGCTTTCTGTATCCAATGGCGATGCTGTATGGGTCGTTGCAGACGGTGATGTGAACTATAATACCCCTGATCCTATCGCGGCCAAAGACAAATTGCTCTCCAAAGCACAGAAAATGGCTGATGCAAAGGGCATTCATATTGCGCTCTCTAATCCTTGTTTTGAATTTTGGTATCTGCTTCACTTTCAGTACACCACTAAGTTTTTCAAGGATTATCCTGCAGTAAAGAATGCCTTGACCACTTACCTTCCGGATTATGAGAAAACCGGCGATGTGTATTCCCAGTTGTCTGCTCATACAACCAATGCTCTCCAGAATGCCAAGCGTGTAGAGCAATATCATCTTCAAAATGGCAGCAGCAAACCGTTTGGAATCGCCGTCAATCCATTCACCGATATTTATCAACTGGTGGAATCGCTGCTGTAATTGGCACAGGATTGTCCTTGCATTGGCACAGCCTTGCCCTTGAGCCGTAAATCCATATCTGTTATACTTGGTACAGTCAAAAATTTGTAATGCAGCCGCTCCGGCCGGGAGCGGCTGTTTTTATTTCTGAGTAAAGGTGGTGGTTTTTATCCATAGCATACTGCAAAAGCTCCGCAGTGCATTAAAAAATGAGCGGGGCGAGGCCAACTACTTTTCCACGGTGGTGTTTATCTTCATTGCCGTTGTTTTGCTGGCCTTTATCATCGACTTGTTCGGCATTATCTCTACAAAACAGGAGCTTGACCATGCAGCCGATCAGATGGTCAAGCAGATCCAGTTGTCCGGCGGCATCAACAGCGAGACGGATGCTCTCTTTGATTTCCTCTGTTCGGAGATCGAGGGGGCCGACAATATCACCTATTCGATTGACGCCACATATAAATCTCCCACACCTTCCGGGATGTCCCGGGCCATCCAGTTGGGAACGCCCTTCTATATTACCATTGAGGGGGATGCCAAGCTGGGCGGCTTCTGGAATCTGGATCTGGTCAACATCACGGTGGTGGCCCGCGGCTCCGGCGTTAGCGAACATTACTGGAAGTGAGGTGGCCTATGAAGCGTTTATTCTCACAGCTGCACCGGCCGCTCCGCAACGAGCGGGGGGAGATCACCTTCTTCGCCTGCTTCTTTGTGGTTGGAGTTGTCATGCTCATTTCTTTCCTGCTACTGTATGCTTCGGTGAGAATTACTTGCATCAACATCCGCAACGGGGCTAAAATGGAGCTGAACAATCTGAGCGCCACCATCTACGCAGATACTTACCGCTCCCAGAGGGAAACCAATTTTGAAGAGTATTTACGCACCCTCTACTCCAGCCGGGACTACACAGAAATGCTGGAGGCCACAGTTGCCGGCGGCCTTGCTGAAAAGGTCCCTCTCTCTACCGATGACTACACGGTTTCCGACATCAGCCTTGAATTCAATGTGGTGGGCGACCGTGTGGAATACATCTTTTACTGTGATGTTGACTTCTATGTGCGGATGTTTGGACACAGTTACCCCACCATTACCCAGCGGGTAGAACTGACCGGCTACCACAACACCAAATTTTAGCCGTGCTGTTGAAAATTCAGCCAGAACTACAGTATAGGCTTTATATAACAGCAAAAAAGGAGTGTATCACACATGAAGAAGTTTTTCCAATCCAAAGGCTTTATCGTTACTTCGCTGGCCGTCCTCTGTGTTGCCATCCTGGGTGTCTGCTGGTTTGCCAGCCGGGATCGCACAGAAGATTTCAAGCCGGAAGAATCCCCGCCCAGCAGCACGACCAGCGATTGGTCGGATGGCGGCACACAGACAGACGGTGAGAGCGGCGCCGGAGCCTATGCGCCCGGCCAGTCCTCCAGTCCTGAAGAGGAGTACCCCAAGGTGACCTCCGAAACTGAGGATGAAGTCGTGATCGACTTCACGGACACGGAGAAACCGGAAACAACGCCTCCGCCCGTGCCAGAAGGGAAAACCGAGCGGGAAGACCCCGGTGAAGATCATCCGGTCAATCCTGACCCGGAAGTGCCCAAGGTCACCACTCCCCCTGCGGAAAAGGAGCCGGCCAATAATGAGCCGGCCCCCGGGGCCAGCAATGGCAACGGTGCCGTATATGATCCAGTGTTTGGGTGGATTGTCCCCGGTAATGGACAAGAAACTATTGGAGATAGCGATGGAGACATCAACAAGCAGGTCGGCAATATGGGCTGACCAATCTATGACTGAATATACCCCTGATTGGCCGTCACAGAATTGTGGCGGCCTTTCTATTTTAAGAAGAACGGAGTGTGATGTATTTGAAGCGACTTCTCGCCCTCCTGTGCAGCCTTGCCCTGGTATTTTGTTTGCTCCCTTCCACCGCGTTTGCAGAGGGCGGTAACGGAAATATTGACGGTGGTGGCGGCAGCATGGGCCAAGGCACATCCTCTAATTTCTGGAATCCTGGAAATGATGGTGTGCGAATCACCGTTGTGGATGCCGATAGCGGAAACGCAATATCCTCACCGATTGATTTTACAAATCGATCTCAAAATAATGTCGTTCACTTTGGAAAAGTGAACAAGTTGCAGTATCTTGCCGGCACTGCACTTACTCCCCAATCAGGCGCAGGTTATGACTATACAAGGCCAATACAGTCTATGCCCACCATCGTCAGCAGTAAGGGGCAGAGCAATATTGAGGCCATCAAGCGGTATTTTTGTTCGGAATATGCCTGCCAGATGGTTGCCCAGGCGGCCGGTGTGGACTATGAGCGGATGATCGCTGGCGACTATAAGCTGCTGATCGAGCCCATTGCATACTTTACGCATAACGGCCAGTATTACTGTATGACCGCTACAGAGGCGGCGCTGTATGACCAAAAATCTGGCGGGGCGCTTCGGAAAACCATGACTTCCCTCACCCACAAGAATCTGCCTCTGTCGATGTTTTTGGAATTTAGCGATCTCGGCCTGCCCGCATGGACAGGCAGCACCACAAGCAAGCAGAGCAACGCTGACATCATCAGCAGTCTGGGCGTCGGCATTGTCTGGTTTGATGAGCGCCCGCCCGAAGGGGAAATTGAAGCGCCCGATGTAGAATATCGGGTAGACACGGATGTGATCACATCCGTTACTCTGCGGACGGATACAGATTTAACACCGGACAATCCGGCCTCGGTGACCTTCCATATTCTCGGCACCACCTACCGGGTCAACGATATAGTCATCCCGGCAGGCGACAGCCAGGTGGTCTGGGTCAAATGGCACACGCCCTCCACTCCACAGTCGGTAACCATCACGGTTTCCGTCAGCGGGGCCTATACCGCACAAGATACCTTTGTTGCGGAGATCGTGGACTTGAACGAACATATCCCTCCAGATCCGACAGCAACGGATACCAACCCCAACTACACCGTGCCCTCACTCCCCAATGAGCCGCAGAAGCTCACTGCCAACTGGGGTATATGGAGCTGCTACTGGGTACCGGTTTGGGTTTGGTGTGACCACGATGACTGGGGGCACTGGGTCGATGAAGGCTATTGGGAGTACGAGTACACCGGCTATTCTGCCTCCATCAGCGGTGTGATGTCCCTGATGCCGGATGATATTGTGCCCACGGCCTCCGGGAAGTCAATGAAGAGCGGGTATGGCGTCAAGCAGGATGTGACAGCCACCCTTTCCACCGACGCGCCCACCAGCCATATCACCCATCCGCAGACGGCATTTTCCGTGTTTCCCGAGTTCCAGTACGAAACATACTTGCGCCTTCTGCAGCGGGTGTCCAGCGGCCGGAGCGCCAAATTCACCTTCCAGCCCAATGAGTTCTCTACCTATAACCGGGCTGTGCATTTCAGTCCGCTATGGTTCCCGGATTCCACAGATTATACCGTCTTCACCCAGGTCTGGGACACTTGGACCCCTGATGGAATGTTGAGCATCAACCTGAACGACTATGTTTCAATCGATGGGAGCCTTTATGATGATTGGTACACCAACCGCGAGTAGCCTGTGGCCGGCATACCTGCTCACCGTTTTCTCTGTTGTGGCTGGTTTTGCTGTTTATGATATTCTGTATAGGCGGGTGCCGGATCGGGCGCTCGCCTTTTTTATGCCCTTCGCCGCTCTGGCTCCGTTGCTCAAGGTCTGCCTTGCCGGGGACGGTGGGCAGCTCTGGCCCACCGTTGCCGAGGCTTTGGCGGGGGCATTGCTTGGCTTTTGCATCCCTCTGGCTGCTGCCATGGCAACGGGTGGAACTGGGCTTGGAGGAGGCGATATTAAATTCTGTGGGATACTTGGGCTGATTTACGGCCCTTCCGGGATGGCTCTGGTTTTCTTTGTGGCCGCAGTCTTTGCCATGCCGATGGTCCTTCTGTTCCGAAGGCTTTCCCGGCTCCGCCAGCCCATCGCCATCCCGTTCTTACCTTTTCTTGCCTGCGGCTGCTCTGTTGCAACGCTGGCTGAACTATTTTTATGACAGGAGAATGTGCTTATGAAACTCAACAACCGATTTATTTTCGGTATTTTGTCCCTGGTATTGGCAGCAGTCATTGCTTTTGTGGCTCTGCCCACCATTGCCCGGCAGACCAACGGGAAAACGGAAATTGTCCGCATCACCCAGCCTGTGCTCAAAGGCGAACAGGTCACCAAAGAAAACGCCGAGGTTGTGGAGGTAGGCGGCTATAACCTTCCCACCAATGTGGCTCACAGCCTTGAGGATGTGGAGGGGCTGTATGTGACGGCGGATCTGGCTGCGGGCGACTATATTCTCACCAGTAAGGTGAGCAGCGTCCCGATTTCCTCCGATGTGGCGCTCAACGACATCCCCTCTGGTAAGGTTGCTATCTCCCTGACCGTAAAAACGCTGGCCTCCGGACTGTCGGATAAGCTCCAGCCCAATGATATTGTCCGCATCTATCACTTCCTGGAGACTGCGGAGGAAGTACCCGAACTGCGTTTTGTCAAGGTCCTTTCCGTCACGGATTCTGATGGCATCAATGTGGACAATACCAAGGAGCCCACAGAAGATGAAGAGCCGCAGCAGTCTGCTACCATCACAGTGCTGGCAAGCCCGGAGCAGGCCCGCATCATCACTGAGCTGGAGAACGACGGCGTAGCTCATGTGGCCCTGATCTCCCGCAACAATGACCAGCTGGCTGAAGAACTGCTGGCCGAACAGGACAAGACGCTCCAGGAAATTTACTTCCCGGAAACGCTGACAGAGGATGGCGAGAACGAAGGGACAGATGCAACTGGTGATCCCGCCTCTGCAGAAGATTCGGGTGAGAATACCCAATCGACACCTACCAGTAATACACCGGAAAGCGGTGAATGAAACCAGTTTGATAATTTTGATTATGATAATCGAAATTATATTACCGCACAATCAAGGGCATTCCGCCCTTGGGAAAGGAGTTTCCTATGGGAAAAGTCATTACCGTCTGGGGCAGCCCAGGGAGCGGAAAAAGTATGTTTTCCTGCATTCTGGCAAAAGCCCTGACCCGCGACAAGCGGAAAGCGATCATCATCAATGCGGAAATCAGTGTTCCTATGCTTCCGGTGTGGCTGCCGGAGCAGATCATTCAGACCAATGCCTCTGTAGGGCAGGTACTGAGCAGCGTGGAAATCGATACCTCTTTGGTGGCAGGGCATGTTACCGTGCTCAAAAGTTATCCCTTCATTGGAGTGATGGGCTATGCTGCCGGTGAAAATCCGTTGAGTTACCCGGAAGTCAAGTACGCCATGGTACTCCAGCTGGTCAACGCCGCCGCAAGGCTTGTGGATTTCGTCATTCTGGACTGCAGTTCCAATATGACGAATGTGTTCACGCCTGCCGCCATTGAGTCAGGGGATCTGGTCATTCGCATCCTGACGCCTGATCTCAAGGGCGTTAATTACTTAAAGGCCCATCAGCCCTTGTTGGGAGATGGGCGTTTCCACTACGATCAGCACATGACCTTTGCCGGCATGGCCCGCCCTTTCCACGCGCTGGATGAGATGGGCCATATCATCGGCGGATGGGATGGCCTTCTGCCCTATGGCAAGGAGATCGACCGCTGCGCCACCGAAGGCGGGATGTTCCAGGCCATCAAATACTGCAATCCCAAATACACAGCTTCGCTCAACAAAGTTTTGGATGCGCTGGAGCAGATGGAGCTGGCTGACCATGCCGCAGAGGATGATGGAAACGAAACCGAGCATTTTGAGGAGGAAACTGCCGATGAATAATCTCAATGACATTTTCTTCGCTCCTGCGGCCAATCAGGACCTTACCTATGAACAGATTCTGGAAGATGTACAGCGGTATTTTGCGGAAAACCACGCCGCCACGATTGCAGAGGCCGGCGATGGAAATACCGACCGCGCCTCCTCCCTTTTGAAAGAACTGATGGTGCAGTACATCGTCAAGCGAAAATACGCCATCGAGGGGCTGACCACGGAGGAACTGTGCGAGAAGCTCTATGAGGACATGGCCGGGTACTCCTTCCTGAAAAAGTGGATCTACAAACCCGGTATTGAGGAGGTCAACATCAATGCCTACAACGACATTGAGGTGATTGAAGCCGGCGGGCGCAGCGTTAAAATCCCGGACAAGTTTTCCTCTCCACAGCACGCTATTGATGTGGTCCGGCGCATGCTCAACGCCTGCGGCATGGTCATAGACGATACCATGCCCAGCGTGATCGGATTCCTGGATAAGAATGTGCGTATCTCTGTGGATAAGACGCCGATTGTTGACCCGGAGGTGGGGATCAACGCTTCCATCCGTATCGTAAATCAACAAACGGTTTCTGCACAGAAGCTGTTGGACTCCGGCAGTGCAACAGCGGAAATGCTTCATTTTCTGACCGCCTGCATCCGCTATGGCGTATCCGTCTGCATTGCCGGGGCCACCGGCTCCGGCAAAACTACCATCATGGCATGGCTGTTGTCCCAGGTCCCTGACAACCGACGCCTCATCACGATTGAGGAGGGCAGCCGCGAATTTGATCTGGTTAAGCGGGACGAAAATGGAAACATTCTGAATTCCGTAGTCCATCTGCTCACCCGGCCCAGCGAAAATCCTTCCTTGAACATCAACCAGGACTTCCTGCTGGAGCGGGTCCTTCGTAAGCACCCGGATGTGATCGGCGTCGGTGAGATGCGGTCTGCGGCAGAAAGCCTGTCCGCTGCAGAAAGCTCCCGTACCGGCCATACTGTCTGCACCACAATCCACTCTAACAGCTGCGCTTCTACTTACCGGCGCATGATGACGCTCGCAAAGCGAAAGTATATGATGGGCGATGATGTTTTGATGCAGATCATGGTCGAAGCCTATCCAATCATCGTCTTCACAAAGCAGCTGGAAGACCGAAGCCGTAAAATCATGGAGATCATCGAGGGGGAATGCTGTGAGGGCGAACGGCTGATTTACCGCACCCTCTACTCTTACAATGTGCTGGACAACACTGTTGATGCAGATGGACGGCCCCTTGTGGTCGGCCGCCACAAAAAAGTTTCCGAGATGTCCAGCTCATTGCAGAAGCGTCTCCTGGACAATGGGATTTCCCATAAGGAGCTGGATGAATTTCTTGAGCACGACAAGGAGGTGTTGAACGGATGCCGTGGGTTTACATCATATGCTTCGCCCTCATCGCCGCTGGACTCCTAACGCTGTTTGGTGTGCGGCCGGGCGATTTCATTGATGCGCTTTTCCGGTCACAGCGCAAGTCGGCCACTCTGACCGATGAATTGAATGTTCTGATGGGTACTCCGGCCAAAGGCTTCTTTAATCAGGACTTTGAATTAAAGCAAATCCTCAAAGGCACCGGGCGGGCTGACCGGTATGAAGCAGTCAAACGGCTGACTCTGATCCTGTTCGCGGTGGGCGGCGCCCTGGCGCTGCTGATTGGCAATGTGTACATGGTCCCGATTTTAGGGATCGGATTTTCACTCGCTCCTATTTGGTATCTGCGCAGCACCGCAGCCAGTTATAAAAAGCATTTGAACGAAGAACTGGAAACGGCCATCTCCATCATCACCACTTCCTACCTGCGCACAGAGGACCTGATCCGGGCAGTCAAGGAAAACCTGCCCTACATCAATGAGCCGGTGAAGGCCAATTTTGAGGCATTTGTCTATGAGGCAGAGTTGATTAACGCAAATACTACGAGTGCCATCAATTCGCTCAAAATGAAGATTCCAAACCGTGTTTTCCATGAGTGGGCTAACATCCTCATTCAGTGCCAGTCTGACCGGGCCATGAAAAATACGCTGCCTACCATCGCCCAGAAGTTTTCTGATGTTCGTGTGGTGCAGTCGGAGCTGGAGGCTATGATGCAGGGGCCGCGCCGGGAGGCGATCACGATGATGTTCCTTGTGATCGCCAATGTACCGCTGCTTTATTTCCTGAATGAAGATTGGTTTCACACGCTGCTCTTCACCACGCCGGGCAAAATCGCTTTGGCAATCTGCGCAGCCATTATCCTGTTTGCCCTGACCCAGATCATGAAACTGAGCAGGCCCATTGAATATGGAGGTGACAGCGCATGACGCTTTTAGCTCTCACAGCAGTGATTTGTTTCGGCTTTGCTGTCTATAACCTGACTTGTGCCTTTGCAGACATTCCCACGAAGCGTACCTCCCGTATGATGCTTCTGGCCCGCAAGCAGCAGGGCGTAAAGGCCGAGAAACTGCTGGATGTCTATCTCACCAAAATCGCCGGCCTGATCGCCCCGTACCTGAAGCTGGATAAGCTCAAGCGGAATAAACTGCAGCGGGCGCTGGACATTGCCGGCATGGAGCTGACACCGGAAGTCTACACCGCCCGGGCCTGGGTCACAGCCGGGGCAGTCGGCCTCAGTTCTCTGCTGATGGCGTTTTTGATACCGCTTATGGTGCCTGTTCTGATTGGTCTGGCCGTGGCTCTGTGGTTTTCAACCTATTACAAGGTTTTTGACTTTGTGAAAAAGCGGCGCAAGCTCATTGAGAATGAGATCCCTCGCTTTGCCCTTACCATCGGGCAGAATTTGGAAAATGACCGGGATGTGTTGAAGATCCTTACTTCCTACCGCCGGGTGGCGGGCAAGGACTTCGGCGCGGAGTTGGACCAGACGATTGCCGATATGAAGACCGGCAACTATGAAAACGCCCTCATCCATTTTGAAACCCGCATCGGCAGCCCCATGCTGTCCGATGTGATCCGGGGACTGATTGGCGTATTGCGAGGCGACGATCAGAGGATGTACTTTAAAATGATCTGTTTTGACATGAGGCAGATTGAGCAGAACAACTTAAAAAAGGAAGCGGCCAAGCGCCCCAAGAAGATCCAGCGTTACTCCATGATGATGCTCATCTGTATCATGATTATCTACCTGGTGGTCCTCTGTACCGAGGTTATGGGCTCCTTGGGCGCTTTCTTTGGATAATCGGACTGCGAATGGAACGGCCCCACATCTGAATGTGAGGGCCGTTTCCTATAAGAGCTCTATGGTTTTCTCTGCAAGATACAGCGGAAGATTCGTGATAAATGATGATGCACATTCGAGGCGTCCACATTTTTCTTTGTTTTGCAATTCATTTTTTCACATTTTTCTGAATGTATGAAGCAGAAAAAACACATTTTTCTACCTCTTGCAGTGTAAAGGAGGTAAGTGCTTGTTCTATAGCGGATTTTTGTAGCGGTAGTCAGCTGCCGTCATTTATTTCTGGGCCAGCCTGTCATATACAGGCCGGCCCTTGTTTTAAGGAGACTTTTATGCCTAAGAAAAAATTTTCCCCGTCTGGCGGCGCACGGGAAGAAAAGCGCCGTTTCCGATGGCTTCTGTATCAAAAGTCGAAAGCCTATCCCAGCCGGCCCATTTCCAATAAAAAGGACATGCTCAAACCGATTCGTCGTTCTTGAGCGGTGAGCAGTCTTTTTATAAAACCATCAACATCAAAACAATAAAATTTCAGGAGGTCTTACCATGAGAAACTTTACCACCCGTATCCAGAACAAGGCGAATGCACTGGCCCTTCGTGCCCGTATGGCGCTTTCCAACCAGCGCGGCGATTTTTACATTTCGGACGCTGTTAAGATCATCATCGCCGTGGTGCTGGGCGCCCTTCTTCTGGCGGCCCTGACCCTCATTTTCAACGACACGGTGATTCCGCGTATCACCAGCGAGATCGAGGGCCTGTTTGGCTAAAATCACCGGCGGGGATCGGTCTGTGGGTTTCCACGGCCGGTCCCCGCTTTTTTAGTTTTTGAAAAAACGAATAACGGAGGTAGAGGATGAAATCATCCTGCAAAATTTATTCTTTTCTGCGGGCCGTTCGCGGCAACTGGCGCAACGCTATCTTTGTAAGCTGCGATTGCGGCAACTGCATGTGCGGCCGGACAACGCCCTGTTCCGGTTTTCTTCTGGCTGTGGATGAGTGCGGACAGGTTATGCTGCTTTCTGCCGAGGACATCCAAAGACTATCCGGAGAAACTGTAGATTCGTCTGAGTGCATTGCCATTTTGTCCCGGCGCGCCTTTGACGCCGCCTTTTCCAAGTACATCGAATGGCACACACCGGAGCCTTCCGCCTGTGCGCTCAGACAACTTTCTCTGGACCCGGGCTGCAATTAACACTGTTTTTTCACACTGAAAGACGCCTTTGCGCCGTCATCTATACGCATTTGGAGGTGATGATTTTTATGACGAAGCAAAAACATATCCAATGCCCTTATTGCCATGCTAACGCCTCTCTTCGCCCCGCCAGCACAGTCTATGGCTGTAACCGCCGTTCCCAGGGCAAATATATCTATCTCTGTGATCGCTGGCCGGCTTGTGATGCCTATGTGAGTGCCCATGACCGGACACACCGGCCTATGGGGACTCTGGCAAATGGGGATCTCCGGCACAAACGAATCCTGGCTCACCGGGCGCTGGAGCATCTGCAGCAGAGCCGGCACATGGAAAAATGGGAGGTCTACATCTGGCTCCAGGCCAAACTGGGACTAAATGACCAGCAGGCACATATTGGCATGTTTTCTGACGGGATGTGTGATGAGGTAATTCGCCTCTGTTACAAAGCCGCTGCTCCTTTGGGCAATCTGCATTCGGCCGCTTAAAGGGGGGTGAAACGATGACCAGTTTAACAGAACAGCAGCAGGAACTTGTTGCCCAGAATCTTCCCATCGTACATTGGGTTATTTGTGACTACATCCATGTTAATCCAACTATTTGCGGTATGGAATATGGAGACTTGTTCCAAGAGGGGTGCCTTTGGCTCTGTAAAGCCGCGTCTACTTATAAGAATGACGGACGGGCCCAGTTTTCTACCTACGCCAAAACGGTCGTTAAAAACGGGCTTCTGTCCTATTGCCGGGCGATCTGCAACAGGAAGAAAAAATTCAGCAGGCTTATTATTGGAGAACATGGAGAACTGGCGGCAGACGGAGAGGCCCTGGAGTCCCGGCCCGACGCCTTTGACACCCAAGTATCTCTGATAGAAACTCTGTCATTGCTGGATGCCTGTAAAAAAGATTACGATGGTGTAACCCGGCTTGGTATTGAGGCGCTTGCCCTCAAACTTCAAGGAATGCGGGTCACAGACATTGCGGAGCTTTATCAGGTGCCGCCCTCCCATGTGGGGGCATGGATCTCGCGTTCCACCGCAAAACTGCGCAGAGACTCCAAGTT